>NZ_CP107783.1:5782083-6124166 GCF_036345255.1 Streptomyces sp. NBC_00569 | reverse complement strand
CGTACAGACCGCTCGTCGAGCGGCGACGCCGGCGTCGTCCGGACCGCTCGTCCCGTCGCGTTGCCCGCCGAAGGTCCATCGGCCGGCACCCTCGCCTACGAAGTCTCGACAACAACTCTAGCCATGCGCACTGTCAGTTCACACGCGGCCCGGTGCCGAGTCCATCAACAACACGTCACACAACGACACGACACGTCACAAGTCGCAACGGGCGGGGCGCGCTTGCGGCCTCATCTCGTTGATGCCACGACCGCTCTACCCCCAACACACCGACGGAGTCACTCCGTTGACGTCGCCATGGCCGACGCCACCGGCGTCGTGACCACCGCCGCCTGCGGCCGGATCGGGAGGCGGTTGACCGGGCGGCCCGTCGCGGCGCGGACCGCTGAGGCCACTGCCGCCGGGGACGCGACCACCGGGACCGCGCTCGCCGCCTTCGCTCCGAAGGGGGCCACCACGTCCCGTTCCTCGACCAGTTTGACGATGCGGATGTCGGGGGCGTCCAGGGACGTCGGGAGCGCGTAGCCCGTGAAGTCGGGGTGGCGGACCAGGCCGCGCGGGGTGCGGAGGTTCTCCGTGAGGGCCGCGCCCACGCCCTGCGTGACGCCCGCCTCGATACGGGCCGCCAGCTGAGCCGGGTTCAACACCCTGCCCACGTCCTGGGCTACCGCGAGTTCCACGACCCGTACGGATCCGAGTTCGATGTCCACGTCGACCACCGCGCGGATCGCGCAGAACGCGAGGCCCACGAAGGCGTCGCCCTGGCCGTCGGCGTCGAGGGGTTCGGTGGGGTGCGGGCGGCACTGGGCCGTGGCCCACAGTTCCTTGCCGTCCATCGCCTCGGTGACCGTCGTCGACAGGACTCCGTCGTACGACGTGATCTTGCCGTCGGCGATCTGGAGCAGCTCCGTGGACATGCCGAACTTGTGCGCCAGGGGCTGGAGAAGCTGGGTGCGGACCATTTTCGCGGCGCGTTCGACCGCTCCGCCGGACACCCACGTGTGGCGGCCGCGGCAGCCGGGGCCGGCCGGTGGCTGGTCCGTGTCGACCGGGGCGACCTGGACCTCGTCGATGCCGAGGGTGTCCTGGACGATCTGCCTCGCCAAAGTAGTAAAGCCCTGGCCGGTTTCCACGGCAGCGCAGATGACCGTCGCCACGCCGTCGTGGACCTTCACCGTCGCCGTCGACACCTCGTCGGTGCCTTCCGCGCCGAGCATGTGCACCATGCCGATGCCGTAGCCGACGCCGCGGCGCACCGCACCCGGTTCGCCCGCGCCCTCGGGGCCGCCGGGCAGCAGCCACTCGTCCTCGGGGGTGTCCCTGGGAAGCTCCGGCAACGGGAAGTCCCGTACCGCGCCCAGCAGTTCGGCGACCGGCGCCGGGCACGTCACCGTCTGCCCGGTCGGGAGCACGTCGCCCGTCGCCAGGGCGTTGCGCAGACGCAGCTCCGCCGGGTCGATGCCGAGTTTCTTCGCCAGCTTGTCCATCTGTGCCTCGTACGCGGCGCAGACCTGGAGGGCGCCTTCTCCGCGTACGTGGCCGGAGGGCGGGTTGTTGGTGCGTACCGCCCAGCCCTCGATGAAGGCGTGCGGGACGACGTACGGGCCGCAGGCGAAGGAGACGGCGGCGGCGAGCGCCTCCGAGGACGTGTCGGCGTACGCGCCCGCGTCGAGGAGGATCTGCGCCTCGACCTTGACCAGCTTGCCCTCGGCGTCCGCGTGGTGGCGGTAGCGCAGGAGGGTGGGGTGGCGGTGGGCGTGGCCGAGGAAGGACTCCTCGCGCGTAGCGGTGAGCTTGACCGGGCAGCCGGTCCTCAACGCGAGCAGGCCGAGCGGGAGTTGGAAGCTCTGGTCCTCGCGGTCACCGGTCGCCCCGGGCACGCCCGTGACCACGACCTTCACGCGCTCGGGTTCGAGGCCGTAGCGGGCGGCGGCGAGGTCGCGGTCGCCGTGCGGGTCGGTGGAGGCGATGTAGAGCTCCACTCCCCCGTCGGGCCGCGGGACGGCGAGGCCGGCCTCGGCACCGATGGGGGCCGGGTCCTGGCGGCCGATGCGGTACTGGCCCTCGACAACGATTTCGCCGACCGCGTCCTGGTCGCCGTGGCGCAGGGGGATGTGGCGGATCAGGTTGCCGTCGGGGTGCAGGGGCTCGGCGGCGAAGGACTGCTCGGGGTCGGTGACCGGTTCGAGCACGTCGTACTCGACGATGACGGCCGCCGCGGCCATGCGCGCGGTGTCCGGGTGGTCGGCGGCGACGGCCGCGATGGCCTCGCCGTGGTGGCGTACGACGTCGGAGGCGAACACCGGGCGGTCCGCGGCACGGTGGCCGGGGAGGGGTGCTCCAGGGACGTCCTCGTGCGTGATGACGGCGCGTACGCCGGGCATCTCGCGCGCGTGGGTGGTGTCGATGGAGAGGATGCGCGCGTGCGGGTGCGGGGAGCGCAGGACGGCCGCCCACAGCAGGCCCTCGGCCCACAGGTCGGCGGCGTAAGGGAAGGTGCCCTCCGTCTTGGCGCGCGCCTCGGCGGGCGGCAGGGAGGCCCCGAGACCGTGCGGCAGTGGCTCGGCCACGGGGGCCGCGGGCGCGGTGGCTGTTGCTTCGTCACTCACGCCAGGCCTCCGTCCTGAATACCTTCGGTCGCGCTGGGTCCCGCCTGGTGCGGGATGCGGGCCTCGCCCCCGGCGTCACCCGCGGAGGCGGTGGGGCCCGTCGGGTCCGTCGCGGTGGTCGCGCCCGTCGCCGTCGCCTCGCGTTCGGTGACGACCTGCTGCACGGCGTCCAGGATCCCGCGGTAGCCGGAGCAGCGGCACAGGTTGCCGCACAGCGCCTGCCGGGTCTCCAGTTCGGTGGGGGCCGGGTTGCCCTCGAGGAGGTCGTGCACGGTCATCGCCATGCCGGGCACGCAGAATCCGCACTGAACGGCGCAGCGGCCGGCGAGGGCGCGCTGCACGTCGGAGGGCTGCCCGTCGGCGGCCAGGCCCTCCACGGTGCGTACTTCGCTGCCGGCGGCGGTGGCGCCGGGCACGAGGCAGGAGGCCACGAGGCGGCCGTCGACCTGCACGTTGCAGGCACCGCACTCGCCCTGCGAGCAGCCGTCCTTGGCCCCGGCGAGGCCGAGGCGCTCGCGCAGGACGTAGAGCAGGGACTCGCCGATCCAGGCGCCGGTGACGGGACGGTCGGTGCCGTTGACCCGCAGGACGTAGGAGGCGAGGGGGTGATCGTCGTGGAGGGGCACGACCACGGCGTCGGGGGCGGGCTCCTCGGGGGCGGCGTCCTCGGAGGCGGCGTCCTCAGGAGCGGGGGCTTCGGTGACGTCGGGGGCCTCGGTGGCCTCAGGAGCCTCAGAGGTCTCCGGGCCCTCGGGGATCTCCGCGAACTCCGAAGCCTCGGCCGCCGGCATACGCACCGGCTCCTCCGCCGACTCGGCGGCCACGTCCGCGAAGGCGTGCGCCTCGCCGTCCGCCGTCCCGACCAGCTCGGGTTCGCCGTGTTCGCCGTGTTCGCCGTGTTCACCATGTACGGCGTGTATGCCGCTTACGTTCCCCTGCGCCTGCTCCGGCGCGACTTCGGGCTCGAACTCGGGATCGGGCTCGAACTCGCCCTCCTGAACTCCGCGTGAAGGCTCCCGCGCCCACTCCTCCGCCGCCCAGGGCGCCACCGCGCCCCCCGGCAGCGTCGCCGGAGGCGTCCGGCCCCACTGCGCGGCGATGGACGATGTGGTGAACTCGCCCGACTCGTCCGGAAGATCCCCTTCGGCGATGACCGGAATCGACCACTGCCCGGTCTGTCCCGGCTGCCCCGCCGGCTCGGCCACGGCATGGTCGTGGGCGGGCGACGCCTGGTGCTCGACGTCCGAGAAGTTCCACTGCCCGGTCGCTCCGGCCCCGTGGCCGTACGCAGGCATCGCCTCCGGAGCGGCCGGTTCGGCGCGTTCGGCGTGTTCGGCAGGTTCGGGCCAGTGCACCTCGCCGGTCGCCGCGCCCGTGGCCGCCTGCGCGCCCGTCACGTCGGGCGGCAGCACCCACACGCCCGTCGCCGCCGGGTCCGTGGCCGCGGGGCCGCCGGGCGCGATGGTGATCTGCGGCGGTACGTAACCGTGTCCCGGCGCGGCCAGCGGCACGTCGGGCAGGCCACCCTCGGGGAGCTGCACGAAGGCGGTGGCGTCCGCGTCGTAGTCCCCCTGGGGCAGCGGCTCCCAGCCGCCGCCCTGGTGGCCGCCGTGGCCACCGTGGTTGTGCTCGTCAGTCACGACAGCGCCCTCCCAAGTGCACGTCGGGCCAGCGCGGCGACCGTGCGCCGCAGGTGCAGTACGGCGGGCGGCAGCTGTTCCTGGGTGCCGTCCGGGGCCGGGGCGGCGTCGGGGATGCAGGCCGCGGCGACGTACTCGCCGAACGCGGTCAGCGCCTCGGGCACGAGCATCCGCTCGCCGTCCCAGTCGATGAGCGAGGCCACCCACTGCTCGGCCTCCAGGGGCCGCAGCGGCATGGGCGCGACAGCGCCGACCGCACACCGCACGCCGCGCCTCGCGGGGTCGAGGACGAGCGCGACGGACGCGAGTGCGCGTCCGGGGCCGGTACGGCCGGTGGCCTTGAGGAAGGTCTGCGGGGCGTGCAGGAGCGGCACGCGCACGAAGCCGACGAGTTCGCCGGGGCTGAGCATCTCCATGCCCGCGAGCAGGTGGGAGACGGGGACCTCACGCCGCGCGCCGCCGGGGCCCGCGATGATGAGCGTGGCTTCGAGGGCGGCCAGGACGGGCAGCGTGTCGCCGGTCGCGGCGGCGGACGCGATGTTGCCGCCGAGGGTGCCCGCGTTACGGATCTGGGGCGGTCCGGCGGCGCGGGCCGCGGCCGCGAGCGCGGGGATCAGGGCGGCGAAGTCGGGGCGTCCGATGCGGGCGTGGGTGAGGCCGGCTCCGAGCAGAGCGTGACCGTCCTGGTACTGCCAGCCGCGGATCTCGCTGATGCGGCCGAGGCCGACCAGGGCGGCGGGGCGCAGCAGTCCGGCGTTGACCGAGGCCATCAGATCGGTGCCGCCCGCGACCGGGACCGCGGCGGGCATGGCGGCGAGTGCTGCCACGGCCTCGTCGAGCGAGCCCGGGAGCGTCACGGCCTGCGTTGCGTGCGTGGTCAAACCGGCTGCCCCTTCCCGATGTCCGGCACTTCGCCCGGCGGCTCCGGCATGTGAACCGTCGTTCGCGCCGTTACGCCTGTTCCGCCGTACGGTACGTGCTGACAGGCCGGACGTGGCAACTCTGGCACATCTTCCCGGGGGCCCGGCGAGGGGGTCCGCTAGGAGGCTTTCGCCCCGAGGACCAGGGAGATAGATCGATTTCGCCCCTGGTCACCGGTCAGTGCGCATTGCCACTCTTCGGTGATTTTTGTAAGGCTTTTCGTGCGGTCCCACGGTCCCAGGGCCGAAGCCCCGGGGCACGCGTACGGCGGGCGTCTCACACGTTCGGGGGCGCCCCCTCGATCGGGCGTCCGAGCACACCCGGTCGCTGCTGCCACGGAAGGGGTCCCGTGGGCGGGCGGTAGCCGACGCCGAGGGCGTCGAGGCGGCCGTAGTGGGCGGTCATTCGGCGCCGGAAGTCCGCGTAGTCGCGCTCGGCGGGTGCGGGCAGGGCGCTCCAGGCGACCTCGGCGAAGGCGGCCAGGCGCGGGAACACCTGGTAGTCGACGCGGGCCTGGCTCTCCATCACCTCGGTCCACACGTTGGCCTGGGTGCCCAGGACGTGCCGCGCCTCCTCCTCGGTGAGCTGCGGGGGGACGGGCTCGAAACGGTAGACGTCCTCCAGCGTGCGCACGTATCCGATGGGCATCGGCTCGTCGTCGCCCGGCGCCTGACGGTGGTCCAGGTACACCTGCTGCTCGGGGCACATGACGACGTCGTGTCCGGCTCGGGCTGCGGTGATGCCGCCCTGGTAGCCGCGCCAGGACGACACGGCGGCGCCGGGGGCGAGGCCGCCCTCCAGGATCTCGTCCCAGCCGATGAGGCGGCGGCCGCGTTCGGTGAGCCAGGTGTCGAAGTGCCGGATGAACCAGGACTGGAGCTCGTCCTCGTCCTTCAGGCCGAGTTCGGCGATCCGGGCCTGCGCGGTGGGCGACTGCTTCCACTGGTCCTTGGGGCACTCGTCGCCGCCGATGTGAATGAACGGCGAGACGTCGGCGGGGAAGAGGCCGAGGAGTTCCTCGAATACGCCCTCGTAGAAGCGCAGCGTGTGGTCGGTCGGCGCGAGTACGTTCGGGGTTACTCCCCAGTTGTCCCAGACGGTGAGGGAGGCGGTGTCGACGACGTCCGTGTTGCCGAGTTCCGGATAGGCCGCGATGGCCGCCTGGGAGTGGCCGGGGACATCGATCTCGGGGACGACACGGATATGCCGTTCGGCGGCGTACGCGACGATCTCCCGGATGTCGTCCTGCGTGTAGAAGCCGCCGTGCGGACGGTCGTCCCACAGAGGTGAGGCGCGGTGGCCGAATTTCGTGCGTGCGCGCCAGGCGCCCTGCTCCGTGAGCCTGGGGTGGCGCTTGATCTCGACGCGCCATCCCTGGTCGTCGGTGAGGTGGAAGTGGAAGACGTTCAGTTTGTGCGCGGCGAGCAGGTCGAGATAGCGCAGGACCCCGTCCTTGGGCATGAAGTGGCGTGCCACGTCGAGCATCAGGCCGCGCCAGGCGAAGCGGGGGGCGTCCTCGACGGTGCCGGTGGGGACGGTCCACCTGCGGCCCGGTTCGAGGGGTGCGCGCCGGAACGCGTCGGGGCCGAGGAGCTGACGGAAGGTCTGGGCGCCCCAGAAGACGCCGGCCGCGCCGCCTCCTTCGATACGGACGGTCCGCCGGTCGACGGTCATCCGGTAGGCCTCCGGGCCGAGTTCCGGGTCGATGCGCAGCTCTATACGGGTTTCACCGTCGCGCAGGTCAGCGCCGGTGCCGGCGGGGTGCAGGCCGAGGCCCGTGGCCGCTCCGACGGCCGAGCGCAGCCAGCGGGCGACGCCCTCGGTGCCCGCGCCGGCGTCGACGGTGGTGGCGTCGCCGAGTTCGTGGAGCCCGTCACCGGGCGCCGTCCGGCGGGGTGCGGGAATGAGATCTGCCGAAGTCACTGACGTCAGTCCTTAACCGCGCCGCCGAGCCCGGACACCAGGCGCCGCTGTACGAGTACGAAGAAGACCAGTACCGGAATGGTCATTACCGTCGACGCCGCCATGATGCCGCCCCAGTCGTTCTCGTCGGGCTTGAAGAAGACGAGCAGGGCCATGGGCAGGGTCGACTGTGAGGTGTCGCTGATGATGAAGGACTTCGCGAACAGGAAGTCGTTCCAGGTGGAGATGAACGAGAAGACGCTGGTCGCCACGAGGCCGGGAAAGACCAGCGGGAAAAGGATCTGCCAGAGGAACCGGGTGCGGCTCGCCCCGTCGATGTACGCGGCTTCCTCAAGCGCTTCAGGGACGGCCTTCACAAAGCCCCGGAGCATCCACACGGCGAACGGCAGGGAGAACGCCAGGTGGGGCAGGATCAGTGAACCGAGTGTGTTGAGCTGCCCGAAATCCCGCATGAGGAAGAAGAGCGGAATGGTGAGGGCCTCGACGGGCACCATCTGCGCGACCAGGAACATGATGAGAAGCGTCGTGCGGAACCTGAACCGGAACCTTGTCACCGCGGTCGCCGCGAGGAATGCGACGAGGGCGGAGACCACGACGACGGTGCCCGCGACGATCAGGCTGTTGAGGAAGTACCGGCCGAATTCCTCCTGTTGGAAGACGCGCCGGAAGGAGTCGAGGGAGGGGGCGAGCGTCCAAGGTCTCGGCTCGGTCGACTCGATCTCGCCGGCCGGTTTGAGGGCGCCGAGCACCATCCAGTAGAGGGGGAAGGCGACGACGAGGGCGATCAGGAGGGCCGACGCCTCGGCGGCGAGGCGCCACGGCCTCCGCACCCTCGCCCGTACCGGATTCACAGCTCCTCCCCTCTGCGGCGCAGGATCCGCAGGTAGCCGAGCGTGACGGCGAGCAGGATCAGCAGCATGACGACGCCGATCGCCGAGCCGAGGCTGTACTGGCTGGACGCGAAGGCCTTTTGGTACGCGTACACGTTGAGTACCAGGTTCTGGCCCGCGATGCCGCCGCCGTTCGTCATGACGTAGATCTGGGTGAACACCTTGAAGTCCCAGATGACCGACTGGACGGTGACGACGAGGAGGATCGGCCGCAGCATCGGTGCGAGCACCGAGCGCCAGATCCGCCACTGCGAGGCCCCGTCGAGCGCCGCCGCCTCGACGACCTCCGCCGGGACGGCCCTGATGCCCGCGTACACGGTGACCATCACGAACGGGAAGGAGCACCACACCACTTCGAGCAGGACCAGCGCGAAGGCGCTGTAACGGCCGTACGTCCACGAGAAGTCGCCGAGCCCGAACACCCGGTTGACCGGTCCGAAGTCCGGGTCGAAGAGGAACATCCAGACCGTGGAGCCGGTCACGGCGGGGGTCGCCCAGGCGCCGAGCGCGGCCAGCATGAGGGCGAGCCGGGGCAGCGCGCGTACGCGGGTGAGCAGCACGGCGAGGGCGCAGCCGACGGCGAGGGTGGAGACGACGCACGCGGCGGCGAACAGGAGCGTGGCGAGCAGCACCTGCCAGAACTGCTCGTCGGCGAAGAGGGTCGCGTAGTTCCCGAGTCCCTGGAAGGTGGTCGGCTCGCCGCCGCTGACCTGGGCCTGGGTGTATTCGAGGAACGAGATCAGGCCGAGTTGGTAGACGGGATAGACGAGGAGCCCGCCGAGGAGGAGCAGGGCGGGGGCGAGATAGAGCCAGGGGGTCCAGGCGCCGGTGCGGCGGGCGGTGGTGGTGGCCACGTGGTCAGCCCGCGGTGCGGAAGGCAGTGTCCATCTTCTTCGCCGCGTCCCGCGAGGCCGTCGCCACGTCCTTACGCCCGCTGACGATCTCCTGGAACATGGACGGCAGGACGAGTGAGGCGTCGATCTGGCCCCAGGCGGGCGAGGCGGGCACGAACTTGGCGCCGGCGCCGAGGGTCTTGATGAAGGGCGCGACGAAGGGCTCCTTCTTCGCGACACTCTCGCGGACGTCCGTGTATGTGGGCAGGAAGCCCATCGCGTCGAAGAGTTCGCCCTGCGTCTTCTTCGAGGCGAGGCTCTTCATGAGGTCAACGGCGAGCGTGCGGTGCGAGGTGCTCTTGAGTACGCCGATGTTGTTGCCGCCCGCGAAGGCGGGGGCGATGTCGCCCTTGTCCACGCCGGGCAGCGGCACGACGGCGTACTTGCCCTTCACCTTGCCGTCCTCCATGGCCTGGTGGCTGAAGTCGCCGCCGATGGCCATGCCGGCCTTGCCGGAGGCGAACGCGGTGACGGTGTCGTTGCCGCCCATGCCCGCGCACTTCGCGGCGGGACAGTTGTCGCCGCCGAAAAGAGACGTGTACGCCTCGATGCCCTTGCGCGCGGCCGGGCTGTCGACGGCCGACTCGTACGATCCGCCCTTCTTCTCGGCGAGTTCTCCGCCCTGGGACCAGATGAAGGGCATGGCGCCGTACGTGTAGGCGCCGCCGACCGCGAGTCCGTACAGGTCCGGCCTCTTCTCGTGGATCTTCCGTGCCGTGGCGGCGAGTTGGGCCTGTGTCGTAGGGACGTCGAGCTTGAGGTCCCTGAAGACGTCGGTGCGGTAGTAGAGGGCGCGTACGCCGACGAAGTAGGGGGCGCCGTAGATCTTTCCGTCGACGGTCACGGACTCCTCGGCCGTCGGGTCGGTGTCCTTGGCCTCGGCCCAGGCGCCGAACTCCTTGCTCACGTCGGCGAGGCCGCCGTCCTTGACGTATCCGGCGGTGTCGGTGTTGCCGTACTCGATGACGTCGGGGGCGCTCTTCGGGTCGTTGAAGGCGGCCTTGATCTTCTCGGCGCGGGTCTCGACGGGTATGTACTCGACCTTGACGTCGGCGCCCTTGTGGGACTTCTCGAAGGCGGCGACGGCCTCGTCGACGACCTTCTGCTTCGGCTGGTTGTTGACCTCCTGGAAGAGCCAGACGCGCAGGGTCCCGCTCTTGTCGTCCCCGGCGGAGCCGTTGTCCGAGGTCCCGGGGGCGCAGGCGGCGGCGAGGGCAAGTGCGGCCAGGGGCACGGCCATTCGGACGGGGAGCTTCATGGGGGCAGCCTCCGAAGTGTCGTTGCAACATACGCAATGGCGGTTTTGCTGTGCACAACACTGAGGAGGCTAGGAGGTCCAGACCACTGAGCGCAACGGTTGCGGAGGCAGCACAAAGGCCCCCATGGCACGACAGATGCGCACCTCGGGGGCCTTTCGCAGCTGACTCAGGAACCTTCCGCGGCGGCGCGGGCCACCACTTCTCGCCCGCTGCCTCTCGCGGCTACTTCTTGTCCTTGCCGCCCTTGTCCTTGTCGCCGCCGGCGCCCATGGACTCGTAGATCTCCTTGCACATGGGACACACCGGGTACTTCTTCGGGTCCCGGCCCGGCACCCAGACCTTGCCGCAGAGCGCGACGACCGGCGTCCCCTCGAGGGCGCTCGCCATGATCTTGTCCTTCTGGACATAGTGGGCGTAGCGCTCGTGGTCGCCGTCACCGTGCGATGTCTGCGGCGTCGGCTCTACGAGGGTCCCCGTACCTGTCCCGCGCTCGGGCTCAAGAGTGCTCATAAAGGCCAAGGGTACTTAAGCGCCGGGGGAAGGGGCAGCGGCCTCGGAACGAAGGGCCCGCACCCCCGGTTCCCGCCGATCACGGCACCGGGCCAAGGCCTCAGTTGAGCGACGGATCGTCCGGGTACGTCGCCACCATCGCCAGGTCGCTGCGCTGGCGGCGCAGCACCGCGCGCCACAGGCCCTCGGGGTCCGTCGACGAGACGTCGCCCGGCTCCGACTCGACGACGTACCAGGCGCCGTCGGTCAGCTCGGACTCCAGCTGGCGCGGGCCCCAGCCCGCGTACCCGGCGAAGATCCGCAGGGATCCGAGCGCGGAGGCGAGCAGCTCGGGAGGGGCCTCCAGGTCGACCAGGCCGATCGCGCCGTGGACGCGGCGCCAGCCGAGGGGCCCCTCGTCGCCGGGGATCACCGCGACGCCGAGCGCCGAGTCGAGCGAGACCGGGCCGCCCTGGAAGACGACACCCGGATCGCCGGCGAGCTCGCCCCACCCCTCCAGGATGTCGCCCACCCCGACCGGCGTGGGCCGGTTGAGGACGACGCCGAGCGAGCCCTCCTCGTCGTGGTCGAGGAGCAGCACGACCGCCCGGTCGAAGTTCGGGTCCGTGAGGGCGGGTGTGGCCACGAGCAGCCGCCCTGTGAGCGAGGACACCTCGGTCATGCCAGACATGATCTCGCATCTTGCCGCCGAGCGGGGAGTCAATGACCCTTCCCGGGTGCGCCCAGCTCAGAGACGCCTCACGCGCCCGGGGCACGCGCCGTGAACCGCCCCCGGAGGGTGACCCTCCGCGCCCGTTTAGCGACATTTCGTGTTGTAGCGAAGTCATGACGTCCCCCCGGCGCACTTGGGCTTACGGAAGGGGGGTAGGCGGCCCTTACGCTTAGGCCTTGGCCCGCCCAGCGGCCCGGCCCGAAAGGCCTCGCCCGACGGCTCCGCCCTGCGGTCCTGCCCATCTGTCCTGTCCATCTCATCGGAACGCGAGATTCATGACCGTCACCGACGATGTACTGCTTGTCCACGGCGGAACCCCGCTGGAGGGCGAGATCCGTGTCCGCGGCGCGAAGAACCTCGTGCCCAAGGCCATGGTGGCCGCGCTCCTCGGCAGCGAGCCGAGCCGACTGCGCAACGTCCCGGACATCCGGGACGTCAGGGTCGTTCGCGGCCTCCTCCAGCTGCACGGCGTGACGGTCCGCCCGGGTGAGGAACCCGGCGAGCTGATCATGGACCCGTCGCACGTGGAGAGCGCCAACGTCGCCGACATCGACGCGCACGCGGGCTCCTCGCGCATTCCGATCCTGCTGTGCGGGCCGCTCCTGCACCGGCTCGGCCACGCGTTCATCCCGGGCCTCGGCGGCTGTGACATCGGCGGCCGGCCGATCGACTTCCACTTCGAGGTGCTCCGCCAGTTCGGCGCGACCATCGAGAAGCGGGCGGACGGTCAGTACCTGGAGGCCCCGCAGCGGCTGCGCGGCACGAAGATCCGGCTGCCCTACCCGTCGGTCGGCGCGACCGAGCAGGTCCTCCTGACGGCCGTGCTGGCCGAGGGTGTGACCGAGCTCTCGAACGCGGCCGTGGAGCCCGAGATCGAGGACCTCATCTGCGTTCTGCAGAAGATGGGCGCGATCATCGCCATGGACACCGACCGGACCATCCGGGTCACGGGTGTCGACAAGCTGGGCGGCTACACGCACCGCGCCCTCTCGGACCGCCTGGAGGCCGCGTCGTGGGCGTCGGCCGCCCTGGCGACCGAGGGCAACATCTACGTCCGCGGCGCCCAGCAGCGCTCGATGATGACGTTCCTCAACACGTACCGCAAGGTCGGCGGCGCCTTCGAGATCGACGACGAGGGCATCCGCTTCTGGCACCCGGGCGGCTCGCTGAAGTCGATCGCCCTGGAGACGGACGTCCACCCGGGCTTCCAGACCGACTGGCAGCAGCCGCTCGTCGTGGCGCTGACGCAGGCCTCGGGCCTGTCCATCGTCCACGAGACGGTCTACGAGTCCCGTCTCGGCTTCACGTCCGCGCTGAACCAGATGGGCGCGCACATCCAGCTCTACCGCGAGTGCCTGGGCGGTTCGGACTGCCGCTTCGGCCAGCGCAACTTCCTGCACTCCGCGGTCGTGTCGGGCCCGACGAAGCTCCAGGGCGCCGACCTGGTCATCCCCGACCTGCGCGGCGGCTTCTCGTACCTGATCGCCGCCCTGGCCGCCCAGGGCACGAGCCGCGTCCACGGCATCGACCTGATCAACCGCGGCTACGAGAACTTCATGGAGAAACTCGTCGAGCTCGGCGCGAAGGTGGAGCTGCCGGGCAAGGCGCTGGGCTAGGCCACGCGCTGACGCAGCATGAAGGGGCCGCCCGGTCTTCCCGGGCGGCCCCTTCGTCCATCTCCGCACGCGACGCGTCTGCGGGCCGGTGGGGGCTGGTCGCGCAGTTCCCCGCGCCCCCGAAATGCATGCGCTACGCGCAGCATTTCCCCGATGGGGGAAGGCGCGGCGAAGCCCGCAGGCCTTCAGGGGCGCGGGGAACTGCGCGACCGGCCACGACGCGCCCGCAGACGCCCGCGAGCCCCCACCCCGCAGACGCGCACGCGGAACGCCACGAGGGGCGGTACCCAGAACGGGTACCGCCCCTCGCGCTTGCCTGAAAGGCGCTTACTTGCCCTTGGCGGCTTCCTTGAGCTTGGAGCCCGCGGACACCTTCACGCTGAAACCGGCCGGGATGTTGATCGGCTCGCCGGTCTGCGGGTTGCGGGCGGTGCGAGCGGCACGGTGCGTGCGCTCGAAGGTCAGGAAGCCGGGGATGGTGACCTTCTCGTCGCCCTTGGCGACGATCTCGCCGACCGTCTCGGCGAACGCGGCCAGCACGGCGTCGGCGTCCTTGCGGGTCACCTCGGCGCGGTCGGCCAGCGCGGCCACCAGCTCACTGCGGTTCATGTTTGTACTCCCGTGTTCTTCTTGCCGTTGAGGCGTGCCACGCGGCGGAGCCGCATGTTGGGCACAGCGAAGCCGATGCTGCCAGGGTCCTCGGTCAGGCCCCGGACCCGGGTCCGTCTTCAGACCCTCGCGCCCGAAGACGCATCCTGCCCCCACCAGCGGCGGGAAAGCCAATCCGGCGCCCTTGGGGGTCACACGGATTGCGTCGCCGTCCCGCTGTGGGGCGGGGTGGGGCCGTGCTTCCCGGCCACCCTAGAGGGCGGCCAGGGGCCCCGCATTCCGCGACGCGCCGGGCCTCAGGAGGCCGTGGCGCCCGTCACAGCGCCGCCGATGGCCTTCGCGGCGTTACGCACCGCTCCGGCGACGGCGCCCGCGACCTTGTCGTTGAAGACGCTCGGAATGATGTAGTTCGGGTTGAGCTCGTCCTCGCTCACCACGTCCGCCAGGGCGGCCGCGGCGGCCAGCATCATCTCCGTGTTGACCGTACGCGACTGGGCGTCGAGGAGGCCACGGAAGACGCCCGGGAACACGAGGACGTTGTTGATCTGGTTCGGGAAGTCCGAGCGGCCCGTGGCCACAACTGCCGCCGTCTGACGGGCGATTGCGGGGTCGACCTCGGGGTCGGGGTTCGCGAGCGCGAACACGATCGCACCCTCGGCCATGGCCGCCACGTCGTCGCCGTCGAGCACGTTCGGAGCGGAGACCCCGATGAACACGTCGGCGCCGCGCACGGCCTCCTTGAGCGTGCCCGTGAGGCCCTCGGGGTTGGTGTTGTCGGCGATCCAGCGCAGCGGCGAATCGGCCTTGGCGTCGACGAGGTCCGCGCGGTCCGCGTGCACGACACCGTGGATGTCGGCGACGACCGCGTTCTTGACGCCGGCCGCGATCAGGAGCTTGAGGATCGCCGTGCCGGCCGCGCCCGCGCCGGACATGACGACGCGGATGTCGCCGATGGCCTTACCCGCGACACGCAGGGCGTTCGTCAGGGCGGCGAGGACGACGATGGCCGTGCCGTGCTGGTCGTCGTGGAAGACCGGGATGTCGAGGGCCTCACGCAGGCGGGCCTCGATCTCGAAGCAGCGCGGGGCGGAGATGTCCTCGAGGTTGATGCCCGCGAAGCCGGGGGCGATGGCCTTGACAATCTCGACGATCGCGTCGGTGTCCTGGGTGTCCAGGCAGATCGGCCAGGCATCGATGTCGGCGAAGCGCTTGAAGAGGGCCGCCTTGCCCTCCATGACCGGCATGGCGGCCATCGGGCCGATGTTGCCGAGGCCGAGCACGGCGGAGCCGTCCGTCACGACCGCAACGGTGTTCCGCTTGATCGTCAGACGCCGGGCGTCCTCGGGGTTCTCGGCGATCGCCATGCACACGCGGGCCACACCCGGCGTGTAGACCATGGACAGGTCGTCACGGTTGCGGATGGGGTGCTTCGACTGCATCTCGATCTTGCCGCCGAGGTGCATCAGGAACGTACGGTCGGAGACCTTGCCGAGGACGACGCCCTCGATGCCGTTCAGGCCCTCGACGATCTCGTCGGCGTGCGCGGTGGAACTCGCGGCGATCGTGACGTCGATCCGGAGTTTCTCGTGGCCGGACGCCGTCACGTCGAGACCGGTCACCGAGCCTCCGTGGGACTCCACGGCCGTCGTGAGTTGGGATACCGCTGTTCCGCTGGCGGGCACCTCAAGGCGGACCGTCATCGAGTAGGAGACGCTGGGCGCCGTTGCCATGGCCGACTTCCTCTGCTTTCACCGTGTGGCTGCTGCTGTTTTTCCGTCCGATCGTCGCACCTACCGCCGAGTACGTGGTAGCCGCCCCGGATTGCGAACGTTTTGTTCACCGCCCGGACAGCACCCCGGTCGCGCACTTTCGGAAAGTTGTTTCCACCATACGAGAAGTGACGGGAAACAGAAAGAGGTCCACGTCAGCTGACGTGGACCTCTCACTTACGTTGATGACACCGGCCCGCCATGCTCGCCTCGCGGCAAGTGGTCGCTCGTAGCGACGAAGGTTGGGCCCGGGGGCTTGGATCGAGCCGGTGCCACGTCCAAGGTAACAAAGGATCCCCGTAAGGCAATTCCCATCCCTCGAACTCATTCACGCAGCAGGTCCGGCACCCCGTCCGCGTCCGGTTCGTCGCGGCTGCCCGAGACGACCGTGAGCTGCTGTGTGGCGCGGGTCAGCGCCACGTACAGGACTCGCAGGCCGGCCGGGGACTCGTCGGCGATCTCCGCGGGCGACACGACGACCGTCGCGTCGTACTCCAGGCCCTTGGCCTCCAGGCTGCCGAGCGCGACCACGCGGTCGCCGAGCCCCGCCAGCCAGCGCGCCGCCTCGTCCCTCCGGTTCATCGCGACGACGACGCCGACCGTGCCGTCGACCTGGTCGAGCAGGCGCGCCGCCTCCTCGCGGACGGTCTGCCCGAGGCCGTCCTGTACGACCGCGAACATGGGGCGCACCCCCGTCGAACGGACCGCCGACGGGGACTCGGAGCCGGGCATGGCGAGCGCGAGGACCTTGGCCGCGAGGTCGGCGATCTCGGCCGGGTTGCGGTAGTTCACGGTGAGGGTGAAGCGGCGGCGCGGGCGGGAGCCGAGGGCCTCGTCACGGGCCTCGGCCGCCTCGTCCGGGTCCGACCAGGACGACTGGGCGGGGTCGCCGACCACCGTCCAGGTCGCGTGCCGGCCGCGGCGGCCGACCATCCGCCACTGCATGGGCGTGAGGTCCTGCGCCTCGTCGACGATGACGTGCGCGTACTCCGTGCGCTCCTGGGCCAGGCGCTCGGCGCGCTCGCGCTGCGTCTCCTCGCGCGAGGGCATCAGCTCCTCGAGACCGGTGAGCTGGTCCAGGGGGTCGTACTCGCGCTTCTTCCTCGGGCGTACGGGCGTGCCGAGGACCGCGTTCAGCTCGTCGAGGAGCGCCACGTCGTGCACCGACAGGGCGTCGCGGCGCAGCGAGCGGGCGACCTTGCGGACCTCGCCGGGGTTGAGGATCCGGCGGGCCCAGCGGCCGAGGCGGCGCTCGTCGCCCATCGCGGCGAGGACGCCGCGCGGGGTGAGCTCGGGCCACCACGCGTCGAGGAAACGCAGGAAGTCGTCCTCGGAGGTGATGTCGTCGTCGAACGAGGAGCGCAGCTCCGCGGCGAGTTCCGGGTCGCTGTGGCGGGTGCCCGCGCCGGACTGCGACCACAGGGCGTCCAGGAGGAGCTTGCGGGCGCGCGGGCGCAGCAGGTTGACGGGGGCGGTGCCGCTCAGCGCGTTCTGGCGGATCCGCGCCAGGTCGGCGGCCTCCAGCTCCAGGCGGCGGCCGAAGGCGACGACGCGCAGGCGGGTGGGCTGCTCGGCGGGGGCCGCCCGGTCCTCGTCGGGCTCCTCGCCGAAGGCGAGCTGGCCCGTGCCCTGCCGCGGTTCCTGCGTGCCCAGTTCGAGCGCGCCGCGCGCGGCCTTGCGCAGGACGCGCAGCATCCGCGAGGAGCCCTTGACGCGGGCCACCGCCGGGGAGTCGTAGACCGTGGCCTCCGCGCCGTCGACCAGCGAGCCGACCGCACGGATCGCGACCTGGCCCTCCTCGCCGAGCGAGGGCAGGACGCCCTCGGTGTAGGCGACGAGGAGCGGGGTCGGGGAGACGATCAGGATGCCGCCCGCGTACCGGCGGCGGTCCTGGTAGAGCAGATACGCGGCGCGGTGCAGGGCGACGGCCGTCTTGCCGGTGCCGGGGCCGCCCTCCACGTACGTCACCGACGCGGCGGGGGCCCGGATCACGAGGTCCTGCTCGGCCTGGATGGACGCCACGATGTCGCGCATGGTGTGGCTGCGGGCCTGGCCGAGGGCGGCCATCAGGGCGCCGTCGCCGATGACGGGCAGCTGCTCGCCGTCGAGGTACGCGGTCAGCTCGGGGCGCATCAGGTCGTCCTCGACACCGAGCACCTTGCGGCCCTTGGAGCGGATGACCCGGCGGCGTACGACCCGTCCCGGATCGACCGGGGTCGAGCGGTAGAAGGGCGCGGCGGCCGGCGCGCGCCAGTCGATGACCAGGGGCGAGTAGTCGGCGTCCAGGACGCCGATCCGGCCGATGTGGAGCGTCTCGGCGATGTCGGCGGTCCGCTTCCCGTCCGCGTCCTCGCGCACGGACCCCTCGGCGGGCTCCACGGCCGTGTACGCGCCGTCGGGGCCCTTCTTGCCGTCCTTGCCGAGCAGCAGGTCGATCCGGCCGAAGAGGAAGTCCTCGAACTCGTTGTTGAGCCGGTTGAGGTGGATCCCCGCGCGGAACACCTGGGCGTCGCGCTCGGCGAGGGCGCCGGGCGTGCCGACCTGTCCCCGCTGGGCCGCGTCGTTCATCAGGAACTCGGCCTCGTGGATCTTTTCCTCGAGCCGGCGGTACACCTGGTCGAGGTGTTCCTGTTCGACACCGGTCTCGCGGTCCCGGACGGAATCGCGGTCCTGGTCGAGCGCGGTCTGCTGATGAGCCTGAGCGGCCACCGGGCCCCCTTCTGACGTGCTGGGCAGCCGTCAAAGGTACGCGAAGGGAGGCCCGGGAGGCTACGCATCCGGCTGCCGGGGCTACGCGTCGACCTCCACGAGACGTTTGCCGTCGAGCGTCTCGACCCAGAAGTGGTCGATGGCGTTGCGCTCGAACGCGGCGCCCCCGTGCACGTACAGGGGGTACTTCGACGCCTCGTGCTTGCTGTTGGGAATGCCGTAACCCCACTTCGGGACGGCCCATGTGGTGACCGTCTCACGCTGGCCGTTCTTGCCGACCGCGACCAGCGAGCAGGTGAGCGGGCCCTTGACGTTCTTCAGCTCCAGGGCCGTGTGGGTGCCCCAGGCCTTCTTCTCCATGCCGATGGTGGCGGTGACCTTGGTGTTCGCGTCGGTCGCCGTGATCTTGTCGGGCATGTGGTTGAAGAAGGCGTCCTGGGCCGGGCTGGTGGGGTGGGGCTCCCCGGCGACGTTGTTCGTCCCGCCGTCGTTCACGGCGAGCACGGTCAGCGGGCCACCGACGATCAGCGCGGCGGCGGCCGCCACCAGGTACATCCCGCGGCGGCGCTTGCGTGCCCGCTTCTGCGCCACCTCGTCGAAGAGCCGGCCGGCGAGCCGGTCGCTCGGGCGGGCGCCGAGCTGCGCGCCGAGGCGTTCTCTGGCGGGGGTGCCCTGCGGTTCGGGGATGTCCGCGAGCGCGGCGAGCATCGGCTCCATGCCGGCGAACTCCTCCAGCTGGCGCGCGCACAGCTCGCAGCCCGCCAGATGCGCCTCGAAGGCGCTCGCCTCCGCGTCGTCGAGGACGCCGAGCACGTAGGCGCCGACCGTCTCGTGAACGTCACCGGACCCATGCGGTCCGTAGTCGTCATACGAGGCACTCATGCCGTCACCCCCCGCTCCTCCAGCGCCAGCTTCATGGAACGCAGCGCATAGAACACCCGTGAGCGCACCGTTCCGCTGGGAATACCGAGTGTCGCGGCCGCCTCGTTGACCGTACGCCCCTTGAAGTACGTCTCCACCAGCACCTCGCGGTGGGCAGGCGTCAGGTCCTCGAGCGCATCCGAAAGCGTCATCAGCCACAGCGCCTTGTCGATCTCGTCCTCCGCGGGAATGACCTCCAGCGGCGACGGATCGACCTCCTGCGGCCGGGCCTGCCGACTGCGGTGAGCGTCGATGACGATGCGCCGGGCGACCGTCACCAGCCAGGGGCGTACCGAACCGGTCGCTCGGTTGAGCTGACCGGCGTTCTTCCAGGCACGGATGAGCGTTTCCTGCACGACGTCCTCGGCGCGCTGCCGGTCCCCCGCCACCAGCCTGAGCACATAGGCCAGAAGTGGACCCGCGTGCTCGCGGTAGAGCGCGCGCATCAGCTCCTCGTCGGGCTCAGGAGGCTGCGGCGCGCGATGTCGTGCCCTCGGCGGGCGTTCATCGGCCACGGCGGAATCCTTGCGCACGCCTACCTCCGCTGTCCCCTGGTTGAGCGTTCCGGCTGTCTCGCCGCTCGGCTGGACGCACCCCAATACGCAAGCGGACCGCGAAGCGTTCAAACGATCTGCCGGGACATGTCAAAAAGGAGTTCGGGAGGTCTTCGGGGGATCTTCAGGCCCGGGTGAGTGCCGCCCTGCGGCGGTGCCGCGCCACCCGCTCGCGGTTGCCGCACACCTCGCTGGAGCACCAGCGGCGGCGCCGACCCCGGGACGTGTCGAGGTAGATGATCGGGCAGCTGTCGCCCTCGCAGCGGCGCAGACAGGAGCGGGCGACGGGGTCCGTAAGCAGCTCCACCGCGTCGCGGGCGACGGCCGCGAGCAGCTCGCGGCAGCCGGGGTCGGCGTGCAGGTCCCTGGCGAGCGTGCCGTCGGCACGGCGGGTGGCGCGGGGCGCGGGCGGCGCCGCGCGGGCGAGGGCGTTGACCCGCTCCAGGGCGGCGGACGCGGGCCTGCCGTCGAGTTCGCCGCGCACCAACTGGCCGATGTGGCCGCGCAGTTCGTGCACGGCAGCGAGCCAGGCCGCGTCGGCGTCGCGCAGCGGCGTGTCCGCGGGCACGAGCCCCGAGCCGACCAGCCAGGCCCGCAGCCGCCCCACCGAGTCGAGCCGTTCGTCGGGATGCGCCGTGGTCAGGAGATCCAGCGAACTGCGCCCGGAGTCGAAGCGCAGCTCGTACGAGGACGATGGCGATGCCATGCCCCTACAGTGCCCGCACGCACGCACCGCCGGAACCCCTGGTACCGGGCCCCTCACGAAGGGTTCACGCTCATCTGCGCCACCGTGGCCCACCACGGCCTCGTCGTGCTGCACGGCGGCAAGGGCTTCGCCGCCGCCGCGGGTGCTGACGGACCTCGACGAGCACAGCGTTCACCGCACGCCGAACCGGCTCACCGAACCGGCTCAGTCCGTCCCGTACTTGGAGTCCGCCGCCGGGTCCAGGGCCAGGCGGTAGCCGCGCTTGACCACCGTCTGGATCAGCTTGGGTGTGCCGAGCGCCGTGCGCAGTCTCGCCATCGCCGTCTCCACCGCGTGTTCGTCGCTGCCCTCGCCGGGCAGCGCGCGCAGCAGTTCGGCACGGGGCACCACCCAGCCGGGCCGGCGCGACAGGGAACGCAGGAGCGACATCCCGGCGGGCGGCACCGGGCGCAGGTCGCCGTCGACCACGACGGCCTGCCCGCGGATCTCCACGCGGTGACCCGCGACCGGCAACGTACGGGCCCTGCCCGGGAGTTCGGCACACAGGAGCTGGACGAGCGGGCCGAGGCGGAAGCGTTCGGGCTGCACGGTGTCCACGCCGTGGCCCTGGAGGGGCAGCGCGGTCACGGGACCGACGCAGGCGGGCAGGACGTCGTGGCGCAGCGCGTCGAGCAACTCCGGCAGCTGACCCCTCAGTTCGGCCCGGGAGAGCAGGGACACGGCGGCGGGTGCGCTGGTGAACGTGAGCGCGTCGACGCCCCGGGTGAGCGTCGCGTCGAGCAGCCGGTCGAGGGGCCCGATGTCCTCCGGCGGCATCCACCGGTACACCGGTACCCCCACGACGTCGGCGCCCGCCTCGCGCAGCGCCTCGACGAAGCCGGGCAGCGGCTCGCCGTGCAGCTGGACGGCGACCCGGCGGCCGTCGACGCCCTCGTCGAGAAGCCGTTCGAGGACCTCCGCCATCGACTCGGACGACGGGGACCACTCCTCGGTGAGCCCGGCGGCCCTGACGGCGCCCTTGACCTTGGGCCCGCGGGCGAGCAGCTGCACGCCCGTCAGCCGGGCGACGAGCGCCTCGCCCAGGCCCCAGCCGTCGGCCGCCTCGATCCAGCCGCGGAACCCGATGGCGGTGGTCGCGACGACGACGTCGGGCGCGTGATCGACGATGTCCTTGGTCGCCGCGAGGAGCTCGCTGTCGTCGGCGAGCGGGACGATGCGCAGCGCGGGTGCGTGCAGGACCACGGCGCCGCGCCGCTGGAGGAGCGCGCCGAGCTCGTCGGCGCGGCGCGCGGCGGTCACGCCCACGGTGAAGCCCGCGAGGGGGCCGTGCTGCCCCGCCGGGGGGCCCTGCTGTGCGTCGTACATGTGGCTCTCGTCCCGCTCGGGTGGTTCTGCCGGGGTCGACCGAGCCTGTCAACGTCCCGTGACGGGCTCGGTTCCCCATGATGTCAGCGGTGTTACGTCACACCTCGGCGTAGCTGAGCCGCGACTCCGTCTCCGCGGCCTCGACCAGCGCCTCCCCGGCGGCCGGGCGGCGAAGGTATACGGCCCAGGTGAGGGCGAAGCACACCGCGTAGAAGACGAGGAACCCGACGAAGGCGGCCGTGCCGGTGCCCGCGGTCTGGAAGGACTGGCGGAAGGCGAGGTTGATGCCGAGGCCGCCGAGCGCGCCCACCGCGCCGATCAGCCCCATCGAGGCCCCGGACAGGCGCCGCCCGTACGCCGCGGCCTCCTCCCCCGCGAGCCCCCTCGCGGCGGCCTTGGCCTGGAAGATGCCGGGGATCATCTTGTACGTCGACCCGTTGCCGAGGCCGGTGAGCACGAACAGGGCGATGAACGCCGTGGTGAACAGCGGCAGCGACTTCATCGTCGACGCGAGGACGACCACGGCGGTGGCGGCGGCCATCCCGACGAAGTTCCACAGCGTGATGCGGGCGCCGCCGAACCGGTCGGCGAGCCGGCCGCCGACGGGCCGGATCAGGGAGCCGAGCAACGGCCCGATGAACGTGATCGACGCGGCCTGCAGCGGCGTCCTGCCGAACTGCGTCTGCAGGACGAGCCCGAACGCGAAGCTGTAGCCGATGAACGACCCGAACGTCCCGACGTACAGGAACGCCATGATCCATGTGTGCGGGTCGCGCACGGCCTCCTTGGCGGCGCCGGTGTCGTTCTTCACGGTCGCGAGGTTGTCCATGAACAGCGCGGCGCAGATCGCCGACACCGCGATGAGCGGGATGTAGATCCCGAGCAGTACGCGCGGCCCGCCGCTCGCGCCGATCACGGCGAGCCCGACGAGCTGCACGACGGGGACGCCGATGTTGCCGCCGCCCGCGTTCAGGCCGAGCGCCCAGCCCTTCTTGCGCAGCGGGAAGAAGGAGTTGATGTTGGTCATCGACGAGGCGAAGTTGCCGCCGCCGACCCCGGTGAGCAGCGCGCACACCATGAACGTCGTGTACGAGGTCCCCGGCTCCATCACGGCGAACGCGGCGACCGCCGGGATCAGGAGCAGGCTCGCCGCGAAGATCGTCCAGTTCCGGCCGCCGAAGCGGGCGACGGCGAACGTGTAGGGCACGCGGACGACCGCACCGACCAGCGTGGCCATCGAGACCAGGAAGAACTTGCCGGCCGGGTCGATGCCGTACTCGGGCCCCATGAAGAGCACCATCACGGACCACAGGGTCCAGATCGAGAAACCGATGTGCTCGGACAGGACGGAGAAAGCGAGATTGCGCCGCGCGACCTT
This sequence comes from Streptomyces sp. NBC_00569, assembly GCF_036345255.1. NCBI lineage: Bacteria > Bacillati > Actinomycetota > Actinomycetes > Kitasatosporales > Streptomycetaceae > Streptomyces > Streptomyces sp. NBC_00569. The sequence goes on along the minus strand of NZ_CP107783.1, from coordinate 6,101,182 downwards.
CTCGCCGCCCTCCTGCGACCAGAACGTCTCGTCCTCCGGATCCCACCTCTGGATCCAACTCCGGGCTGCCATCACACGCCTCCAGGGTCACGGTTCTCGGCTGATGACCTCGAAGGTAGGGAGGCGGGATTACCGCGCTGTGCCGCACCGTGACCGGCGGGGAACGTTGCTCTCACCGGGCGCGTGGCCCGGCGGTGAGCTTCGCTCCCCGGCGTGCGTCAGGTCGTGGGCGCGGGTCAGGTCGTGGTGCCCGCCCACTTGAGGCTTGCCGAGCCGCCCTTGTCCCACTTCAGCGTGACCACGTCGTCGGCCTGCGTCAGGTTCGCCCCGAAGACCTCGTCGCCGGTGTCCTTGCCCATGCACTTGACGGCTATCCGGAACGCGCCGCCGCTGCGGTTCTCCCCGATGCCCGTGCAGATGCCCTTACCGCCCGCGTCGATGTAGGACACGCTGTACTTGCCCTTGGCCGTGCCGGTCGCGACCTTGTCGCCGACCGTGAGGGTCCTGGCCTTCTCGTCCTGCCACTGGCCCTGATAGCCGGTGGACCCGGCGGGCCGCTCCTCCGCCGTCCCCGAGGGATCACTCGGCTCCTCGACGGGGTCCTCCGTCGCGGGGTCCTCGGTCGTGGGCTCGTCGGAGGGCTCGTCCGACGTGGTGGGCTCCGCGGACACGGAGTCCTTCGCCTTCGGCTTGTCGTCGTCGCCACCGCCGCTCGTGGCGAGGAAGATCCCGCCGACGATCACGACGAGCGCGACGACCGCGGACCCGACGATGACGGCCGTCCGGCGCTTGCCACCGCTGCCCTGCGGGGGCGGGGGCGGCGGATAGGCACCCCCGCCGTAGGGCGGCTGCCCGCCGTACGGGGGCTGACCGTAAGGGGGTTGACCCTGCGGCTGGCCCTGCGGGGGCTGACCGTAAGGGGGTTGGGCGCCGTATCCGGACTGGTCCCCGTATCCGGACTGGTCGCCCTGGCCAGGCTGGTCCCCGTAAGCGGGCTGGCCGCCGTAGCCGGGCCGGCCCTGAGGTGCCGGTGTCGGCGGCAGAGTCGGCGGCGGGGTCGGCGCCCCGGCGTACGGGTTGTCCTGACCGCCGCCGGACGGCGACTGCGGCGGGGTGGGCGGCGGCCCGTACGCCGGGTGGTGCCCGGATCCGTCCTGCGGCGGCTGGCCGGGAGGCTGTGTCATCGGTCCGGGTCCCCTCGTGGTCCTGCGGTCACTGGTCGCTCATGCCCCAACCTCCCCCACCCCCACCGGCCGCACAACCCCGCCTAGCGACTGTGTGCCCGCTTTTTGACGCCGTTCGGCCACAGCCGCGGGCGCCGCTTGGCGGCCAGGTCCTCGATCCAGCCCGTGCCGAGTACCGCGAGGGCTATCAGCGGCCAGGTCAGCGCGAACATCCAGAGCATGTACGTGGAGTCGAGGGCACCGCTCCATCTCGCGTCCTGCATGAACGGCAGGTTGTACGCGAGGTCGATGATCGGCACCGTCGCCATGATCAGCATGTTGTGCCAGAGATAGATCGTGACCGCGCGGTTGTTGGACAGCGTGATGAGCTTGTCCCACTTGGCGAGGCGGCCGGGCAGCTCCTGCCAGGACGGCGAGTACTGGAGCAGGATGACGACGAATCCGAAGGACCAGGTCGCCTGCGCCAGCGGGATGTCGTTCAGGTCCCAGCCGTCCGGCCCGAGATGGCCCGAGGCCCACCACAGTCCGAACGCCATCACGATCGCCGAGCAGGACACGGCGAGATAGCGCGGCACCTTCGCGAGGACGCCCTCGTGGTGGGCGAAGCCGAGGACCCAGCAGCCGCCGTAGACCGCGAAGTCGGTGACCGCGTTCCCCGTCTCGCCGGGGATGGTGACGATGCCCGTACCGACGACGGCCGTCAGCGCGAGCGGCGCGAGCAGCGTCGCCCACGGCACCTTGCGGAACGCCCGGAGCAGCAGCGGGGAGGCGATGACGAACCACAGGTAGGCCCGCAGATACCAGAGCGGGCCCGCGGCCTGCGACGGCCAGGTGTCCTCCAGGAGGCCCGCCTTGTCGCCGAGGTGCCAGGGGAACGACGGCGCACCGACCGGCACGAAGTAGTTGAACAGACTGATCCAGCCCCAGGTCCCGCCACCGTCGGGGTCCTTGCCGGGGTTCCATCCGCCCAGGAAGAGGAGGACGAGGACGAAGACGCTGAACGCCCACATGGGCGGCAGGAGCCGGCGGACACGGCCCCTGATCACCCCGATCGCGGGCCGGCTCAGGGAGCGCGCCATCAGCGATCCGGCGAGCGCGAACATCACGCCCATGGACGGGAAGAGGACCGACAGCCAGGCCCACCCGAAGAGGTGATAGACGACGACGCGGACGAGCGCGATGGAGCGCAGCAGATCCAGATAGCGGTCGCGGCCCGGCTTCTTGGGCGCGGCCGCCTGCGCGGGCGGGGCGGGCGGAACGGGCGCGGGCGCCGGTTCCGGTGTGAACGGCACCTGCGGGAACGGCACCTGCGGCAGGCGCCGCGTCGGCTGGAACCCGCTCTGGCCGCCGGTGGCGGGAGTGGGATACGTCATGCGACGGGCCTCCGATCGTTGCCGCGCGACGCACGCTGACGCGGAATCGCCCCCGGCGCCTCCACCGCTCCGGTGCGCCGCAGCTTCTGCCAGCGCAGTCGGCCGCCGGTGAGCGCGGTGATCCAGGACTGGAGCAGCACGACGTACATCAGCTGCCGGTAGAGGATCTGCTGGAGCGGGAGTGAGATGAGATGGGTCATGCGTTCGCGGTCGAGCCGGAAGGCGTACGCCGCGCAGACGGCCTGGATGGCGAGGACGCCGAGCCAGGCGACGATCGTCTTCTCCGTGGGGCCGAACACGAGGCCGTAGAGCAGGAAGACGTCGATGAGGGGCGCCAGGAGCGGCGCGAGGACCATGAAGAGGGCGACGAACGGCAGGCCGATGCGGCCGAAGCGCCCGGAGGGGCCCGACTCGATCACGGAGCGGCGGTGTTTCCAGATCGCCTGCATCGTGCCGTACGACCACCGGTAGCGCTGGGACCAGAGCTGCTGGACCGACTCCGGGGCCTCGGTCCAGGCCCGGGCCTTCTCGGCGTAGACGACGCGCCAGCCGTCCCGGTGCAGAGCCATGGTGACGTCGGTGTCCTCGGCGAGCGTGTCGTCGCTCATGCCGCCGATGCGCTCGAGCGCGCTGCGGCGGAACGCGCCCACGGCCCCGGGGATCGTGGGCATGCAGCGCAGCATGTCGTACATGCGGCGGTCGAGGTTGAAGCCCATCACGTACTCGATGTGCTGCCAGGCCCCGATCAGGGAGTCCTTGTTGCCGACCTTCGCGTTGCCGGCGACCGCGCCGACGCGGCGGTCGCCGAAGGGCTGGACCAGCTCACGGACGGTGGACGGCTCGAAGACCGTGTCGCCGTCCATCATCACGATCAGGTCGCACCGGGCGTTGGCCAGGCCCCTGTTGAGAGCCGCCGGCTTGCCCGCGTTGTGCTGGCGGACCACCCGGACGCCCGGCAGGCGCAGATTCTCGACGATGCGGGCCGTGCCGTCGGTCGAGCCGTCGTCGATGACGATGATCTCGATGGGGTGCTCGCTCGACATGAGCGAACGCACCGTGTTCTCGATGCACTTGGCCTCATTGAACGCCGGGACCAGGACCGACACCGGTTCGGTGACGGGCCGCCCCCAGGAGAATCCGCGGCGCCGCACCCGCCGGGCGTGCGCCCCGGACAGGAGGAGCATCAGACCGAAGCGGGTGAAGACGAGGACGCCGATGACCGCGAGTCCGACGCCGAGCACGTCCGTCACGTTGTCCGAGGCCTCGACGGCGTAGATCCACGCCTTGCCCTTGGCCAGTTCGACACCGTGCACGGGCGTGTGGGCGCTGGGCGCCCCGAGCGCCTCGGTGAGGTTGACGAAGTCGTATCCCTGGCTTTGGAGCCGCGGCAGGAAACGGTCGAGGGCGGCGACGGTCTGCGACCGGTCGCCACCGGAGTCGTGCATCAGGACGATCGCGCCCTTGCCGCCCTTGGGCGTGGCGCGGCGGATGATCTCGTCGACGCCGGGGCGCTTCCAGTCCTCGCTGTCGGTGTTGTTGACGACGGTGATGTACCCGCGGCTGCCGATGTACTTGGTGACCGGCCACGACTTGTTGTCCATGGCGTCGGCGAACGAGGAGTACGGCGGGCGGAACAGCGAGGTGCGGATGCCGGCCGCACCGGCCAGGGCCGTCTGGTTCTGGGTGAGCTCCCAGTCGATGCGGCTCTTGGACTGGTACGAGAGGTCGGGGTGGTTGAAGGTGTGCAGGCCGACCTCGTGCCCCTCGTCGACCATGCGTTTGACCAGGTCCGGGTAGCGGGAGGCCATGGTGCCGGTGACGAAGAAGACGGCGTGCGCGTGGTGTTCCTTCAGGACGTCGAGGACCTTCGGGGTCCACTCCGGGTCGGGGCCGTCGTCGAAGGTGAGGACGAGCCGGTGCTCGGGCACGCTCATGCTGGTCTCGCGCCCGCCGCGGGTGTCGATGACGGGACCGCCCTCGAGGATCTTCTCGGGCACGTGATCGGTGGCGGCGGGCGGCTGGATGCGGTGGTCGGCGAGGATCTCGCTGTGCACGTACCCGCGGAGCATGAGCATCGCGAGCAGGGCGACAAGGAGCAGCGACGGCAGCAGATAGCGCATCGGCAGGCGGCGACGCGGCGCCCTGCGGTTGCTGCGTGGGCGGGAGGACATTTACAGGATGCCGCTTTCCGGGGACGAGGCCGCTGACGGTCCGGCCGGACTCCGGCTCGGGTCGACGGGCGATACGACGGGCGACTCGACGGGCGGCGCCGCGACGGTCTGCGTGCCGTCCTGGGCCGGGGAGTCCGACGGCTCGACGGGAGGTCCGCTGTCCGACGGGGACGGCTCGCCGGGGCCGGGTGAGCTGGGCTGCTCCGAGGGGCCGGGGCCCGGGTCGGGCGACTTGCCGGGCTTGGGCTTGCCGGGGCCGGAGGACGGCTTCGGGTCGGGCGACGTGCCGGGTTCGTCGCCAGGCTTGGCGCTCGCGCTGCTGTCCGGCCCGGTGGACGAGCCGGCGCCCGGCTCGCTGGACGCCTCTCCCGTGCCGGAAGCGCTGGGATCGGCCGTGACACCCGCCGAGGAGGACGGCCCGGCCGCCGGGTCGGCCGGCAGCGGCGACGTGTCCACCTTGCCGGCGGGCTTGTCGCGGCCCTCGCCCTGGATGGGCAGCCAGGGCGCGCTCGAGTTTCCGGAGAGCAGCGTCGCCACGATGACCACGGCGTAGACCGCGCAGATCATCCCGACGATCGCGCCGAAGCGGCGGTACCTGCGGTTTCGCCGGCCCGAGTCGTCCACGAAGACCGGGACTTCTTTGTCGGCCGCACCTTCGCGCCGAGCAGCGATGAGCTCGTCCAACTGGCGGCCTGCACCGTCGAGTTGGACCGTCACTTCATTAGGATCGTGAGTTTGCCCGGAACGGGCATTTTCTCGCCAATGTTCCACCGTACGCACATCCCCCCAAGGACATGAACATTGGGCGCGCGCACGACGTACCGAGCACTCGTCGTTCGGACCGGGCCCCCACCCGATCCGAGCGCCCCCCTTATCACAATGCGCTCGGACGACGAATGTAGCGCACGCGAGTGACAGCCGGGTCCAACCTTCAGTCCTGACTCATCATGATGAGTGCATCTATGGACGGAATCCAGGCGCCTGGAGGCTTACGGAGCCAGTCGTTCTCCTCCGCGAGCGTGGCCGCCGCCGCCCGGAGCGCGTCGATCCCCGGATGTACGAGCCCTTTCGGCCACACCAGCGACACCGGTGACAGGGGCACGGGGTCGGTCAGGGGCCTCACCACGGAGCCGGGCATGGCCGGAAAGTCCCCCGCGGCGAGCACCGGGGTCCCCGTCTTGGCCATGATCCGCCGGAACTCCTCGACGCCCACGGCGAGCGGCGCGGGCGGCGCGACCGCTATGCCGCGCCCCTCGAAGAGCCGCCCGGCCAGGTCGGTCCACTCCGGTGTACGGGGATTGCCCGCGCCCGCGTACACCGTCTCGCCCGCGAGCCGCGCGAGCGGCACGGCCTCCAGGGCGGCGAGGGGATGGCCGTCCGGCAGGACCACCGTCATCGGCTCGTACCGCACGGGCTGCTGCGAAAGGCGCGCCCGCACCGCCGGATCGAGCCCCGCGTACCGCCCGAACGACGCGTCCAGGCGGCCCGCGGTCATCTCGGCGGCGGCGCCGGTCAGACCGCTCTCGTAGCGGGCCATCAGTTCGCACTGGGGGGCGAACTCGCGGGCCCGCTCCAGGATGCGTTCGAAGACGAGGCCGGGGCTGTTCACGTCGACGAGCAGCGGCCGCACCGACCCCGCGGCCGGGCGGCGGGTGAAGGCGGCGAGCAGTTCGTCCTGCGCGTCGAGGACCCGCCGCGCGTACGGCAGCAGCCGCGCACCGTCCGCGGTCAGGGCGACCTGCCGCGTGCTCCGCGCGAACAGCTCGGCGCCGAGCTCCCGTTCGAGCCGACGGATGTCCCTGCTGAGGGCCTGCTGCGCGACGTACAGCCGGGCGGCGGCGCGCGTGAAATGCAGCTCCTCCGCGACGGCGAGGAACGCGCGCAGCAGCCGGGGCTCCAGGTGGGCGGGGGCGGACGGGCCGGGCGTGGCCGGCTGGACGGGCATCCGGCGAACTTACAACGCCGGCGCGTGAATCGGTACGGAGAAGGTGTTGGACCGGGCGCCCGGCCCACGGTGACGCTGATCACATGCCCGACGCGATATCCGAGCCCGCCACCGCCGACCTGACCTCCGCCCACGGGCCACAGCCCAGCCGCTCCCCGTACGTCCGCCTCCTGTCCACGCCCGGCGCGCTCGCCTTCACGCTCGGGAACCTCCTCGCTCGCCTCCCCATGGGCATGTTCAGCGTCAGCGCCGTCATCATGATCGCCGGGGCGCGCGGCTCGTACGCGCTCGCCGGGGCCGTCACCGCGACCGGGATGGCCGCGACCGCGGTCGTCGCCCCGTGGACGGCACGCCTCGTGGACCGGTACGGGCAGGCCAGGATCGCCGTACCCGCCACGGCCGTCGCGGTCTGCGGATCGCTCGCCCTGCTCCTGTGCGTGCACTACGGAGCACCCGGCTGGACCCTCTTCGCGGCCTACGCGGCGACGGCCACGACGCCCAACACGGGCGGCATGTCACGCGCCCGCTGGGCCCATCTCCTCAAGGGCGACCCGGCCACCCTGCACACCGCGAACTCCTTCGAACAGGCGGTGGACGAGCTGTGCTTCATGCTCGGCCCGGTACTCGCCGCCTTCCTGTGCGGGGCGCTCTTCCCGGAGGCCGGCACCCTGATCGGCGCGGTCCTGCTGTTCACCGGTGTTCTGGTCTTCGCCGCGCAGCGCGCCACGGAACCGCCCACCCATGGGCGCACGGCCACGAAATCGCCCCTCCGCGCGCGCGGGATGCCCGTTCTCCTGGCGTCGTTCCTCGCCACCGGCGCCGTGTTCGGCTCGATGGAGGTGGTCACGATCGCGTTCGCGGACGAGAGGGGCCACAAGGCGGCGGCCGGCGCGGTCCTCGCACTCCAGGCGGCCGGTTCCTGTGTGGCGGGCCTGGTCTACGGTGCGGTGCGGCCCGCCGGTCCCGCGGCGCGCCGCCACCCGTGGTGCGTCGCCGCGATGACCGTCCTGCTGATCCTCCCCCTGCTCGCGGCGCTCACCGGTTCCCTCCTTGCGGTCGCCGGGGCTCTCCTCTTCGCCGGTATGGCGACGGCACCGACGATGGTCACGGGCATGACACTGGTCCAGGCCCTTACCCCCGAGGGCCAGTTGAACGAGGGCATGACCCTCGCCGTGACCGGCCTGCTCGGGGGCATCGCCTGCGGCGCGGCGGCGGGTGGCTCCGCGGTGGAGCGCCTCGGCCCCACCGCGGGCTACGCGGTCCCGGCCGCCGCGTCGGCGTGCGCGCTCGTACTCGCGCTCACCGGTTACGTACGCGGCGTCGCACGCGACCGTACGTAGTCACCCGCCGCCGTCAGCACACCGCCGGTTTGCGCCACGAGCACTCCAGGTCGCCCTTGCGTTCGGAGACCGGCACGGAGCGCAGCGAGCGCGGCTTCACCGTCACCGCCGCGTCCGCGTCGGACTTCGCGAGCGTCACCACGATCGCGTCCTCGAGGGGCTTCACGGAGCCGACCAGGTAGTTGTTCTGGACGATGCTGTAGACGAGTTCACGCCCCCCGGCGTCCTTCACATAGCCGGAGAGCGCGGACGCGCCGGTCAGGGAGCCGGTCTTGCCGCGGGCGTTGAGCGCGGCCGGTGTCCCGCACATCCGCGAGCGCAGCGTCCCGCCGACGAACCGGTCCGGGTCGCAGGCCACCGGCAGCGCCTTGTACCAGTCGCCGAACCACGGCTCGGCGCGCACCGCGAGCAGCAGCTTCGCGATCTGGCCCGCCGGGATGCTGTCCATGCGGGAGAGCCCGGACCCGTCGGCCTGGCGCAGCCGCCCGGTGTCGACACCGATGCCCTTCAGATAGCCGCTGATCGCCGCGAGTCCGTCGTCCCAGCTCCCCGCGCGGCCGGTCGCCTTCGCGCCCATGGCCTTGGTGAGGATCTCGGCGTGCATGTTGTTGCTCAGCTTCAGGAAGGGGATCAGCAGGTCCTTCAGGGGCATGGAGTCGTGCGTGGCGAGCCGCACGGCGCCCTTCGGGGTGGCCCGCCCGAGCTTCGTGCCGCCGGACACCTTCACGCCGTGCGCGGCGAGCGCGTCGCGGAAGACGGAGGCCGCGTATCCGGTGGGCTCCCAGACGGTGACCCACTCCTTGGTGGTGTCCCCTCCGACGGGAACGGTACCGCTGACGGTGACGGTGTTCGTGCCGTGCCGCCGTTCGACGGTGAGGCTGTCGTCGCCGCCGGCCGCGACGGTCGTGGCCCGCACGTCGATGTCCACGTAGTGGGTTCTCGGCGTGACGGTGATCTTCGGCTTGTCCCCGGCCTTCGCGCCCGGCGAGGCTTCGACGATCACCGTTCCGGTGTCGTAGTCGGTGTCGGGCGCGACGCTCAGGGCGGAGATCTGCGCCGAGTAGTACGAGGACTCGTCGTCGGCGGCCCACGAGCGGCCGAGGCGCTGGCTGTCGAACGCGGTGTCGTCGGCGACGAGGCGACCGCTGACCGACTTCACACCCGACGCGGCGACCTCGGCGGCGAGCTCGTCGTAGTCCTTGGCGAGGGCGGTCGGGTCGCCGGTGCCGCGCAGATACAGATCGCCGTCGAGGACGCTCCCCCGCCGCCGCCCGTCGCCGAGCACGTCGGTGGTGAACCGGTAGCCGGTGCCGAGGAGTTCCGTCGCGGCGGTCGAGGTGAGGAGCTTGGTGTTGGACGCGGGCATCAGGCGTCCGGTCGGGTTGTGCTGGTAGATGATGTCGCCGCTCCTGGCGTCGGCGACGACGACGCTCGCCGCGCCGCCCTCCATGGACGGGTCGCCGAGGATGGTGTCCACGGCCTCGGGGAGGCCGGTGCTGTCGCCGTCAGCACCGGCCGGTGAGCCCCAGGTCAGGCCCGCCGCGAGCGCGACGAGGGCGGGCCAGACGAGGTAACGCCGTTGACGCGCAAGGGGATTGAGGAGTCGTCTCACAGGTCCGTCGGGTCTACTCATGCCTCAGGAGCATCCCGGATCGCGGCGCCCGGGGACAGGGTGCGTCGGCCGAGCCCTCACGAGTGCCTCATCGCGTGGGCCGCGCACAGGTTCACAACGAGGATGCGGGCGCCCGCGGTCCCGCCCTGCGCGACCCGCTCCCCGGACGACGGGCCCCGTGCCCGATCCCCGTGACGCTGTACGCCGAGTAGCACGTCGGGCACGTAGCGGTACAACTTGGGGGCGCCGGGGTCGGTCCCCAGGCCGGTGACTTCCAGGATCGCCGCGGCGGCGGCGATCCGTTTCCTGCCCGCGCCCCGAGCCGGTGGCACGACGAAGGCCCGGCTGCATCGCAGCCGGGCCTTCGTCTCACATGGGAATTCTGTGGAGATGGCGGGAATCGAACCCGCGTCCAACGGTGCAGAATCAGGGCTTCTCCGTGTGCAGTTCGCTTCGATTTTCTCAGCCCCGGAGATCACGCGAACAAGTCTCCGACGGGCTCAGTCACTGTTTGATTTCCTTCTAGGCCCCGTGACCGGGCTTAGAAGTTTAGATCCCTTGATGATGCCAGGATCCGGGTCGGGATCACCCCCGGGCTGACACTTCGCAAGTCGCTACTTAGGCAGCGAGGGCGAAGGAATCGCGCTTGGTGTTGGCGATTATAGGTTGCGACATATGGTTAACGAGATCATTGCCGCTTCCTCGACACGCTTCCCCTGCTTCGACAGCCGCTGTCGAAACCGATCATCCCCATGTTGATTTTTCAAAATGTGTCCCGTCACCAGCGGGACAAGACCCATCGTACGTGACCAACGGTCGACGGGGCCAGCTAATTCCCGGCGCGGGCGGCAAGGGCGGACCGAACCGGACCCACCGGACCTGCCGGACCCGAGCGGAGCGTCAGCGCTCCCGCGCCCGCTGCCGCCGCTTGGCTGCCGCGATGGCACGGTCGGAGTCCCGCCGGTCCTGCTGCTCACGCAGCGTCTGCCGCTTGTCGTACTCCTTCTTGCCCTTGGCGAGCGCGATCTCCGCCTTCGCGCGGCCGTCCTTGAAGTACAGGGCGAGCGGCACGATCGTGTGACCCGTCTCCTGGGACTTCGACTCCAGCTTGTCGATCTCCTCACGGTGCAGGAGCAGCTTGCGCTTGCGGCGCACGGCGTGGTTGGTCCAGGTGCCCTGGCTGTACTCGGGGATGTGGGCGTTGTGCAGCCACGCCTCGTTCCCGTCGATCTGGACGAAGCCGTCGACCAGCGAGGCGCGGCCCTGCCGCAGTGACTTCACCTCGGTGCCGGACAGGACGATGCCCGCCTCGTACACGTCGACGATGGCGTAGTCGTGCCGGGCCTTCTTGTTCTGCGCGACGATCTTGCGCTTGCCGTCCTTGTCCTTGCCGGACTTCCCGGACGCGCCCTGCTTGGGCTGTGATTCCTTCGGTACGAACATTCCCTTAGACATAGTGCGGCCATTTTCGCACTACGAGGGGTCCCCGAGGCCACTCAATACTGTCTCGGCCCGCTGCCGGGCGCCCTCGTCGGCCTCGAGGTCGGGGGTGATGCCCCGGCCGTCGACGCTGCGGCCGGTCGGGGTGCGGTAGTGGCCGACGGTCAGCTCGGCCACGGAGCCGTCGGGAAGCCGGCTCGGCATCTGGACCGAGCCCTTGCCGAAGGTCTTCGATCCCACGACGACCGCGCGGCCGCGGTCCTGGAGGGCCCCGGTGAGCAGCTCCGCCGCACTCATCGTGCCGCTGTCGACGAGCGCGACCACCGGTCTGGAGGTGTCGCCGCCGCGCTCGGCGTGCAGGGCGCGCTGGTGTCCTCGTACGTCGTACGTCGCCACGAGCCCGCCGTCGAAGAACGCCGACGCCGCCGTGACCGCCTCCGTGACCAGGCCGCCCGAATTGCCCCGCAGGTCGAGGAGGACGCCGTCGCCGTGGGGGGCGTCGCGCACGGCGGACCGTACGCGGTCACCCGAGCCCTTGGTGAAGGCGGCGACCTTGATCAGGACGGTGCCCCCGGGGAGGCGGGAGACGGTGACGGGCTCGGTGGCGAGGTTCGCCCGGCGCAGGGTCTCGGTCCACGCGCGCGTGCCGCGCGCCAGGCCGAGCCGGACCGCCGTCCCCGCGTGCTCGCCGCGCAGCAGGGAGACGACCTCGGTGACGGGGCGGCCGGTGACGGGCCGGCCGTCGACGGTGCGGAGCCGGTCGCCGGGACGCACGCCCGCGTGCGCCGCGGGTGAACCGGAACCGACCTTCGCGACCTCGATCCGGCCGTCGGCGGTACGCCTGGCCCAGAGGCCGACGCCCGTGTACTGGCCGTCGAGCTCCTGCTCGAACTCCTTGTACTCGCCCTGCGAGTAGACCGCGCCCCAGCGGTCGCCGCTGCGGCTGACGGCCTCCTCGGCAGCCTGCGTGGGGGACTTGCCGTCGGCCATCGCCTCGGCGGCCGCGTCCCGCACGTCCTCGTGCCCGCCGCCGGTGGCCGAACCGGCCGGGCGCTCCCCCGACTTGCTGCCCTCGGCGCTCCACGAACCCGTCGCGACGCCGGTCGCGAGGACGCTCGCGAAGACCAATGTCAGGGCCGCCCCGCGGCCGAAGCGGCGGGGCCGGGAGAACAGCTCGGGGCCCGACATGACGGTGAGTCTAGGACAACGCGAAGCGCCGTACGGCTCGTTGAACCGCACGGCGCCCTGCAACTCCGGGGAGTCTTGTCACACCTTCAGGTACTTGCGCAACGCGAAGAACGCGGCAACCGCGGGCATCAGCAGGCCGATCGCGAGGACGAGCGGCAGCTTGGTCAGGACCGCGTCCCAGCCGATGAAGTTGATCAGGTTCAGCTTCTCGGAGAGCGCCAGACCGTGGTCGATCATGAAGTAGCGGCCCACGAGGAGCATTCCGCAGGCGACCACACCGCCGATGACTCCGGCGACGGCGGCCTCCATGATGAACGGCATCTGGATGTAGAAGCTGGACGCGCCGACCAGGCGCATGATGCCGGTCTCTCTGCGGCGGCTGAACGCCGAGACGCGCACCGTGTTGACGATCAGCATCAGCGCGACGACGAGCATCAGCGCCATCACGGCGAGCGCCGCCCAGTTCATGCCGTTGAGGAGTCCGAAGAGGTTGTCGAGGATGCCCTTCTGGTCCTGCACGGACTGCACCCCGTCACGCCCGTCGAAGGCGGTCGCGACGACCTGGTACTTCTCCGGGTCCTTGAGCTTGATCCGGTAGGACTCCTGGAGCTGGTCCGGCGTGAGCGAGCTGGCCAGCGGGGAGTCGCCGAACTGCTCCTTGTAGTGCTTGTACGCCTGGTCCGCCGACTCGTGGGAGACCTTCTCCACGACCGGCATCTTGTTCAGGTCGGAGACGATCTGCTGCTTCTGCTCGGCGGTGACGGCTCCCTTGGCGCACTTCGGGTCCGACTCGGCGTCGCCCTTGTTGCACAGGAAGATCGAGACGTTGACCTTGTCGTACCAGTAGCCCTTCATCGTGCTCACCTGGTCACGCATGAGCAGCGAGCCGCCGAACAGGGCGAGCGAGAGGGCGACCGAGACGATGACCGCGAAGGTCATCGTGAGGTTTCGGCGGAGACCGACGCCGATCTCCGACAGGACGAATTGGGCGCGCATGGCGTCTGCTCAGGCCTTTCTCAGTGCTCTGGTGCTCACGGGGCTCAGTGCTGGTAGCCGTAGACGCCGCGCGACTGGTCGCGGACGAGACGGCCCTTCTCCAGCTCGATGACGCGCTTGCGCATCTGGTCCACGATCTGCTGATCGTGGGTGGCCATCACGACGGTCGTCCCGGTGCGGTTGATCCGGTCCAGCAGCTTCATGATGCCGACCGAGGTCTGCGGGTCGAGGTTGCCGGTCGGCTCGTCGGCGATCAGGAGCTTGGGGCGGTTCACGAAGGCGCGGGCGATGGCCACACGCTGCTGCTCACCACCGGAGAGCTCGCCGGGCATCCGGTCCTCCTTGCCGCCCAGGCCGACGAGGTCGAGCACCTGGGGCACGGACTTGCGGATCTCGCCACGGGACTTGCCGATGACTTCCTGCGCGAAGGCGACGTTCTCGCCGACGGTCTTGTTGGGCAGGAGCCGGAAGTCCTGGAAGACCGTACCGAGCTGGCGGCGCATCTGCGGCACCTTCCAGTTGGACAGTCGTGCCAGGTCCTTGCCCAGGACGTGCACCTGGCCGTGGCTGGTGCGCTCCTCGCGCAGGACCAGCCGCAGGAAGGTGGACTTTCCGGAGCCGGAAGATCCCACAAGGAAGACGAATTCGCCGCGCTCGACCTCGAGGGACACATCCCTGAGAGCGGGCCGGGTCTGCTTGGGGTAGGCCTTGGAGACGTTGTCGAATCGGATCACGGGTGCGCCTCGGTGCATCGTGGGCGTCGGGGGTAGGTGAGCGTGACCATACGCGAACCCGGCTGCGCGGCGCAGTCGGCGTCCTCGGTTGAGTGGTTTGTCCCGATGATTGCCCGGTCACAGGCGGGTCCTGACGGGAACGGAACGGGTCCAAAGGGGCAGCATCCGGGGAGGCGCGCCGAAATCCCCGGAAGCTGGCACAGTGGTAGGGGGAACGGTTGCGTTCCCCGGAGCGTTGTGCGGAGAGAATTACGCTGTGGCGGCTCCGCCGCGCGGGAGGAGGAAGAGCGCATGACCTATGACCGGCTGGTGTGCGCGAACTGCGCGGCGCCCGTGAGCGAGGGCCGCTGCCCCGTATGCCGGGCGAACCGTGAGCGACTTCAGCAGGAGAGCCCGCTCGCGGGTCTTCACCCGATGGCCCTGATAGTCCTGGTGGCGGTGCTCATCGCGGCGGTGGCGCTCCTCGCCCACCAGACCGTCTGAAACACGAGGAAGGGCCCGGAGCGATGCTCCGGGCCCTTCTCGCGTTACGTGCGGACGTGCGCGCCTACGGCTGCTCAGGCAACCGTGCGGCCGCCGCCGACGAGGCGGGGCAGCAGGCGGAAGCCGATACCGCCGGCGATCATCGTCGCGGCGCCGATGAGCAGGAACGTGGTCTCGGCGGCGCCGGTCTCGGCCAGCTCACCGCCGGACTTGCCGTTCTGGGCGGGCTGGGCGGCCGGCACGGAGCCGGTGTCCTGCAGGCTGTCCTTGCCCTGGCCCTGCTCGACCGGGTTGTTGCCGCCGTCGGGGTCGGTGTTGTTCCCGCCGCCATGGTTGCCGCCGCCACCGTGGTTGCCGCCACCGCCGTGGTTGCCACCACCGTTACCGCCGCCGTTGCCCGGGGTGGTCGGCTCCTCGGTGGGCTCGGTGGGCTCCTCGGTGGGCTCGGTGGGCTCCTCGGTGGGCGGAGTCGTGGACGGGGTCGGGTCCGGAATATCGGTCGGCGGCGTGTCCGACGGCGTCGGCTCCGGGTCCTCCTCGCCGCCGATGGCGACACCGGCTGCGACACCGTCCTCGCCCGCGTGCACCTTCACGCCGGCGCCCGGAAGGTTGACGCCGATGTCGAGGGCCGAAGCGGCGCCCGCGGCGGTCAGCGACGCACCGGCCGCGATCACCGCACCGGCTGCTATCCGCGCGACACGGATGCGCGTCTTCTTGGTCATCTGCCTGCTACCCCCAGTAGCTAATCGTTGATGGAGCAGCGCGCGGGACGGGTGCCGCCCGGGGGTAGTCGGCGACTGCTGGCCCGTCCCCCGGTGCACACGCGTCCCACTGATACGCATGCCGCGCGTCAGCCTTCCCAGTTTTCATGTCAGCGTCAAGGTCGTTGCGTACGTGATGCCCGAAATCAGGGGAGTTGGCAGACGTACGGACATGTGAATGTGACGTAAAAGGCAACTGCCGCCCGGTGGGCGGCAGTTGCCTTGTCGATAAAGCTGGAAAAGACCTGGGGTTACTTCTCCTGCTGCTTGCGCCAGCGAATTCCCGCTTCGAGGAATCCGTCGATCTCGCCGTCGAGCACCGACTGCGGATTTCCGACCTCGAATTCCGTCCGGAGGTCCTTGACCATCTGGTACGGGTGCAGGACGTACGAACGCATCTGGTTGCCCCACGAACTGCCGCCGTCCTTGAGGGCGTCCATCTTGGCCCGCTCCTCCTGACGCTGGCGCTCGAGGAGCTTCGCCTGCAGGACGTTCATCGCGGTCGCCTTGTTCTGGATCTGCGAGCGCTCGTTCTGACAGGAGACGACGATGCCGGTCGGCAGGTGGGTCAGGCGGACCGCGGAGTCCGTCGTGTTCACGCCCTGGCCGCCGGGGCCCGAGGAGCGGTACACGTCGACGCGCAGCTCGGACTCGTCGATGTCGATGTGGTCGGTCGTCTCGACGACCGGGAGGACCTCGACGCCCGCGAAGGACGTCTGGCGGCGACCCTGGTTGTCGAAGGGCGAGATACGGACCAGGCGGTGCGTGCCCTGCTCGACCGAGAGCGTCCCGTACGCGTACGGGATCTGCACGGCGAAGGTGGTCGACTTGATGCCGGCCTCTTCCGCGTACGACGTCTCGTAGACCTCGGTCTTGTAGCCGTGGCGCTCGGCCCAGCGCAGGTACATGCGCTGGAGCTGCTCGGCGAAGTCCGCGGCGTCGACACCGCCCGCCTCGGCGCGGATGTTGACCAGCGCCTCGCGGGAGTCGTACTCGCCGGACAGGAGGGTGCGGACCTCCATCTCGTCGAGCGCCTTCTTGACGGAGGTCAGCTCGGACTCGGCCTCTGCACGGGTGTCCGGGTCGTCCTCCTCCTCGGCCATCTCGAAGAGCACGCTCAGGTCGTCGATCCTGCCGCGCAGGGTCTCCGCCTTGCGCACCTCGGCCTGGAGGTGACTCAGCTTGCTGGTGATCTTCTGTGCCGCGTCGGGGTCGTCCCACAGGGACGGTGCGGCCGCCTGCTCCTCGAGCACGGCGATATCTGCCCTCAGCTTGTCGAGGTCCAGGACGGCCTCGATCGACTCCATGGTCGAGGAGAGGGACTTGAGCTCTTCGGAAACGTCGACGACTGCCACGACACCAGCGTAACGGCTGGGGCAAGTGCTCCGGTCCTGGTGGCCACGGGGCCGGGCCCGGGGCCCGCCGGGCCGCCTCAGGGAGCGGCGGGAGCCGACTGCCCGGGGTTCTTGCCGGGCGTCGCGTCCGCGTCGTCGCCGCCCACAGCCGCCCACGTGCCGATGCCGGCCGCCACCACCAGGACGGCTCCGGCCACGCCGAGCGTGATCCTCCGGCGCCGGGCGGAGGCGCGGTGGCGGGCCGAGCCGGGGCGGGGTGCTCCGGCGGCGCGAGGGGCGCGGGCGGTACCGCGGGCGCCGCCCGCCAGCTCGTCGGGCGCCGGCACGCGCATCGACGTGTGCGTGTCCCGGTTCGAGTCGGCCGGGGTCGCGCCGGGGACCAGCGGGACGGCGCCGCGCCGGGCGGCGGGCGCCTCGGGTGCGGCGGGGGCGGCCTCCGGCTCCGGGTCCGGCTCGGTGTCCGGCTCGTCCACGTCGAGGGGCGCCATCCCGGCGAGCTGGGGCAGCTGCTCGCGCAGGCGGGCCGCCAGCTCGGAGGCGCGCAGACGGGACGCGGGCGCCTTGGCCAGGCACTGGACGAGGAGCTGCCACAGCTCGTCGGGGATGCCCGGGAGCGGGACGACCGTCTCCGTGACGTGCCGGCGCAGGATCGCGCCGGGGTGCCCGCCGCCGAAGGGCGTGAACCCGGCGAGCAGCTCGTACAGGACCGTCGCCAGGGCGTAGATGTCGACGGCGGCGCGCGGCGGGAGGCCCTCGATGAGTTCGGGGGCGAGGTAGTCAGGGGTGCCGATGATCTTCGTGGCGCGGGTGCGGCGCGGGGAGTCGATGAGCTTGGCGACGCCGAAGTCGGTCAGGAGCGCCGGGTGGGAGCCGCCGGGACCGAGGGGGCCCTGCATGTCCAGGAGGACGTTCTCCGGCTTCACGTCGCGGTGCACGATCCCGGCGGCGTGCGCGGCGGCGAGCCCGTCCGCGATGTCCGCGACGATGGCGACCGCGGCCTCGGGGGCCAGGCGCCGCTCACGGTCGAGCCGGGTGCGCAGGTCGGTGCCCCGTACGAGGTCCATGACCAGAGCCAGGTCGTTCCCGTCGACCACCAGGTCACGGACGCCGACCACGCGCGGGTGGTCGAGGCTGAGCAGGGCCGTGCGCTCCTGGACGAAGCGGCCCACGAGCTCCTGGTCGGAGGCCAGGTCCTCACGCAACAGCTTGATGGCGACGGGCCCCTCGGGTCCCTCGCCCAGCCACACCGTGCCGGCGCTGCCGCGTCCCAGGATCTGGTTCGCGGTGTACCGGCTGCCGATCTTCCGTGCCAAGACTGCTCCTACAGACGCGTGTTGGCGCCCAAGCTACGCGGCTCGGGCGCCAACCATCACATCCGCGGGGGAAATCACCCTTCGGAAGTCGACAAATCTCCAACATCACGCCCAACGCCGGGCGCGCGTGGCTCACTTCAGTTGCCGGAGCCTCCGCTGCCGCTCCCCAGATCGCCGATCCAGCCGGTGACCGTGTCGTACCAGTCCGACAGCTGGGCCCAGTAACCCTTGCCCGTGCCGATCCAGTCCTGGAGCGGGGTGAACTCCCAGACGAGCCAGCTCACCACGAACAACATGACGATCATGAAGAGGCAGCCCTTGAGGCAGCCGAGCCCCGGGATCTTCATCCGGTTCGCGCTGCGCTGCCGCGGCTCACGCTGCGGCGCCTGCGGCTGGCGAGGCTGCTGCGGCGGCGCGTACTGCTGCTGCTGGGGCTGCGGCGCGTACCGCTGGGGCTGCTGCTGCGGCTGCTGCCGACGGGGCTGCTGGGGCGCGTACTGCTGCTGAGGCGGCTGCTGGGGCTGCTGCTGGCGCTGCGGCCGGCGGCGCAGCGGGTCGTCGTTCGGGTCCAGGTACTGGACCTGCGTCTGCTCGTTGCGGTCGCGGGCCGCCCGCATCTGGTTCTGCCAGGGGTGCGGGTCGTCCGGGTTCGCGCCCGGCTGGTGCGGCGGGACCGGCGGCATGACGGCCGTCGGGTCGGCCGCGCCCCGGTTCGGCAGGACCGAGGTGGGGTCGGCGTCACCCGTGCCGGTGGACTGCATGACGCTCGTCGCCGCGTTCGGGTCGTACGAGCCCGCGTTGCTGGGCAGGACCTGCGTCGGGTCTGCCGCGCCGGGCACCTGGGCGGGCGCCGGGTCCGGCATGAGGAGGGCGCCGACGCCCTCGGCGGCCGCGATCTGCGCGGAGTTCGCGTGCACGCCGATGCCCTCGGCGACGGCGCGCAGGCCGCGGGCGAGGTTCTCGGCGCTGGGCCGCTCCTCGGGGTTCTTGCGCAGGCAGCGCTCTATGACCGTCCACAGCGGGTCGGGCACCGTGGACGGGCGGCGCGGTTCGGCGCTCAGGTGCTGGTGCAGGACCTCGAGCGCGGAGCCCCCGGAGAACGGCGGCCGGCCCGTGACCAGCTCGTACAGCAGGATTCCGGCGCCGTAGACGTCCACCGCGCTGGTCTGCGGGCGGCCCTCGGCGGACTCCGGCGCGACGTACGCGGGTGTGCCGACGAACTCGTGCGTGCGGGTCAGGCCCGGGGAGTCGGCGAGGCGGGCGATACCGAAGTCGGTGAGCATCGGGTGCATCTCACCGCCGTCCTGCTTCAGCAGGACGTTCGCCGGCTTCAGGTCGCGGTGCACGACGCCGTCCGCGTGGCTCGCCGCGAGCGCGTCCGCGACCTGGGCGGTCAGCAGGGACGCGGCCACCGGGGAGAAGGGGCCGTTCTCGCGGAGGTAGCGGTGCAGGTCGGGGCCGTCGACCAGGTCCATGACGAGGGCGAGGAGCTCACCCTCGACGACCAGGTCGCGGGTGCGCACGATGTTCGGGTGCGTCAGGCGGAGCAGCACGGAGCGCTCGCGCAAAAAGCGCATCACGACATCCGCGTCGTTGGCGAGCTCCTCCTTGAGGACCTTGATCGCCACGGTCTCGCCGGGCTGCCCGGCGACGGCCGCCTCGGCCCCCGCGGTCTCCCGCTGGCGGGCACGCCAGACGGTGCCCGTGGCGCCGCGTCCGAGCGGCTCCTCGAGCAGGTATTTACTGCCTACCGGCCGCACGTCATGCGCTCCCTGCTTGCTGCGTACTGGCGTACTGCTTGGTCTTGCTCGTTCCTGGGTGTTCCGACCCACTGTAGTGCCGTCGAACAACCCACTGTCTGTTGATCTTCCACGACCCCCCGCCCGCCGGAGCCGCGTTCGACGGAAAGACGCTCGGGGTGGGCTGTTGGTTGCCACCGGCAAGAGCGTGAGCGGTCCCAAGCGGCATCATGCAGGCACTTTTGCGGGCAGAGCCGACCAATCAAGATCACTTACGGGTGGCCGACGGGCGTGTTGTCGGTGGCAAGTGCGAGGATGCCTCTCGTACTGGCCTACGTGCCCGTTGTGCGGTGGGGGATCTGCGGTGGGGTGACCGCGGTGCAGCCCCTTCCCGGGCGCCCGCGCAGAAGGGACCGCTGACGCGATGCAGATCCGGCTGACCGTCGTAGACCCCCTGGGGACGCGCCCCGACCCGCAAGGCCGCGCGGCGTCGTGCGACGTGCTGGTCACCGCCCCGGCGGGCACCGCGCTCGCCGCGGTGACCTCCGCCCTGGTGGCGGCCGTCGCGGGCGGTGAGGGCACGGCGATTCTCTACGCGGGACCCGAGCGGCTCGACGGGCAGCGGTGCACGCTGGGCGAGCCGCCGCTGACCGACGGTGCCGTGCTGTCCCTGGGCGTTCCCGCCGAGCCGGGACCCGAGATCGAGGGCGCCGCGGCGCAGCTCCATGTGGTGGCGGGGCCCGACGCGGGCGGTGTGCATCTGCTGCACGGCGGCGAGATCCGCGTGGGCCGCTCCGCGGACGCCGATGTCGCGCTCGACGACCCCGACGTGTCCCGGATGCACTGCGCTGTGACGCTCGGCACCGACGGCCGTGTGACGGTCACCGATCTGGGCTCGACGAACGGGACGACGGTCGACGGCAGCCCCGTCGGGGACCGCCCCTCCCGGCTCGCCCCCGGCGCCCTCCTGCGCCTCGGCGAGTCCACTCTGCGGCTGGCCCCCGAGGGTGCCGCGTATTCCTCGGCCTTCCCGGGTTCCTCGGGGCCTGTACTGCGGACGGCGCCCGACGGCGAGGGCCACGTCCGCGTGACCGCCCCGGACACGGGCACCTTTGAAGACCCCTCCGCCGACCCCGCTCTCGCGGGCGAGACCCGGCACACGTACGGGCCCGCCGTGCTCGCCGCCGGTTCCGGCCCCGTCGTGCCCGAGCAGGGCGGGCCGCCCGCCGTCGAGAGCACACCGCCCATCACCCCCGCGCGCGGGACACCCGTGCCGCGCGAGCAGCGCAGGCGCGGCGGGCTCGGCGCCTGGGCACGGCGCCTGACCGGCGGGCGCGCGGGCGAGGACGTGTCCCCGTACGACAGCGGCGCCTACGACGGCGAGCCGCCGCACGTCCCCGAGACTTTCGCACCCGCCTTCTCCAGGGGATCCTCCGAGGCGTGGCCCGACGCCGCCGCGCTGCTGCTCACCGCGCTCGGCCCGGGGCCCCGGCTCTGGGAGCGCGGCCCCGGGCACCCCGAGGCGCTCGCGGTGCGGCTGGGCACGGACGACCGGACGTCCCCGGACCGCACGGGGCTGCTGCCCGGCGTGCCGGTGACGGTGGGGCTGCGGGAGGCGGGCGCGCTCGGTCTCGCCGGGCCGCGGGCGCGGCTGTCGGGCGTGGCCCGTTCCGTCGTCGCACAGCTCGCGGCGCTGCACTCGCCGGACGTGCTGGAGATCGTCCTGGTCAGCACGGACCGGTCGCGCGGCGTCCAGGACCGCGCGGCCGAGTGGTCCTGGCTCGGCTGGCTCCCCCATCTGCGTCCCGCGCACGGCCAGGACTGCCGGCTCCTCCTCGCGTACGACCGCGAGCAGGCGGTGGCCCGCACGGGCGAGCTCCTGCGCCGCCTCGACGACCACATCGCCGACGAGTCGCGCCGCCCCGACGCCGGGACGGCCGCCCGCGCGGGGCAGCAGCAGGCCGGCTTCGGGCCCCTGGTGCCGAGGTCCCGTTCGGGTGAAGCGGCCGACGCCGGGGAGCGCGGTGGCGGTATGACCGCGCCCGGGCCGTACGGGCACGAGGGTGCGGGCGGCCGGTCCGACGCCGCGGCGGACGGCCACGGTGATTTCAGGCCCACCACGGACCGGGACGGGCGCACGTCGGAGTACGCCGCCGGGCACCCCGCCGCGGAGGAGGCCCGGCCGCCCGGGTCGGCACCGAAACCCGGCGCCGGGCAGCGCTGGACGGGCCCGCTGACCGTCCTCGTCGTCGACGGGGACCCGGGGTCGGCCGGGCTGCGCGAGGCCACCGTGCGGCTCGCGACGGAAGGGGGCCGGGCCGGGATCCACGTCATCTGTCTCGCCGAGGCCCCCTCGTCCTCGCCCTCGTCGCCGGTCACCCAGACCTATGAGATGGCGTGCGCCGTGTCGCCCGCGTTCAAGTCGTGCGGCGCCGTCGCGCTGCTCAGCGGGGACGTGGCGACGGCGCTACGGCTGATGCGGACGTCCCACGGCCAGGTCGTCGGGCACGGCACGGTCGCCGCGATCGACGCGGTGTCGGCGGCCTGGGCCGAGCGTTTCGCGCGGGCCCTCGCCCCCTTGCGCACCGACAGCGGCCCGAGCGAACCGCACCCCAGGGTCTCGGCCCCGCTGCCCCAGATCGCCCGCCTCCTGGACGAGTTGGGGCTCGCGCGGGCCACGCCCGCATCCCTGATGGCCCGCTGGGCCGCCGCCGGGGACGACACGGAGTCGCTCGGCGGGCGCGCCTGGGCCGTGCTCGGCGCCGGGCCGCGCGGCCCGGTCGTCGTGGACCTGGCCGCGGAGGGCCCCCATCTCCTGATCGAGGGCCCGGCGGGCAGCGGCCGTACGGAGCTGCTGCGCTCGATCGCCGCCTCGCTCGCGGCGGCCGAGCGGCCGGACCGGCTCGGACTCGTCCTCGTCGACGGACGGGACGGCACCGGCGGCGCCGACCGGGGCGACGGACTGCGGGTCTGCACGGACCTGCCGCACGTCACGACCCATCTGGCGGCCAACGACCCGGTGCGCATGCGGGAGTTCGCCCAGTCGCTCGCCGCCGAGCTGAAGCGCCGCGCCGAGCTGCTCGGGCGGCAGCACTTCGCCGAGTGGCACACCCAGCGCGAGGTGTCGGGCCGGATGGTCTCCCAGCGCCCCGCGCCGCCCCGCACGTCCGACCAGGGCGCCGGGGACCTGGAGGCGCCGCCCAGCTCGACCATGCGCCTGCGGCCCGCCGCCGCCCGCAAGGAGGCCGACCCGGCGCCGCCCCTGCCGCGGCTCGTCGTCCTGGTGGACGACCTGGACGCGCTGCTCTCGCCGCCGCTCGGCTCGCCGGGACGGCCCGCCGCGGGATCCGTCGTACGGGCCCTGGAGGCCGTCGTCCGGGAAGGCGAGCGGCTCGGGGTGCATCTGGTCGCGGCCCGCGCGTCCGGTTCCGAGCCTGCGTGGGGTGTGGCGCTTCGGGTCGCGCTCGACGCCCCGCCGGCCGGCCCCGACGACCCGGCGCCCGGCCGCGGCCGGCTCTCCGGCGCCGATGGACGGGAGCTGGCGTTCCAGGCGGGCCGGGTCACGGGGCGCATCCCCCGTACGGCCACGCAGCGGCCCACGGTGGTGCCGCTCGACTGGACGCGGATGGGTGACCCGCCGACCCGGCGCCCCGTGAGGGAGTTGGGGAACGGGCCGACCGATCTCGCCCTGCTGGCCAGCGCGTTGGAGCGGGCCGCCCGTTCCGTCGCGGCACGGGAGGTGCCGTCCCTCCTGTGACGGCACGTCCGGCGGGACGGCCCGGGAATTCCCAACTCCCCATGTTCAGAGCCGACATCACGACCCCGTCACGATCTTCGAGCCGACCCGGCAGGCGCCCTTGCCGGGTGTCCCCGGCCGGGCGTAGAACCAGACGCCACGGCACAGCGCACATACGTACGTTCAGCGTTCGGGACGTACGTTCGGCGTTCGGGACGAGAACGGGGCAGCGATGCGCAGCATTCGTACACGCACGACATCAAGGGCGTCCAGGACGTCCAGGGCAGCGAAGGCCGCAGCGGCAGCTCTGACGGCGGGCGCCCTCGCGCTGACGCTGACCGCCTGTGGCGGCGGGGACGGCAAGGACAAGGGCGGCAAGGACAAGAGCGGTGGCGGCGAGAGCAGCAGCGCCTCCGTCAAGCTTCCCCGGCTCGACGGGCAGACCCTGGAGGTCGCGGCCGTCTGGACCGGGCCGGAGCAGGACAACTTCACCAAGGTCCTCAAGGAGTTCGAGAAGCGCACCGGCGCCAAGGTCAACTTCGTGCCGACGGGCAACAACACCGCCACGTTCCTCAGTACGAAGATCGAGGGCGGCAAGCCGCCGGACGTGGCGTTCCTGCCGCAGGTCGGCGTGCTGCACCAGTTCGCCGACAAGGGCTGGATCAAGCCGCTGGGCAGCGAGGCGCAGGCCCAGGTCGACAAGAACTTCTCGGCCGGGTGGAAGAACCTCGGGGCGTACAAGGGCAAGCAGTACGGCGTCTATGTGAAGGCCGCCAACAAGTCGCTGGTCTGGTACAACACGGCCGCGTTCGAGGCGGCCGGGATCTCCAAGGCCCCGGCGACGTGGGACGACTTCCTGTCCACCGCGCAGACCCTGTCCGACGCCGGCTCCCCCGCGGTCTCCATCGGCGGCGCGGACGGCTGGACGCTCACCGACTGGTTCGAGAACATCTACCTCTCCCAGGCGGGCCCGGAGAAGTACGACCAGCTCGCCGCCCACAAGATCAAGTGGACGGACCCCTCCGTGAAGGAGGCGCTGACCACGCTCGCCCAACTGTGGGGCAAGGACGACCTGATCGCGGGCGGCCGCAAGGGCGCGCTCGGCACGGAGTTCCCGAAGTCCGTCACGCAGACGTTCTCCGGTGACACCCCCGCCGCGATGGTCTACGAGGGCGACTTCGTGACCGCCAACATCAACGCGGACACCAAGGCCAAGGTCGGCACGGACGCCAAGGTCTTCCCGTTCCCCGCGGTCGGGGACAAGGCGCCCGTGGTCAGCGGCGGCGACGTGGCCGTGGCCCTCAAGGGCGGCAAGGGCGCCCAGGCCCTCGTCACCTTCCTCTCCTCGACCGACGCGGCCGAGATCTGGGCGGCGCAGGGCGGCTACATCTCCCCCAACAAGGAGATGGACACCGCCAAGTACAAGGACGCGGTCACCCGGGACATCGCGAAGGCGCTGCTCGCGGCGGGCGACGACTTCCGCTTCGACATGTCAGACCAGGCGCCCGCGGCGTTCGGCGGCACGCAGGGCGTCGGTGAGTGGAAGGGCCTCCAGGACTTCCTGAAGAACCCGAAGGACGTCGCCGGGACCCAGCGCCAACTCGAGGCCGACGCCGCCAAGGCGTACAAGAACGGCTGACGGCGCGGTATGTCGTCCTCCGTGGCGAAGGCGGGGGGCGCCGGCGCACCGCCGCCGGCGCCGTCCGCGACACCGCGCAAGAGCGTGATCGGGACCCGGCCGTGGGTGGCGGCGCTGTTTCTGCTGCCCGCGCTCGTCCTGCTCGGCGCGCTCGTGGTCTACCCGATCGGGTACTCGGTCTGGCGCAGCCTCTACGACTCCGGCGGCTCCCATTTCGTCGGCGTCGACAACTACGTCGACATCTTCCGTGACGACCAGACGCTGATCGCGGTCAGGAACACGGCGATCTGGGTGGCTGTGGCGCCGGCCCTGTGCACGGCGCTCGGCCTGATCTTCGCCGTGCTGACGGAACGGGTGCGCTGGGGCACGGCGTTCAAGCTGATCGTCTTCATGCCGATGGCGATCTCGATGCTGGCGGCGGGCATCATCTTCCGCCTGGTCTACGAGCAGGACCCGAACCAGGGCGCGGCCAACGCGATCGTCACCTCCGTGCACGACGCGTTCACCGACGCCTCCGTCTACCCGAAGGCGCGCCCCGCCATCGGCAGTGACCTCAAGGCGTCCGGCGGCGGTTCGTTCACGACGAAGCAGAGCGCGCGGGCCGGCACCCCGGCGTTCCTGCCGCTGGTCGGCATCGCGCCCGACAAGGTGCCGGGCAGCCCGCAGAACGCCAAGCCGGCGAGCACCGGGGGCGACAAGGTCACCGGCACGGTCTGGCTGGACTTCAAGCTCGGCGGAGGCGGCACCAAGGGCGCCGTCGACGCGGGCGAGAAGGCACTGAAGGGCGTCAAGGTGGAGGCGGTGCGAGGCGGCAAGGTCGTCGCGTCCACCACCAGCGGAGCCGACGGCACCTTCACCCTGCCCAAGGCGGCGGACGGCGCCCAACTCCGGCTGCCCGGCTCTAATTTCGCGACCGCCTACAACGGCGTCGAGTGGCTCGGCCCGGCCCTGGTGACACCGTCGATCATCGGCGCGTACGCCTGGATGTGGGCGGGCTTCGCGATGGTCCTGATCGCGGCCGGGCTCGCGGGCATCGACCGTAACCTCCTGGAGGCGGCGCGCGTCGACGGGGCGAACGAGTGGCAGGTGTTCCGCAAGGTCACCGTGCCGCTGCTCGCGCCGGTCCTGACCGTCGTACTGGTCACGCTGATGATCAACGTGATGAAGATCTTCGACCTGATCTACATCATCGCCCCGCAGCCGTCCCAGGACGACGCCAACGTCCTGGCCCTCCAGCTGTTCCTGTCCGCGTTCGGCGGCCAGGGGAACTTCGGCGCGGGCAGCGCCATCGGCGTGCTGCTCCTGCTGCTCGTCCTCCCGGTGATGTGGGTCAACATCCGCCGGCTGCGGAAGGAGCGTCAGCGGTGACCGCACTCGACACATCCGTGCGCGCCAAGCGTTCGCTCGCCGCCCGGATCGCGAGCGGCGCGGCGGGCGGGGCGCTGCGCGCCTTCCTGCTCGTGGTCGGCCTGTTCTGGCTGGTGCCGACCTTCGGGCTGCTGGTCTCCTCGTTCCGCGATCCGACGGACATCGCCGCGTCGGGCTGGTGGAAGGTCTTCACCGCCCCGGCCCAGCTGACGACCAAGAGCTATCAGTCGCTCCTGGGGAAGGACGAGATCACCCACGCCCTGTTCAACACGATCTGGATCACGGTCCCGGCGACGCTCCTCGTCGTGATCATCGGGTCGATGGCCGGATACGCCTTCGCCTGCATGGACTTCAAGGGCCGCGACGGCTGGTTCATGGCGGTCGTCGGGCTGCTGGTGGTGCCGGTGCAGGTGGCGCTGATCCCGCTCTCCGAACTCTTCGGGAAGATCGGCATCTTCGGCAGCATCATCGGCGTCATCCTGTTCCACGTCGGCTTCGGGCTGCCGTTCGCGATCTTCCTGCTGCGCAACTTCTTCGCGGAGATCCCCCGGGAACTCCTGGAGGCGGCGCGGCTCGACGGCGCGGGAGAGACGCGGCTCTTCGCGACGGTGGTCCTGCCGCTCGGCGGACCGGCCATCGCGTCGCTCGGCATCTTCCAGTTCCTGTGGGTGTGGAACGACATGCTGGTCGCGCTGATCTTCTCCGACTCCGGCTCGCAGCCGCTGACGGTGGCGCTCCAGCAGCAGGTGCGGCAGTTCAGCGGGAACATCGAGATCCTGGCGCCCGGCGCGTTCATCTCCATGGTGATCCCGCTGGCCGTGTTCTTCGCCTTCCAGCGGCAGTTCGTGTCCGGTGTGATGGCAGGAGCGGTGAAATAGCCGCATCCACAAGCGAATTGAGGGGCGGACCGGTCACGGTTCGCCCCTCTTCGGCTACCGAGGTCCCCCGTATGCCACATCTGGCGTAACCGGATCACTCCATCGGCCGTTGCCGGGCAGTATGCCCCGTGCCGACCCATGGATGTGCCTTGCCCCGGTTCAGTGTCATCGTCCCCGTGTACAAGGTGCAGGCCTACCTGCACGCGTGCCTCGAATCCGTCCTGGAACAGTCGTGTTCCGATCTTGAGGTGATCGCGGTCGACGACTGCTCGCCGGACGCGAGCGGGGCGATCGCCGACGAGTTCGCGGCGCGGGACGAGCGGGTGCGGACGGTGCGTCTGCGGGAGAACGTGGGGCTCGGCCGGGCCCGCAACGCGGGCCTCGAACACGCCACCGGCGACTACGTCCTCTTCCTCGACAGCGACGACACCCTCACACCGGGCGCGCTCCAGGCGATCACGGAACGCATCGAGGAGACCGGCGGCCCCGACGTCCTCGTCTACGACTACGCCCGCACGTACTGGACGGGCGAGGCCGTGCGCAATCAGTACGCGGACCGTCTCACGCAGGACGGACCGGCCCCGTTCGCGCTCGCCGACCGGCCCGAGATCCTCCAACTCCTCATGGTGGCCTGGAACAAGGCGTACCGGCGTGCCTTCGTCGAGGAGCGGGGCCTCTTCTTCCCGCCCGGCTACTACGAGGACACCCCCTGGACCTATCCGGTCCTGATGTCGGCGCGGACGATCGCCACCCTCGACCGGGTCTGCGTCCACTACCGCCAGCGCCGGCGGGGCAACATCCTGGGCACCACGTCCCGCGAGCACTTCGACGTCTTCGACCAGTACGACCGTGTCTTCGCGTTCCTCGACGCACATCCCGAACTCGCCGACGCGTGGCGCCCGTTGCTGTTCCGGCGGATGGTCGAGCACTTCGCCACGGTGTTCACGCACCCGGACCGGCTGCCGCGCGGCTCCCGGCCCGACTTCCTGCGCAGGGCCCGCGCGCACTACCGGCGTTACCGCGTCCCCGGCGCGCCCGTCGCCGCCCGCGACCGGCTCCGGCACGGCCTGGTGCGGCTCGGCTCGCACCGCACGTACCGGTCGCTGGCCGCGGCGATGCGCTGTGTGCGACGGGCCCGGGGGCTCGCGGGCCGGCTGCGGCAAGCGGCCCGGGCGGCCGCCCTCCAGGCGCACTACCGCGTCCAGCTGTGCCTTCCCGTGCGTGCGGACCGTGCCGTGTTCTCCAGCTACTGGGGGCGCGGCCACGGCTGCAACCCGGGCGCCCTGGAAACCGCGTTCCGCACGTACGCGCCGCACGTCGCCACCGCGTGGATCGCCGAGCCCGAGCATCACCACACCCTGCCGTCCAACACCCGCGCCCTGCGTCCCGGGACTGCCGCCTACTGGACGGCGCTGGCCCGTTCCAAGTACCTGGTCAACAACGTCGACTTCGACCACAGGCTGGTCAAGCGCGCCGGCCAGGTCGTGATCCAGACCCAGCACGGCACACCCCTGAAGAAGATGGGCCTCGACCTCCAGGACCGTCCGGCGGCGGCCCGCGGCCAGGACTTCGGCCGGCTCCTGCGCTCCGTCGACACCTGGGACTACGTCCTGTCCGCCAACCGGCACTCCACCCTCGTGTGGGAGCGCGCCTACCCGTCCGCGTACACGACGCTGGAGTACGGGTATCCGCGCAACGACGCGTTCCACCGGGCGACGCCGCGGGACGTGGCCCGCGTCCGCGAGAGCCTCGGCATCCCCCAGGGCGCCACGGCGATCCTGTACGCGCCGACCCACCGCGACTACCGCCGCACCCAGTCCTGCGCCCTCGACCTGGAGCGGGTGCTGCGCCGGCTCGGCACGGACTTCGTCGTCCTGACCCGCGCCCACCCGCTTCACCCGGCGCCTCTCGCGCAGAGCGCCGGGCGCCTCATCGACGTCTCCGGCCACGCGAGCGTCGAGTCGCTCTGTCTGGCGTCGGACGCCCTCGTCACCGACTATTCGTCCCTGATGTTCGACTACGCGAACCTCGACCGGCCCATCGTGATCCACGCCGACGACTGGGAGGCGTACGAGGCGTCGCGGGGCACGTACTTCGACCTGCGCGCGTCCCCGCCCGGCGCCGTCGCCCGCAGCGAGGACGAGCTGATCGACATCTTCGCGACCGGGCACTGGCGCGGCTCTCGCTCGGCACAGCTGCGGGCCGCGTTCCGCAAGCGGTTCTGCCCGTACGACGACGGGCGGGCGGCCGAGCGGGTCGTGCGGCACGTCGTGCTCGGCGAGGAACCGCGGTCCCTGCCCCAGGTGTCGGTCACCGGGCCGCGCCGGGCGCCCACGGGTGAGCCGGTCGGCCCCCGCTCCTGAGCCCCGAGGGCGCGGGCCCGGGCCTCACCGCTCCAGCAGGGCGAACAGCTCCTCCCAGCGTTCCAGGACGCGTTCCTCGGAGAACCGCTGCACATTGACCCGGGCCCGCTCCCCCATGGCGTCCCGCAGCCGCGGGTTACCGGTGAGGCGCAGGAGACGGTGGGCGAGCGCCCCGGTGTCGCCGGGAGGTGCGAGGAGCCCGTCCTCGCCGTCGCGCACGATCTCCCGCACGCCGGGCGCGCAGTCGAACGCGGCGCACGGCACGGCGCTCGCCATGGCCTCCATCAGCGCGAGGGGGAAGCCCTCGCCGCGCGACGACTGGACGAACACCGCGCTCTCGGCGAGCGCGCCCGCCACGTCGTCCGTGCGGCCCATCCACCGCACGGACCGGTCGAGGCCCAGCTCGGTGCACTGGCGCCGCAGGTCCGGCTCGTCGGGTCCGGCGCCGTAGACCCGCAGGGTCCAGTCGGGCCGCTGCGGGGCGACCTCGGCCCAGGTGTCGACGAGCATGTCGATGCCCTTCTGGTCGGCGAGGCGGCCGATGCTGCACACGACCTTCGCGGTGCGCGGCGAGGGGATCTCCGGGAGGTGGGCGAGGGCGTTCGGCATGGCGCCCACGTTGTGCATGCCGTCGGCGATCCAGTCGTCGGCGTCCTCCTGGGTGAGGGCGAGCCAGCGGTCGACGGACGGGTAGTTCCGCTTGACGGAGCGGTAGCGGTGGCAGGCCCGCGTGTAGGCGTACGACTCGTGACTCATGCCGACGATCCGCAGGCCCGCGGTGTCCGCCTCGCGCAGCCACTCCATGGGCCACACCTGGGTGACGACGGCGACGGCGCCGGGGCGTGCTGCCCGGAAGAGTTCCGAGAGGCGGGCGACGGCACGCCCGCGGTCCGCGAGGCGCCGGGCTTCGCGGCGGTGCGCAGCGGGGCTGAGGCGGTGCAGGCCGCGCACGGGTCGCGGGGTCGGGGGGTGGGCGGGGTAGAGGCTGGTCACCTCGTAGCCGAGGTCGTCGGGGAGGGGGAGTTTGAGCTCCGCCTCGTGGACGCCGATGACGTGCACGCGGTGGCCCGCGCCCCGGAAGAGGCGGGCCATCTGGTGGGTCCAGGCGGTGACGCCGCCCAGTTCGTCGACGGTGTTGGCGACGAGGAAGAGGTCGCGGCCCGTGCGCGGGGCGGCCGGGGTGGTCGATGCGGTCATGGTCAGCCCTTCTTCCCGAGGATGAGGTCGGCGGCCGCGCGGGCGGCGCCGCCGTCGTCGTACGAGCCGAACTCGGCGGCGAACGCGCGGCGTGCCGCCTGCCACTCCCCGTCCGCCTTCTTGAGCCCGCCGAGGGTCCGCAGCAGCTCCTCCTGCGTCTCGATGACGGGCCCGCCGGCGCGCTCGCGCAGGTCGAAATAGGTGCCGCGGTCCGCCGTGTAGGCGTCGAGGTCCGGCGCGAAATGGACGAGGGGCCGGTCGAGGAGGGCGTAGTCGAACATGATCGACGAGTAGTCGGTGATCAACACGTCGGCGAGGACGAGGAGTTCGCTCACGTCGTGGTGGCCGGAGACATCGACGACGGTGCCGGGAGGGGTGACCGGCAGGCTCGCCGCCTCCATGTAGTGGGCGCGCACGAGCAGGACGTGCGTGTCACCGAAACGCTGGGCGAATTCTTTTACGTCCAGCGGCAGTTGAGCGATCTGTCCCTTCTTCGGGACGCCGCGGAACGTGGGGGCGTACAGCACGACCGTGCGGTGGTCCGGGATGCCGAGTTCCGTGGCGAGCGGCGGGCGCGGGAAGCGGCCCTCACGCTCGTCGCGCCGGAGGGCCTCGACGAGGCGGTCGTTGCGCGGGTAGCCGGCGCGCAGCAGCCGCTCCTCGGGAATGCGGTAGGCGCGGGCGAGGGTCCGCACGTCGTGTTCCGAGCGGACCATGAAGTGGTCGAACCGGCCGACCGCACGCCGGAGTCTCTCGCGTTCCGGCGCGTTCATCGTCCTGTGCCGCGCCTCGTCGAACCCCATGCGCTTGTACGCGGATCCGTGCCACGTCTGGAGATACATGGTGTGGCGCGGCTTGTCGAGGGCGTGCGGGAAGCCCTGGTTGTCGACCCACCACTCGGCGCGGGCCAGCGCCCACAGATACGGCCAGGACCAGCGGCGCACGAGCCGCGCCCCCTCGGGGAACCCGGCGGGCGACGTGGCGTACGACCAGACGCAGCGCACCCCGGCGCCACGGGCGAGAAGTTCCTCGTGCACGGCGCGCGGGCTGTCCCCGTAGCACTTGCCCATGTGGCTCTCGAAGACCACGAGGCCCTTGCTGACGGGCAGTCGGGACAGGATCCGCCGGTACACGCGGAGCTTGACGCGCGGGGAGTGCAGGGCCTCGCGCTTCTTGCGCAGGGTGCGCAGGACGGGCTTCAGCTTGCGGGCGGGCCTGAAGTGGGTGACGTAGTGCGCCAGGGCCTGCGCGGTGCGGGCCGCGCGGCGGCGGGGCAGCAGGCAGACGGCCAGGTGGTGCTTGGCCGTGACGTAGGGCTGCCAGGTGTCGG
This sequence comes from Streptomyces sp. NBC_00569, assembly GCF_036345255.1. Classification (NCBI taxonomy): domain Bacteria; kingdom Bacillati; phylum Actinomycetota; class Actinomycetes; order Kitasatosporales; family Streptomycetaceae; genus Streptomyces; species Streptomyces sp. NBC_00569. The sequence continues at coordinate 6,069,037 of NZ_CP107783.1, read as the reverse complement.
CGGTGAGGCGGGTCAGGAGGGGGCGGGCCGGCAGGGCGGTGGCGCGGGTGGGGACGGCCGCCTTGTCGGCGAGCAGATCGGTGGTGACGGGAACACCGTCGACGGTGAGGACGAGCCGCGGGTCCCACACGCGGTCGCCGATGCCGCGCGGGCGCAGCGCGCCGGTGAGAGGCAGCTCGGCCCGCCACACGACGCCCCCGCCCTCCTGGCGCACGTCCCGCACCGGCACGGAGAGCGTGTGCGCGCGGCCGCCGCGCACCGAGAGGTCGAGCCGGGCGGCGAGCGCGGGCCGTTCGTCGAGGAGCCCGAGCGGTACGACGAGCCGCCCCTCGACGACGAGCACCGCTCCCTGGCGCAGGCAGTGCGTGACACGGTTCAGGAGGCGGAGGTCGGTGAACTCCCGGTACTGATGACCGAGTTCGGTGACGTCGAACATGTCGTCGTCCGCGTGCTCCGCGCTCCAGCGGACCCGCCCCTCACCCGTCATGACGAGCGGGGAGACGACGGTGCCGGGCCGGGCCAGTGCGTACGCGGCCGCCCGCACGCCGTCCGCGTCACCGTCGGTGAGGAGCCGTACGCCGATGCGCTCGACGGGCGGCAGCGCGCCCAGCGCCTCCGGGGTGACGAGGCCGTCCAGGCTCCCGGCGAGGGTGTCCGCCGCCTCCCGGCGGTCGTCGGGGCCGAACGGCAGGAAGGCGCGGACGCACGGGATGACGTGGTCGGTGAGGAAGGCGCTCTCGCGGGCCGCGCGCAGGACGTCGTCGCCGTCCAGGAGTTCCAGCGTGTCGCGCTGGGCGCCGGCCGCGCGGGGCAGGTCCCGTACCGGGTCGGCCGGAGCGCATCCGGTGGTGATCAGGTTCGGGACGAGAGCGATGCGCCGGGCGGCGAGCGCGGCCCGCACGCCGAAGAGGGCCCGCCCGGCGTCGGGCAGCGCGCCGAGTACGCCGCGCCGCACACAGAACCCGCCGCTCAGGCTGTCCCGCGTGACGAGTTCGGGCGCGTCCGCGAGGTCCTCGACGACCCGGGACCTGGCGTGCAGCTCCTTGTGCCAGGCGGGCGCCCCGTCCCGGCGGCCCGCGACCAGGTCGGCGTCCGTGCGGCGGCCCGCCTCGAAGAGGTTGCGGCAGGCGTGCCGTTCGAGCCGCTCGCCCGGGGCGGCGACCAGGACGTACCGGCCGCGGGCGGCGGCGAGACCCAGGTCGCGCAGGACGCACGCGGGGCTCTCCGCGCCGGCGTGGACGACCCGGATCCGCTGCGGATCGGCGGCCGCGAGGGACGCGGCCGTGTCGTCCGCCCCGGCCGTGACGAGGACCGCCTCGGTGCCGGCCAGCGTCTGCTCGAGCACGGAGCGCACGGTGGCGCGCAGGCCGGCGGCGTCCGTGCCGCACACGACGACGCAGCTCATGTCGTACGCCTCGGGGGTGGTCATCGGCGGCCTCCCGGCAGCATGGCGTCGGCGACGTGGGCGGCGGCGCGCCCGTCGTCCAGGTCGCAGAACACCTCGCGGAAACGGCGGTAGGCCTCCTCGTGCCCTGCGGTCGCGGCGACCGGGTCGCGCAGCGCCTCGACGACCTCCTCGCCGGTGGCGAGCAGCGGCCCCGGCGCCTGCGCGACGAAGTCGAAGTAGAAGCCCCTGAGGGTGTCCCGGTAGTGGTCGAGGTCGTAGGTGTGGAACAGCATCGGGCGGCCGGTCTGCGCGAAGTCGAACATCAGCGACGAGTAGTCGGTCACCAGCACATCGCTGATCAGGAGGAGTTCGCCCACGTCCGGGTGGCGGGTGACGTCACGCACGAAGCCGGACGTGGTGCCCGGGACGGTGCCGCCGACCAGGTAGTGGCGGCGCACGAGCAGGACGTGGTCCTCGCCGAGCGCGCGCCGGGCCGCCGCCAGGTCCAGGCGCAGGTCGAGCCCGTAACGGCCGCCCCTGCGCGGCTGGTTCTCGCGCCAGGTCGGGGCGTAGAGGACGACGCGCCTGTCCTCGGGGATGCCGAGGCGTTCGCGGACCTCGGCGGCGACCTTGGCGCGGTCCGCCGCGTGCAGCAGGTCGTTGCGCGGGTAGCCGGACTCCAGGACCTCGCCGTGGTAGCCGAACGCGCCCCGCAGGACAGGGGTGGAGAAACGGTTCGGGGAGACGAGCAGGTTCCACTGCGCGGCACGCTCCGGCAGCGTGGCGATGTAACGCCGGTCGCCGGACGGGCTGTCCGCCAGGTCGCGGCCGATGCGCTTGAGCGGGGTGCCGTGCCAGGTCTGTACGACGTACTGGTCCTCGGCACGCTCGAACCAGTCGGGCAGCTGCGTGTTGGTGACGACGTAGCGGCTGCGGGCCAGCGCCTCGTACCACTCGGTGCTCCACAGGACCACGGGCCGGCCGCTCGCGGGCACCGTGACCTGCTGGTCGCGCACGACCCACAGGTGCTCCAGGGGTTCGCCCCGGGCGACGAGCTCCTCGTGCACGGCGCGCGGCGAGTCCGAGTACTGGCGGCCGTCGAAGCTGGAGTACAGGACCGTGTCGGTGCGGGGCTCGACGCGCAGGGACGCGTAGCGGGTGCGCAGCGCGCCCTGCTGGGCGCCGCCGCGCTCCGTGACGGCGAGGACGGATCCCGACTCGATGACGAGGCGGTCGTAGTGGCGGCGCCCGACGGTGAAGTCCCGGCCGCCCAGGGCGCGTACCAGGGGCAGGCGCTCGTGCCGGGCGGGCGCGACATGGACCTGGCGGTAGCGGCCGGGGTCCGTCTCGCCCGGCTCACGCAGGAACAGGTACCAGCGGCCCTCGGCGAGCGGCAGGACCCCGGCGGGGCCCGCGACCGCGTCCGGACACAGCGTCGCGCCGAACCGCCCGTCGGTCACCTCGACCGGGAGGACGGCCACCTCGTCGTGGCCGCTGTGCTGGAGCAGCAGCTCCCACGCGGTGTCGGACTCGTCGGGGAAGCTGCCCCCGACGGCGAGCAGCCCGTCCTCGTCCCAGGTCAGGGTGTCGACGAGGGGCCGTACGGTCTGGTTGCGCAGCTCCACGTTCCCGGCGGCGTTGGCGAGGACGAGCAGTTCGCGCCCGGCGCCGAGGGGGTGGCGGCCCGCCGGGGTGTCGGGGCGGACCGCGAGGGCCGACCACTCGTCCTCCCCGCGCACGAGGCCGACCCCCCACGGGTCGGTCTTGCGGGGCGCCCCGGAGTCGTCGGTCCCGGCGCCCGCGATCAGCTCCAGGCGCAGCTCGGCGGCGAAGGTGCGCCCCGAGCGCTCGACAGGGAGGTCGTGCGCCTCCTTGGTGTGCCAGTTCTCGACGCGCAGCGCCTTGAGGTCCGCGGGCGTCCCGGGGGCGAGTTCACCCTCCAGCCTGAGGGCGCCGCCGGACTCCTCGTGCCGCACCAGCCGGGCCTTCACCCGCTCGGCCCGCAGCCGCAGCCGGCCCGCGCTGAGCCGGGGCGCGATGCGCAGGAAGTCGTCCAGATAGCGCACGGGCAGGTCGGCGAGCCCGCCCATCCGCACGGGCCCGGTACGCAGCAGGCCGCCTCCGAAGGCGGCCATCTCGACGTTCCAGGTGGTGCTCGGCCGCTTGGTGACGAGCCGGGCCGGGTCGATGACCGTCTCGAACCCGGACCGGTCGTAGCTGTGCAGCCCCTGCTTGGAGCGGTAGGTGGCCTCGCGGGAGCGGACGGTACGGACCTTCAGGGGCACCGCGCGCCGCTTGCCCGCCCGCAGCCACGCGAACTTGGCGCGCGCCCCGACCCGGCCCGCCGGCAGGTTCCGCACATAGGCGAATCCCTTGAGCCGCAGCCGTCCGTCCTGGTCCCAGGACGCCTCGGTGATGTGCGACTTCAGCGGCAGGTCGGCCCGCCGCAGCGCGGTCACGCCACGCGGCAGGGGCCCGGTGACGGGCGGGAACTGCGCCCGGCTCCTGCGCGGCCCGCGCGCCACGAACGTCGTGCCGTTGCTCTTCTCGTACGTCATGAACGCGAGCAGCTCGGTCAGGCGGCGCTCCCGGATGAGCTGCCACTTGACACGCAGGGCCAGCGGAAGACCGGTGAGGACGGCCGGGTCGACGGTGTCCGCGAAGGAGTTGGCGTGGTCGAGGAACGCCTCGTGGTATTCGGCGTCGCCGAGCGGCAGCGCCTCCATGAACAGCCACAGGTCCCCGGCGAGCACCGTCGCGTCGTAACGCCGCTTGCCCTCCGCCCAGCCCGCTCCCTCCGGGGTGCCGGCCGTCTCGCGCACCCTGTCCCCGAGGAAACCACTGACCGAGCGGACGGCGGCGGTGCGGTCGGCGACGGCGCGCGGCCTGGCCCGCCGGTTGGTGATGGAGCCGTCGCGGTCGCGCCACAGATAGACGGGCCCGGACAGGACGTCGACGCTGCGGGCGAGGAAGTGCGCGGGCACCACGACCGGGGTGTCCTCGAAGAGCACGCCCACGGGGAACGCGAACGCGTGACGGTCCCAGAAATCCTTGCGGAACACCTTGTTGCAGGCGATGCGGTCCCCGAGCAGGTCCCAGTGCCGGGTGACGTGGGTGGCGGCGCGGTCCTTGCCCATCACCTTGCGGAACATGGCGGACTGCTCGGTCGTCCCGTCGACGCGCAGCCGGTGCACATTGCCGGTGGCGAAGTCGGAGCCCGACTCCTCCAGGGCGTCGAGCATGCGCTCGTACGCGTCGAGCGGCACCACGTCGTCGCTGTCCACGAAGGCGAGATGCGCGCCCGTGGCCCGCGCCGCACCCGCGTTGCGCGCCGCTCCGAGGCCCGCGTTCTCCTGCGCCACGTAACTGAAGCGCGGGTCGCGTCCGGCCATGGCGCGGGCGATCACCGGACTCCCGTCGGTGGAGCCGTCGTCGACCATCACGACTTCGAGGTCGGGCATGGTCTGCGCGGCCAGCGACTCCAGGCAGGCGTCGAGGTACGCCTCGACGTTGTAGATGGGGACGACGACGGTGAGTCGTGGTGTCATGCGCTGCGCACATTCCTTTCGGAGAACTGACGGGCACGGCTGCTCGACCCGCGAGGGACCTACTCGTAACAACCGGCCGTGCGGATCCGGGTCACCACGCCTGAGCCATTCGGGTGATCACGCACGCGATCCCGCGCAGCGGCCGGCGGGCGGCCGCTGCGCGGGATCGGACGGGTCGGGGTGGCGGGCCGGGTCAGGGCTTGACTGCGATGCGCCCCTCGTCCATGCGCAGGAGCAGCAGCCGCTCGCCGGTCTTCTCCAGGAATTCGTCGACGGCCTGGCGGGAGCCCTGCCAGTAGCCGTAGTCGTCGATGAGGAGGACGCCGCCGGGCACCAACCGGTCGTAGAGATGGTCGAGTTCGTGCTTGGTGGAGGCGTACCAGTCGGTGTCGAGGCGCAGGATCGAGATCTGTTCCGGCGCCTGCCCGGGGACGGTGTCCTCGACCTTGCCCCGCACGAAGTGGAGGCGGTCCTCGGGGTACGGCACGGCCCGGAAGCCGGACTTGACGTCGTCGAGGGTGGCGACGGCCCAGATCGGGCGGTCCTTGCCCTGGACGGCGAGCAGTTCCTCGGCGGACTTCCCGTCGCGCCTGAGGTCCTCCTCGGTGGGCGGCGTCATGCCCTCGTACGTGTCGAAGAGGTAGAGGTCGCGTCCCGTGTCGCCCTGCGAGAGGAGGGCCTTGGCGCACGCCTGCATCGAACCGCCGCGCCACACACCGCACTCGACGATGTCGCCAGGGATGTCGTGCCTGACGATGTGGCGGGTGGCGAGGATGAAGGCGTTGAGCCGCTCCGGGGACGTCATCGTGTACGGCTTGACCGCGCGGATGATGTCCTTCGCCTCGTCGTCGTAGTCCTCGGGGAGGACCAGGCCCTTGGGTTTCGGCGTCTGCTTCGGCCTGGGCGCCGCGGCCGGCGGCGCAGACTCGTGCGCGCGGGCGGCCTGCCGGGGAGCGGGCACCGGTACACGGGTCAGCTGGTACCCGGTGAGCTGCTTGATGACGCCATTCACTGCTCTTCGCCATGCCATGCGCGGCACCTTACGTCCGCGTTATTCCGCATGTCACTTTTCGTCAACCAGCACTGATTTCTAACCATTTGATACACCCGCGGGCCTGGGAATCGCCGCCGGGCGGCCGCACTGCTCCCGTCCGGCGAGCGGCGCGGGCAGCGGCACCCCGTCGACACCACCGACACGGTTGGCCCACCAGCGCGTGGTCGAGCGCACGAAGGCCATGGTGAGACGTGGGTACTTGGCCGGCTTACGGAAGACGCCGACGGTGTCGCCCCAGTAGGCGTGCTTGGCGTCGATGCTGCCGTAGGCGTGCCGGATGCCTTTCATCGGCGGGAAGTCGGTGTACGCCTCGCGCAGTTCGAGACGTGTGTACGCGGCCAGGGCGCGCATCCCGTCCGGGTAGTAGCGCCAGCAGTCCTGCACGTCGTGCACATGGCCGCGCGAGGGGGCCGTGATGAACGCCGTACCCTCCGGCTTGAGGACGCGGGCGATCTCCAGCATCGACGCCCAGAAGAACGGGATGTGCTCGAAGGCCTGGCCGGAGATGAGGAAGTCGGCGCTGTTCGAGCGGACCGGGATGCGGTACGGCTTCGCCATCACCGCGTCGACGTTGCGCCCCTTCAGCACGTCGACGCCCACGTACTCGGTGTCGTACCCCTCCAGGAGCGACTTGTGTGTGCGCACCTGCCCGTCCGACACCCGCGCCCCGAGATCGACCACCCGCAGCCGCCGCCCGCGCGGCAGGTAGCTCCGGACACAGAGCTCCATCTGTTCGTACGCGGACTGGTGCATGACGCGGCCTCCATCAAGAGGGTTGGGGTGACTTGATGGCTTTTCAACGCGCGTGTCCGCGTGGGGTCACCGTGCGAGACGGCGCGGCGTGTGCCGGGACCACCACTTTCTGGCCGGTTCCTCGACGTACGTGAACAGCGCCCAGGACAGCGCGACCACGGCGACGGCGAGCCCGCACAGTGCGAACAGGGCGGAGTTGTCGGGCCGCATCGGGCCCCAGGTGTCGTGCACGTACCGGTTCAGCGTCTGGTGCAGCAGATAGAACGCGTACGACCACGCGCCGAGCAGCACCATGGGGCGCGAACAGAGCGCTCCGCGGCGCCCGGACAGCTCGCGCTGGGCGTACGCGACGATGAAGAGCGCCGAGAACACGGCGACGAACGGTCTGACCGTCCATTCCAGTTGACCCACTGTGCCCGGCGGGAGCCAGTCCGCCCGGTGGCAGTACACGGCCGTGTACGCGGCGAAGGCGGCGAGCAGTACGGCCGGGCGCAGGGCGATCCGGTGGCCGCGGCGCAGGGCGATCGCGCAGACGAGGCCGGCCGCGAACTCGGGCAGGCGGGTCACCGGGTGGCGCATGACCCATTCGCGTGCGAAGGGCGAAAGGTGCGCGGCGGCCCACCAGTTGACGGCCCACATGACGGCCAGACCGGACGCCGCGAGGAGCACGAGGGTGCGGGTGCGCAGGCGCAGGGCCGGACCGATCACCCAGGGGAACAGGAGGTAGAAGAACACCTCGACGCTGAGCGTCCAGGCCACGCCGTTGCCCGGGAACATCGGCACGACGCCGGGGAACCAGGTCTGCACGAGCAGCAGCGACGTGACGAAGCTGAACGCGTCCGTGGGCACGCCGCCCCAGAGGTAGAACACCCAGACGCACGGGATCGTGGCGGCGAGATGCGCGGGCCAGATGCGGCCGGCGCGACGCCAGTAGAAGAGGCCGCGACGCGTGCCGGGGCGGTGCCCCCAGGCCAGCAGGAACCCGGACAGCACGAAGAAGAACCCGACCCCGTTGACGCCCATGGTCGAGTACGGGAACAGGACCGGCGCCTGAGCCAGGCCGCTGCCCGGGGCGAGCCCGGTGGTGTGGTGCACGAAGACGGCGAGCGCCGCCACGAAGCGCATCCCGGTGAGCGAGTCGAGCCGCGGCGCCCGCGCCTGCGCGCCGCGGGAGCGGGTGGGCGCGGGGAGGAGGGTGGCTGTCACAGGGCGGCTCCCCGACCCGGGGTGAGCGTGGCGCCGCAGCTGCCGGTGTGGTCCTGCTGCGCGATCAGGTGGTCGAGGCGGGGTGCGGCCCAGGCGCGTACGGCCGCGATGCGGGCCGGATCGTGGACGGCGTCGGCCCGGACGAAGTCACCGCCGTTCTGCTGCCGGTACAGCGGGACGTAGCCGGCGTCCGCCAGGCGGGCGGCGGTCAGGCCGGGCTTGTTCACCCAGGCCCCGTGGACGTGCAGGAGTTCGGGGCGCTCGGCGCGCAGGACGTGGTCGCGCAGGGCACGCATGTCACCGGAGGCGTACGCGTCCGCGATGCGGCGGTCGGTCAGGCCCGCCAGGTCCAGCACCCGCAGCCGCGTGGTGAGCAGCGTGCCGCCGAGGTCGGGCAGGGCGACGGTGGCGTGCCGCAGGCCGAGGCGCTCGGCATACGTGTTGAACATCCGGCCGTAGCGTTCGGCGACGAAACACATGGAGAGCGTCGGGTGGGCCTTGAACGAGGCTTCGCGTCCGGCCCGTCCGGTGTGCGCGAGGACGAGCGCGCCGGTCAGCGCCACGACGAGGACGGCCCGGCCACGGGCACGTTCCGCCTCCCACAGCACCACGGCCGACAGCGCGGCGACGGCCGCCGCGAGAACCCACACCGGGGTCGCGAACCGGTACAGGGCCATCCAGTCCCGGCCGAGCACCCCGTACGCGAGCAGCGACAGGAGCAGCGGCACGAGCAGCGCCGCCATGGCCCGGCGCGCCGTGCCGGGCCGGGCGAGCACGGCACCGGCGCACAGCGCGCCGACCAGCGCGAAGGCCCAGCCCGCGTACGTCAACAGGTCGCCGCTCTGGGCGAGTTGGGCGAGTTCGGGGGTCTGCTGCGCCTTGGCGACCGCGGTGTTCGGCACCCACAGTCCGAAGACGGCGTGCCGCCACAGCAGGAACGCGCCGTAGGGCACGGCGACGACACCGGCGTGCAGGGCCAGCGCGTGGACGGACCGGGCCAGGTCGCGGCGGCGCGCGAAGAGGGCGAGGACGAGGGGGTAGGCGGCGGCGAGCACGGCGCCGTCGGGCCGGGTCAGCGCGGCGAGCAGGGCGATCGCGGCGGCGGCCAGGGCGGTGCGGGGCGCCGCGAGACCGCCCCGGGCGACCGCCCGCACCAGCACCGCCCCCGTCCCCGCCGCCGTCAGCCCGTACAGCGGGTTTTCCAGTCCGGAGAAGGACCAGGCCACGTAGGAGAGGTTCGTGGCGAGGGCGGCTCCCGCGAGGAGCGTCACCGCCCACGCGCGGCCGGGGGCCACGGCGCGGGCCGCCCACGCGACGCACGCGAGCGTGCCGGCCGTGCACAGCAGGGCGAGCACCTTCGGGTAGAGCACGAGGTCACTGACGCCCAGGAACGCGCCGTGATCGAAGAGGCCGAACCTGCGCCCGACGGCCATCAGGACGAGCCAGGACGGGTTCGAGTAGCCCTCCACCGGTGACGCGCCGGGCAGTTGGACCGGACCGAGACCCTCGTCGAGGCTGCGCGCGTACGCGAAGGAGACGGCGGCGTCGTCGACGATCCAGCGCCCGAGCCCGGCGGCCCTGACCGCGATCAGCGCGGTGGCGGCGAGGACGGCGGCGGGGTCGGCCCACCGGCGCAGGCGGGGCGCGGGTCCGGTGGGCGAGGTGCGGGCGGCGGGCACGAGCCGCGCCCGGTCGGTGCGGCGGTGGTCGAGGAGGGCGAGGAGCGTGGCGTTCATGGGGACTCCGGCGTCGGCTCGGTGGGTGTGACGGTCGCCGTGACGGGCCCCGCGTCCGCCACGCACGCGGGCGCGGGGCCGCCCACACGCTCGTACAGGCGCAGCAGCCCGCTGCGGCGTCTCGATTCGGTGAGGGGGGTGAAGTCCCGTTCCAGGAGCGCGAGTTTGGCGAGCTCGACGTGACTTCGGGTGTGCCAGCCGGGGCGGCCCGCCTCCGCGTCGAAGAGGACCCAGACGCGGCTCAGGCACGCCATCCGGGCGCGGAGTTCGGCGGGGCTCGTATCCACGCCGTACAGGGTTCCGGAGCGGGCGCCCGTCGACTTCAGGGCCACGTCGCGCACGCCCGCCACCGCGCGCGGATACGTCTCCGTGAGGCGCCGGCCGGTCTTCGGCACGTAGAGCAGCGCGTCTCCGGGCCGCAGATGCCGCTCCGTCATGCGCGCGACCGCCCCGAAGTCGTCCCTGCGGCTCTCGGGCGACCGCTCGCGCAACTGCGCCGGGAACTGCGCCCAGAACGCCACCGCGACCAGGGCGGCCCCGGCGGTCACCTGGACGTACGCGGGGGGCCTCACCCGTTCCGGCAGGCGCCGCAGGACCGTGTCCGCGCCGGCCGCCGCCAGCAGGGGCAGCCCGGCGAACGCGAAGAACGTGTAGCGCGGCGCGTACAGCGGCTGCCACTGCGACACGGTGAGCAGCACCGCGGGCGGCACGACGGCGAGCGGCAGCGCGACCGCGGCGAGCCCGCACGTCCCGCGGCGGACCGAGGGGGCGAGCACGGCGGCCGCGGCGAGCAGGAGCGTGGTGTTGAAGACGGCGCCGGGGTGCCCGGCGGCGAGCCGCAGCAGCGCCTCGGCGTCCTCCCAGCCCGGCCTGCGGATCCACGCCACCTGGAAGCTCTGCCCCCGCGCCTCGTCGGCGAGCGGCAGCACCAGCAGGACGGCGGCAGCGGCGGCGGCCGCCCAGCCCCGCCACAGCACAGGGGCCGCGCGGGACACGAGGAGGGTGACGGCGTGCGCGACGAGGACGAGCACGGCGAACTCGTGGAGCCACGCGGTCACCGTCACGAGCGCGGCGTACCCGGCCCAGGCGGGCCACGAAGGACGCCGTACGCAGTGGACGAACATGAGCGTCGCCGCAGCCGCGCCCGCCGCGACGATCGCGTACGAGCGGCCTTCCTGCGCGTAGTAGCCGGTGAACGGCGAGGCGGCGTAGAGGAGTCCGGCCCACAGGCCGACGCGGGGCCGGGCGAGCCGGATGCCGAGCGCGGCGACGAGGCAAGCCGCCGCGGTCGCGCCCAGCACGGAGGGCAGCCGTATCAGGTAGGCGTCCGTCTGCCCGCCGAGCACGAAGTGGATCAGCACGTAGTAGAGGCCGTGCACCGCGTCGATGTTGCCGAGGAGATGGAGGATCTGGGGCAGGGAGCGGGTGGCGACGAGTATCGTCGCGGCCTCGTCGCGCCAGATCGTGCCGCGGTCCAGCCCCCAGAGCCCGAGGCCCAGCATCACCACGCCCGGCAGCACTACCGCGGTCACGGCGGGTGCGGCGACGGGAAGGGCCCTGGGGGTGCGGCCGCGCGGACCGTCCGTAGAGATGCGCACGCACCGATCCTGTCCCAATTGATCGGATTTGTGACGCAGCCTTGCCGTCGTGGACGCGCGGAGCGAACGCCGACGGCCGGCAACCACGGGCGCTACGCGCGCCCGGGCGAGGTGCTCGCACAGGTCAACGGGGGTCCCCCCAGGGAATGTTGACACCCCGGAAGCCGGACGAGCACCCCGCGGGCAGGGCGACTACTCGACGACGAGCTCGACGTCGATGTTGCCGCGGGTCGCGTTCGAGTACGGGCAGACCTGGTGGGCCTGCTCGACCAGCTTGCGGCCGGTCTCGGCGTCGACCGTCTCCGGCAGCTCCACGCGCAGCGTCACCGCGAGCCCGAAGCCCTCGCCCTGCTTGCCGATGCCGACCTCGGCGGTCACCGCGGCGTCGCTGATGTCGACCTTCGCGGCGCGGCCGACCAGGCCGAGAGCGCTGGCGAAACAGGCGGAGTACCCGGCGGCGAAGAGCTGCTCGGGGTTGGTGCCCTGGCCGTTGCCGCCCATCTCCGTGGGGATGCCCAGCTGGAGGTCGAGGCGGCCGTCGGAGCTGACGGCGCGGCCGTCGCGGCCGTGGGTGGCGGTGGCTACGGCGGTGTAGATCGCTTCCATGAAAAACATCCTCCTGCGATGGGGTCCGCGGTGACGTCCGCGGCGGAGTAGGCGCTGCACTGACGGATATAAGTAGAGCACGCAATTCAGTTGTGTACAACTGAATGGCACACCAGAGGTCCCGGTTACCCTGGACCCATGACCACCGAGACGACCGAGACGCCCGGCGACGAGGAATTCCTGCGACTCGACCGGCAGATCTGCTTCTCCCTGAACGCCGCGTCGCGCGCGTTCGGCGGCGTCTACCGCACGCTCCTCAAGGATCTGGGCCTGACCTACCCCCAGTACCTGGTCATGCTGGTGCTCTGGGAGGACGGCGAGCTGCCCGTGAAGCGGCTCGGGGAGCGGCTGCGGCTGGACTCGGGCACGCTGTCCCCGCTGCTCAAGCGGCTGGAGGCGGCCGGCCTCGTCCAGCGGGAGCGCAGCGCGCGCGACGAGCGCTCGGTGAACGTCCGGCCGACCGGCGCGGGCACCGAACTGCGGGAGCGCGCGGCACTGGTGCCGCGCCGGATCGCGGCGGCCACGGGGTTCGACCTGGCAGAGATCGAGGACATGCGCGCCCGCCTCGACCGCCTGACCGCGGCACTGGACGGGGCGGCGCTCGACGCGTGACCGGCCGCCCGCGCGACACCCCCGCCCGGCAGAACCGTCCGCCGTCCGACACGAAAGCCTCATTTGGCTGATTATCACTACATTTGCGGCCATACGCTCGTACGCTCGCACAGGTGACGCTCGACACTCAGCCACCCGCCGCCGCAGCGCCCGTCCACGCGACCTGGGTCCACCCCGGCCCCCTCGCCCGGGCGGCGCTTCCCCTCACCTGGCTGGCCACCCGTGCCGCGATGCTCGCCCTGCTCGCCACGGACGGGCGCGCCCCGCTCGGCGTCGGAGGCGTCGCACACGAGGTGCACACGCTGTACGCCCACTGGTACGTCACCCTCGCCGGCAGTGCCTTCCCGGCCGGCGACCCGATGTGGCAGTACCCGCCGGGCGCGGGCCCCGTCCTCCTGGCGCCCGGCCTGGTCCCCGACCTCACCTACTTCCAGGCCTTCGTCGCGCTCACCCTCGCCACGGACGCCCTGGTCACGCTCGCCCTCGCCCGGACCGGCGCCCGGCCGCGGCGCAGCACGGCAGGCGCCTGGCTGTGGGTGGCCGGGCTGCCGCTCCTGCTCCACATCCCGCTGGCCCGCTACGACATCGAGGTCACCGCGCTCGCCGTGTTCGCGCTGCTGCTCATGGGGCGGTTCCCGCGCGCGAGCGGCGTCCTCGCGGCATGCGGCGCGCTGGTGAAGGTGTGGCCCGCGCTCGCCCTGCTCGGCACCCCCCGGGGACCCACGAGCCGGGAGGCGTGGACGGCGGCAGCCACGTCCGCCGCCGCGATCCTGCTGGTCCTCTCGGTCGCGTTCCGCTCACCGTTCTCGTTCCTGCGCCACCAGGGCGAGCGGGGCGTGCAGATCGAGTCGCTGGGCGGCACGGTGCTGGCCTTCGCGCGGCGGGCGGGCTGGTCGGGGCACATCCGCTACCGCTACGGGGCGATGGAGTACGTCGGCCCGCACGTCGGCGTGGTGGCCGCGGCCTCCCTCGTGCTCACCGCCGTCGCGGCGGCGCTGCTGCTGTTCTGGCGGCTACGGGCACTGAACTGGAGCCCCGCGACGCCGTACGACGCCGCGCTCTGCGCCGTCCTGCTCTTCACCGTCACCAGCCGCGTGCTCAGCCCGCAGTACCTGATCTGGCTGCTCGGGCTCGCCGCGGTCTGCCTCACTTCGCGCCACACCACCCAGCGCCCCGTCGCCCTGCTCGTCGTGGCGGCGGCCGGCCTGAGCGCGCTCGCGTACCCGGTCCTGTACCGCGACGTCGAGGCGGCCACATGGACGGGCTCCCTGCTGATGCTGGCGCGCAACGGCCTGCTCCTCGGAGCGGCCGTCCTCTCGTTCCGCGCCCTCTGGAAGGGAACCAAGGCGTAGAAATTTTACTTACCGGACAATTACGGCAAAGGCCTAGGATTTCCTTCTGTGGAAGCCATGCAGTCCCAGCCCCGGCAGTCATCGCAGCAGCGCTCACAGGTCTCGGTCGTCGTCATCGGCTACAACGACGCCGCACGGGTCACCGACGCCGTACGCTCCGCCCTCTCCCAAGGCCCCGCCGTCCGCGAGGTGATCGCCGTCGACGACTGTTCGACGGACGGCAGCGGCGAGCTCCTCCAGCGCACGGCGGAGGAGGAGCCACGCCTGAAGGTGGTGCGCCGCGCCACGAACAGCGGCGGCTGCGGCACCCCGCGCAACGACGGCATCGACCGCACCTCGGCCCCGTACGTCATGTTCCTGGACAGCGACGACGTGCTGCCGCCCGGCGCCGTCGACGCCCTGCTCGGCGCGGCACTCACCCACGGCACCGAGGTCGCCGCCGGCCTGTGCGTGCGCCGCGAGCTCCCCTCGGGCCGCGACATCCCGTGGCAGCCCGAGCTGTACGCCGAGGCCACCGTGATCCCCCGCCCGGAGCGCCGCCCCCGCCTCGTCCACGACACGCTCTGCGTCAACAAGCTCTACCGCACGGACTTCCTGCGCGCGCACGGAATCCGCTTCCCCGACGGCCGCTTCGTCTACGAGGACTTCGTCTTCACCGCGCGCGTGCTCGCCGCCGGACCACGCATCGCACTCGTCCCCGACACGGTCTACATCTGGAACGTGCGCCGCGACGCCGACCGCCTGTCGCTCTCCCTCGACCGGAACGGACTCGACAACTGGCTCGCCCGCATCGAGGCGCACCGCCAGTCCGTCGACATCCTCCTGACCGCCTCGTACAAGCGCCTCGCCCGCGCGGCCCGCACCCGGTTCCTCGACCACAGCCTGCGCATGTACGCCCGCGAGCTCGACCTGCGCAGCCCCGAGTACCGCGCCGAGTGGTGGGACCGCACCCGCGCCTACCTCGCCACGTTCGACACGGCCGACATCGACGCGGCGCCCGCCCCCGGCCGCGTCGTCGCCCGCGTGATCCTCGCCTCCGACCACCCGCGCGACCTGCCCCGCCTCAAAGAGGTCGCGGCCCGCCCCGCCCGCCTGCGCCCGCCCTACGCACGCGGCGCCGACGGCACGCCCATCTGGTCCGACGACCTCCCCCAGGTGACCCTGGAGCACCTCCTCGTACGCCCCATGGGCCTGCTCCCCATCGCCATAGAGGCGGAACTGCGGCCACGCGCGCGTGGCTCACGGCTGCGGCTGCGCCTGCACGACCTGTACGGACGCGTCGCCGAGGCGGGCCCCGCCACCGTCGACATCGAGGTCATCGACCGCCTGCGCCACCGCCCCGCCAGACGCCGCACGGTGACCTTCGTGCCCGGGACCCACGCCGGGACCTGGGAGGCCGAGGCGTCCCTCGACCTGTCCGCGCTCGCCGCCGGCACCTGGGACCTGCGCCTCCACGTGAACTTCGCCGACGGCACCAGCCGCGACGCCAGCGCCCACGCCGCCACCGGCCGCGGCCTCCTGCGCCGCACCGCCCTGCCGAGCCTGCGCCACGGGATGCTGCTCGCCCATCCGTACGCGACCCACTCCGGCGCCCTCGCCGTACGCCTCGCGCCCGGCGTACGCGGAGCCCTGGCCGTGGCACGCGGCCGCCTCAACCGCCTGGTTCACTAGAACGCCGACCGCACGCGCAGGACGAGACACGACACGACCGAGGGGACCCTGGACCGACATGACCTGGCTGATCACCGGCGGTGCCGGATACATCGGGGCGCACGTCGTCCGCGCCATGCAGGAGGCGGGCGAGCGGACCGTGGTCTACGACGACCTGTCCACCGGCATCGCCGGGCGCGTCCCGGACGGCGTACCCCTGGTCGTCGCCTCGACCCTGGACGCCGACGCCGTGGCGCGCACCATCGCCGGGCACGGCATCACCGGCGTCGTCCACCTCGCCGCGAAGAAGCAGGTCGCCGAGTCGGTGGAGCTGCCGCTCCACTACTACCGCGAGAACATCGAGGGCCTGCGCGTCCTCCTGGAGGCGGTCACCGCGAGCGGCGTCCCGTCGTTCGTCTTCTCCTCCTCCGCCGCCGTGTACGGCATGCCCGACGTCGACCTCGTCACCGAGGACACCCCGTGCCTGCCGATGAGCCCCTACGGCGAGACGAAACTCGCCGGCGAGTGGCTGGTCCGCGCGACGGGCCGGGCCCACCGCCTGGCCACGGCCTCCCTGCGCTACTTCAACGTGGCGGGCGCCGCCACCCCCGAACTGGCCGACACCGGCGTCTTCAACCTCGTACCGATGGTCTTCGAGAAGCTCACCGACGGCGAGGCCCCACGGATCTTCGGCGCGGACTACCCGACACCCGACGGGACCTGCGTACGCGACTACATCCACGTCGCCGATCTCGCCGAGGCCCACGTGGCCGCCGCCCGCCGCCTCTCCGCCGCCGCCCCCGGAACGGATTTCACCCTCAACATCGGCCGCGGCGAAGGCGTCTCGGTCCTGGAGATGGTCGAGCTGATCAACGCGACGACCGGCCACGGCACCGACCCCGTCGTCACCCCGCGCCGCCCCGGCGACCCGGCCCGCGTCGTCGCCTCCGCGGACCGCGTCGCGACGGAACTCGGCTGGACGGCGAAGCGCGACGTACGCGACATGGTCGAGTCGGCGTGGCAGGGCTGGGTCCGGGTCCACGGAACCGCCGTGAGGTGAGTCCCCGCTCGGCGCGGTCCTACGCGCAACGGCTCCCCTGGGGGGCCGACCGGTCCGGAACCGGCACCGTCCACCCCGCTGCAAGCGAGCCCGGCGTGGCAGTCGCCACCGTCTTCGACCCTCCCGGAGCGTCCAGGCTCCGAAGCCTCCGTCCCGGCCCCACGCGCTGGTTCCGTCCGGGGCCAACGCGCTGGTGCCGTCCGGGGGCCAACGCGCTGACGCTGTGACCGAGCCCCACGCCCGGGTTCCGCCGGGGCCAACGCGGTGGTGCTGTGACCGAGCCCCACACCCGGGTTCCGCCCGGGGCCTACACGCTGATGCTGTGACCGAGCCCCACAGGCTGGTTCCAGCCGGGGGCCTACACGCTGGTTCCGTCCGGGCCCCGCGCGCCGGGGCCAACGCGCTGACGCTGTGACCGGGCCCCACGCCCGGGTTCCGCCCGGGGCGCGGCGGGTGAGCTGGTCCTGGCCTTGTACGGCCGCATTCCGCTGGACTCCCTGAAGCTCGAAGGCGACCGGGGCCCCAGGCCGGCTCGCGGGCGCAGGCGGTGGCTTGAGGCCCGAACCGAGGCCGACTGTGACCACGTCCGCCGGCCAACCCCTCGCGCGAGGGCCGTCCGCGACTCCAAGAACCCCGGTGGCCCCCGCCTCCCCCACCACCTGGTCGGCATTCGTCGCTTACGGAGCCCGGCGCCAGAGGCACCCACGAGATCCAACAGCCCCAAGCGGCAGCTACAGCGCCCTCAACCCCGCCGCCGTAGCCGATGCCAGTTTCCCCAGGTATCCCTTGGGCAGCGGCGTGCGCACCACCACGGCGCGCCAGTAGAGCGGGCCCGAGATCAGGTCGAGGGCGAGGTCCTCGTCGAGGTCCGCCCTGACCTCCCCGCGTGCGGCGGCGCTGCGCACGATGCCGTTCGCCACCCCGTGCTGGCCTTCGCGCAGCGCCTTCTGCATGGCCTCCGCGATATCCGGGTTGCGGGCCGCCTCGGCCTGGAGGTCGGGGATGATCTGGCCCGCGACGGGGTGCTTAAGGGCCCGGGACGTGACCTCGTAGAGGAGGCGCAGGTCGCCCTCCAGGGAACCCGTGTCCGGGGCCGGCAGTCCCTGTACCGCTATGGCGGAGACCAGGTCCAGGACCAGGTGCAGTTTGGAGCGCCAGCGGCGGTAGACGGCGGTTTTGCCGACGCCCGCGCGGCGCGCGATCCCCTCGATGGACATACGGGCGTAGCCCACGGCGGCGAGTTCTTCGAAGACGGCGGAGCGGATGGCTTCCGTCACATCCTCGCGGAGCACTGCTGCGCCTGCGGGAGCTCTTCGACGTGGCGTCGGCTTGGCGGAGTCGGCGTTGGTCATCCGTACAGCATAGGGCGGCACGACGAAACGGTTGCGTTCCGACGTAACGACGCCCTACGCTCACGTCACGACGATACGGACCCGTTCCGACGTCTCCGACCCCTTGAGCGAAAGCAGCGGATGTGAGTCAGGCAGTCGACACACCTCCCCCGCCGGCGGCCACCGCGCCGGTGGAAGATCCCGCGGAGCTGGCCGCGCGGTACGGCCTCTCGGTCAGCGGTGCGCGGCCGACCCTCGCGGCGTACGTGGGCCGGCTGTGGCAGCGGCGCCACTTCATCACCGCGTTCGCGACGGCCAAGCTCACGGCGCAGTACAGTCAGGCGAAGCTGGGCCAGGTGTGGCAGGTGGCGACCCCGCTCCTGAACGCGGCGGTCTACTACTTCATCTTCGGCGTGCTGATGAACACGAAGCACAACGTGCCGGACTATGTGCCGTTCCTGGTCACCGGCGTGTTCGTGTGGACGTTCACACAGAGCTCGATCATGGCGGGCACCCGCGCGATCTCCGGCAACCTCGGCCTCGTGCGGGCGCTGCACTTCCCCCGCGCCGCGCTGCCGGTGTCGTTCGCCCTCCAGCAGCTCCAGCAGCTGCTGTTCTCGATGTGCGCGCTGGTGGTGATCCTGCTCTGCTTCGGCGTTCCGCCGGCCCTCTCCTGGTTCCTGGTCCTGCCGGTTCTGCTGCTCCAGTTCGTCTTCAACACCGGCGTGGCCCTCGTCATGGCGCGGATGGGCGCGCGGACGCCTGACATCGCGCAGCTGATGCCGTTCCTGCTGCGTACGTGGATGTACACGTCCGGCGTGATGTGGAGCATCGACAAGGTGCTCAAGAACCAGCACCTGCCGCACGTCGTGCACCTGCTGCTGTCCGCGAACCCGGCCGCCGTCTACATCGACCTGATGCGTTTCGCCCTGATCGACAGCTTCCACCACAGCCAGCTGCCGCCCCACGTGTGGGCGATCGCGGCCGGGTGGGCGCTGCTCGCGGGCGTCGGCGGGTTCATCTACTTCTGGAAGGCAGAGGAGACGTACGGCCGTGGCTGACACCTTCGGGGAGCGGATCCCCACCGTCATCGTCGACAACGTCGACATCGTGTACCGCGTGAACGGCACCGGGGCGGGACGCGGCACCGCGACCGCCGCGCTCGGCCGCATCATCGGCGGCCGGAAGAAGGCCGAGGCCCGGGCCGGTGTGCGCAAGGTGCACGCGGTGAAGAAGGTCTCGTTCACCGCGTACAAGGGCGAGGCGATCGGCCTGATCGGCACGAACGGGTCGGGCAAGTCGACACTGCTCAAGGCGATCGCGGGGCTGCTGCCGACGGAGAACGGCCGGATCTTCACGCATGGCCAGCCCTCGCTGCTCGGCGTGAACGCGGCGCTGATGAACGACCTCACGGGCGAGCGCAACGTCCATCTCGGCGGCCTCGCCATGGGCATGAGCCGCGAGGAGGTACGCGAGCGCTACGAGGACATCGTCGGCTTCTCCGGCATCAACGAGAAGGGCGACTTCATCACGCTGCCCATGCGGACGTACTCCTCGGGCATGGCCGCCCGGCTCCGGTTCTCCATCGCCGCCGCCAAGGACCATGACGTGCTGCTGATCGACGAGGCCCTGGCCACCGGCGACCGGTCCTTCCAGAAGCGCTCGGAGTCCCGGATCCGTGAGCTGCGCAAGGAGGCCGGCTCGGTCTTCCTCGTCAGTCACAACAACAAGTCGATCCGCGACACCTGCGACCGGGTCCTGTGGCTGGAGCGCGGCGAGCTGCGCATGGACGGGCCGACGGACGAGGTCCTCAAGGCGTACGAGGCGTTCACCAATCCGGGCGGTGGCAAAACGGAACCCGGGAAGGCCAGGGTCGCGGTCTCCGCCTGAGGCCGATTGGACCCACTCCCCTTATCCCTTTTATCCGATTGGTGACACTATGGTGCGCCAGGAGAGGAAGGGACGGCGACCGTGCAGGAACTCAGCGTCATCGTGTACGGCCGGGACGTGCAGGGGCATCTCGCCGACTGTCTGGACAGCGTGACCGGCCAGCTGCCCGAGGGGGCGGAGCTCGTCGTCGCCGCCGTGGACGATCCGGCGCCGACCGCCGACGTGCCGGGCCGCGTCACCGTTCTGGCCCTGCCCGGCGCCCTCTCCGACGAGGAGGCCCGCGCGGCCGGCGGTGAGCGGGCCTCGGGCGAGTGGCTGCTGTTCGTGCACGCCAAGGACCGGGTGCCCCCCGACGCGCTGCGGGCGCTGCGGGACCGGGTCGAGGGCCTCCCGGACGGCGCCGAGCGCGTGGATGTCGTACTCGCCGACCAGGTCCACTCGACCTGGCACGCCTCCGGCATCCCGGGCCCCGACGCCCGTCTGCTGGCCAGGGCGGGCGACCGCGATCTGGCCCTCGCGGACTGCCCCGACCTCCTGCGGGTCACCCCACTGCTCGGCAACCGCGCCCTGCGCGCCGCGTTCTGGCGGGACCACCGCGACCAACTGGCCGCCACCGACGAGCGCTTCGCGGCGCGCGCCGCCCTCGTCCTCGCCGGCCGCGTCACCGCTCTGCAGCAGGTGGTGCTCGACGAGCGCAGGCTGCGCGCCGCGAGCCTGCCGCCGCTCACCCCGGAGGAGTACTACGCGCCCGTCGGCGAGTACGAGGACCTCCAGCGGCTGATGGCCGGCCGCGGCACACCGACCGGTCCCCGCGCGGTGCTGTACGACGTGATGGCGACCGAGTGCATGCGGATCGTGGCCCGCGCCGCAATGCCGGAGCCGGTGGGCCGCGAGTTCTTCCGCCGGGCCTCCCGCGCGGCCGTCGCATGGCGGCCGGAGGGCTACCGCAGACCCGCGGGGCTCGAAGGCATCCGGCGCCGGCTGCTCGAAGAGGACGCGTACTCCCGTTACCGCGCCTTCCAGAGCATCAACCACAAGCGGCGCGGCCTGAAGTCCGCGGTCCGGCAGCGCAAGCGGCGGATCGGCGCGAAGGTCCGCGACCACCGCTACCGGCGGGAACTGCGCCGGCCCGTGGACCCGTACCTGGCGGTGTTCTCCGCGTACTGGGACCGGGGGATGGCCTGCAATCCGGCCGCGATCGCCGCGAAGGTCACCGAACTCGCCCCGCGCGTCCACCAGGTGTGGGTCGTCTCGGCGGCCCACGCGCCGCTCCTGCCGCCCGGCACCGACCACGTCGTGCCCGGCTCCCGCCGCTACTGGGAGGTGATGGCCCGCGCCGCGTACCTCGTCAACAACGTCAACTTCCCCAACGCCGTGGTCAAGCGCCCCGAAGCCGTCCACGTCATGACCCACCACGGCACGCCCCTCAAGCGCATGGGCCTCGACCAGATCGAGTACCCGACGGCGTCCAAGGGCCTCAACTTCCGCCACCTCCTGGCCCGCGTCGACAAGTGGGACTACAGCGTCACGTCGAACAGCCACTCCACCCGGACGTGGGAGCGCGCCTATCCCGCGCACTACGTCCCGCTGGAGTACGGCTATCCGCGCAACGACGTCTTCTACCGCGCGACGGCCGCCGACATCCGGGCCGTTCGCGACCGCCTCGGCATCGCGCCGGGCCGGCGAGCCGTCCTGTACGCGCCCACCCACCGCGACTACGAGGCCTCCTGGACCCCTCGCCTCGACCTGGCCACGCTCGCCGAGCGCCTGGGCGACGACACCGTGCTCCTGGTACGCGGCCACTACTTCTACGGCGGGGCGGCCTCACCGCTCGCGGAGCTGCGCCGCAGCGGCCGGGTCATCGACGTCTCCACGTACGACCCGGTCGAGGACCTCTGCCTCGCCGCGGACGTCCTGGTCACGGACTACTCGTCGATCATGTTCGACTACGCCAATCTGGACCGGCCGATCGTGGTCTACGCGGACGACTGGGAGATGTACGCGAAGACCCGCGGGGTCTACTTCGACCTGATCGCCGAGGCGCCCGGGCCGGTCGCCCGTACGCAGGACGAGCTGACGGAGATCCTCACGGCGGGCGCGTGGCGCGACGAGGCGTCGGGGAAGGCGCGGGCCGCGTTCCGGCGCCGGTTCTGCGAGTTCGACGACGGCCACGCCGCCGAGCGGGTCGTGCGCCGGGTCTTCCTCGGCGAGAGCGACGCGTCGCTGCCCCCGGTGATCCCCGTCGACGAGCGCATCCCCGCGCCCACCCCCGAGGAGGCGGCCCGCCGATGACCACGCCCACGAAGACGATCACCCCCGACGTCACGGTCACCGTCATCGTCTACAACGACGCCGGGCGGCTGCCGCGCGCCGTCGCCTCGGTCCTGGACCAGACGCACGGCAACATCGAGGTCGTCATCAGCGACGACCACTCGACGGACGCCACCCCCGAGGTGGCGCGCCGTCTCGCCGCCTCGGACCCGCGCGTGCGCTACCTGCGCCTGCCGGAGAACAGCGGCGGGTGCAGCGCGCCCCGCAACCGCGCGCTCGACATCGCCCGCGCCCCGTATCTGATGTTCCTCGACAGCGACGACGAACTCCCCCCGGAGTCGGTGGGGTTGCTGCTCGCGGCGCATCGCGAGCGGGAGATCGACTTCGCGATGGGCGCGGTCGAGCGGGTCCGCGTCGACACGGGCCGCACGTCGACGTGGATGCCGCACCTGGTCGCGGAGCGCCGCACCGTCGAGGGGATCGACGCCGAACCCGGCCTGTTCTTCGAGCACTTGTCGACGAGCAAGATGTACAAGCGGGAGTTCCTCGACCGCAACGCGCTGCGTTTCCCCGAGGGCATCCACTACGAGGATCAGCTGTTCTCCGCGCAGGCGTACTGCCTCGCGAAGTCGTTCACCGTCATCCCCGAGCCGGTCTACCGCTGGTACATCGCGCCGTTCGTCGCCGCGGACGACGCGTCGATCTCCAACCAGCGGCACAAGCTGAGCAACGTCCGCGACCGCGTCCACGTGCAGGAGCTCATCGACGAGTTCCTCGCGGCGGGCGGCCACGCGGGGGTGCGCGAGGACAAGGACTACAAGTTCCTCAAGCACGACTTCCGGATGTACGCGGGCGACCTGCCCTCCCGGGACGACGCGTGGCTGGCCGGGTTCGCCGAGATCGTGAACCCGTATCTGGCGACGCTGTCCCCGAACGCGTACGCCCGGCTGCCGCGCCCGGAGCGGGTCGTCCTGCAGCTGGTGCGCGACGGGCGCCTCGCCGACGCCCGGCTCGCCGCGCGCGGGCTCGGTCACGCGGTGGCCCCGCGCGAGACGGCCACGGACGCGTCCGGCGCCGTGTACTGGGGGTCAGTGGTCCCGTCGTCGGACCAGGCCCGCACCGAACTCGACCTGTCCGACCAGGAGTTGTACTCGCGTCCGTTCCCCGGCGCCCAGTTCCGCCACGAGATCACGGCCATCGAGCGCGGCCCCGGCGCCACCGTCGACCTGTCGGTCCGCACGTACGACCCGGGTCTGCGTCTCGCCGTCGGGCCGCACGTCGCCTCGCTGGTCGTGGCGCCGGGACGACAGCGCATGACGACACGGCTGCGGCTCGACCCGGTGCGGCCCGGCGTCTTCGAGGGCCGGGTGCGGCTCGACCTTGCGGCGGCCCCGCTCCCCGTGCACGGCTTCGACGGCGTACGGCATCCGATGCTCCAGCTCCAGGAACGAAGCCTGCGCAACACGGCGGTCCTGCTCGCGCCGCTGGACTTTCCCACGCTCACCGCCCGCGTCGGCTACCACTCCGGGGCGGCCCCGCACCGGGTGACGCTGGAGCCGGAGGGGCGGGGCGCGGGACGCCTCCAGATCCGCTGGCAGCCGGCGGGGCTCACGGCCCGGGTGACGCACCCGGTGGCGCGCAGGCTGTCCACGGTGTCGGACGGGCGGGTACGGAACGCGGTACGCCTGGTGAAGAGCGCGCTGCGTTAGCCCGCGTCGCCGACGACCTCGTAGAGGGTCTGGCCTCCCGGGCCCGTCGTGACCTTGTGCAGGGCCGGGTCGGTGGCGGCGAGGCCGGCGTCGTCGCGGTGGCTCACGATCCACCGCACCTCGTAGCGGCGCAGGACGTCGAGGCGTTCGGCCCGCGTGGTGCCGGGTGCGAAGTAGGCGTCCACGGCGCGGACGCGGGCCGTCTCGTCGGGCAGGAAGAAGTCCGGGTAGCCGGGGGCGACGGTGTAGGGCCCGTAGCCGGGGATCTGCCGCGCCGGGAACATCGTGGCGAGGACCACGTCCCCGTACTTCGCCCAGGGCATCACCCACTGGTAGCCGCGCCACGGCGGGTTGTAGCGGTCGGCGATCGGCGGGGGCAGGACGTCGCGCGGCAGGACGTAGCCGAGTGTGCCGGACTGGGTCCACGCGCCCGCGAGGAGCGCCGCGCCGAGCACCGCGGCGAACGCCGTGCGTACCGCCCTGCGCCCCGCCCCGAACACCTCGAGGCCAGCCGCGACCTGCGCGGGGATCACGGCAGCCGGCAGGATCCGGCCCCACGAGTAGTGGCCGCTCACCCCGCCCGCCACGAACATCAGCGCCCCGAGCACGAAGAAGACCACCAGCGGATCGCGGCGGTCCCTGCGCCCGCGCAGGGCGAGGGCGAACACGCCGGGCAGCAGGAGCCAGTACCGGCCGAGCAGGTTCCCGTACAGGGCCTGGTGGATCTCCTCCAGGCCCTGCGCGTGGAAGAGCGAGAAGAACGAGTAGTACGGCCACGCGGCGAGCAGGACCGCACCGACGGCGAGCCCGGCCGCGAGCCGTGCCCACACCGCGCGTACCGGCCAGGGCCGCGCCCCGGCCACCATCGCCAGCGCGCCGAACGACGCGACGACGCCCGTGAACTGATGGCTCAGCAGGATCACGGACCAGAGCAGGCCGAGGCCGAGGAACACGGGCAGGCCCGAACCGCGTGCGAGCGCCCCGCGCAGCAGCGCCCAGAGGTGGAAGGACACCCCGAGCGCGAATGTGCTGGGGTAGGAGACGGTCAGGGCAAGGGAGTTGAGGCCGAGGAACCCGCTCCAGTTGAATTGGCTCGTGCCCCACAGGAGGAGCAGGCACAGGAGGACGAGCACGGTGACCGCCGTGCGCCGGGCGCGGCCCATGGACGCGTCGGTGAAGGTGGCGGTGAACCGCCACACTCCGGTCACGAGCAGCGTCAGCGAGATCAGCGCGGCGATGCGCAGGACGGTGAAGGTGCCGAGGCCGGTGACGTCGGCGAGGACACCGAGGAACACCGTCCACGGCGAGTAGTACGGGCTCGGCGTCTTCTCGTCGACCAGCGGGTTGCCCGGGGCGAGGAGATCGTGGCGCAGGCGCTCGACGGTGGCCGCGTGGATGCCGAGGTCGCCCGCCCATGGGAGCCGAACGGCGACTGCCACGAGCAGGGCGAGGAGCAGCAGGAGGACCAGCGGGGCGGCGGCCCTGAGGGCCGCGTTACTCGCGGCGCGCATCGTGCTGGAAGACCCACGTCCGGTAGACGAGGAAGCGGAACGCCGAGGCCAGGACGATGGACAGCGCCTTGGCGACGTTCGACGCGAGCGGTCCGGTCATCGAGGCGCCGTGGTACCCGGCGTAGAACAGGACGCTCTCCATGAGGACGCCGAGCGCGCTGAAGCCGAAGAACAGCGCGATCTGGCGGCGGGTGCGGGAGGCACGGTCCCGGTAGGCGAAGAAGCGGAAGCCCAGGTAGTTGGTGCCCATGGCGACACAGCTGGCCAGGACCGTCGCCGTCATCGGGGCCCGGCCGATGCCGTGCAGCAGGAGGTTGAAGACGAGGAAGTTGACGGCGACGCCGCTGCCGCCGACGACGCCGAACTTGGCGACCTCCATGGACAGGCGGCGCACGCGGACCCGGACGGGTGCGACGGCGGGCGGCGCCTCACGCACCGCGGTCGGGACCGTCATCGGCGCGCCCTCGCCCGCAGCTTCCACGGCATGGTGACCGATTCGAGCTGCACCATCAGGTTCATCTTGGACTCGCCCACCGTGCGGTCCTCGAAGTGGATGGGGACCTCCATGACGCCGAAGCCGCGGCGCACCGCCCGGTACTTCATCTCGACCTGGAAGCTGTAGCCCGCGCTGTCCACGGACGCCAGGTCGATGGCGCGCAGGGCGTCCTCGCGCCACAGGTTGAAGCCGCCGGTGATGTCGCGGACGCGGGTGCCGAGGATGGTGCCCGCGTAGGCGTTGGCCCAGCGGGACAGGAGCCTGCGGTGCGCGCCCCACGCGTCGGAGAGCGTGCCGCCCTGGACGTAGCGGCTGCCGATGGTGACGGCGGCGCCGGTGGAGAGGGCGGTGCCGAGGAGCGCGGGGACCTTGTCGGCGGGGTGGCTCCCGTCGGCGTCCATCTGGAGGACGTAGCGCGCCCCGTCGGCGACGGCCCGTGCCATGCCGTCCGCGTAGGCCCGGCCGAGGCCCTCCTTCCCGGCTCGGTGCAGGACGCTCATCCGGTCACGCCCGTGCCGTTCGGCGTACCGCTCGGCGATGTCGCCGGTGCCGTCGGGGCTGGAGTCGTCGACGACGAGGAGGCGCAGGCCCGGGAGCGGGAGCGCCATGAGGGCGTCGGCCATGCCGGGCAGGTTGCCCGCCTCGTTGTACGTCGGCATGACGACGGTGAGAGGCGTGCGGGCCCAGTCGTCGGGCAGGGGTTTCGCGGCGGCCGGTGTGGCCCCGATGTCGGGAGAGTTCGTGTTCACTGTTCGGTCAGCCCTTCTCCGGCGAGGGAGGAGAAGCGGACGGCCCGGTCGGGCAGTACGGCCTCGCACCACACGCGGGTTCCGTTCCGCAGATCGTTGTGGGCGCCCACGCGGGCGCCGTCACCGATGACGCTGCCGTGCAGGACGGAGCGCCGCCCGATCCGCGCACCCGCGCCGACCAGGCTCTTCCTTACGTAGGCACCGGCGCCCACGGTCGCGCCGTCGTGCAGCACCGAACCGTGGACGACGGCTCCTGAACCTACCCGGGCGCCCGCCCCGACGACGGTCCCGTCGGCGAGCCAGGCGTCGGCGGCCACCTTGGCACCGGGCAGTACGAGGGACTCGCCGCGCACTCCGGGCACGGCGGGTGAGTGCACGACCCCGCGCACGAGGTCGGCGGAGGCCTGCACGAAGGCTTCGGGCCGGCCGAGGTCGAGCCAGTAGGAGTCCTCGACCATGCCGTGCAGATAGGCGCCCGCGGCGAGCAGGCCGGGGAACGTCTCGTGCTCGACGGAGACGGGACGCCCGGCGGGGATGCTGTCGATGACGGACCTGCGGAACACGTAGGAGCCCGCGTTGACCTGGTCCGTGACGATCTCCTCGGGCGTCTGCGGCTTCTCGGCGAAGGCGAGTACGCAGCCGTCGGCGTCGGTGGACACGAGCCCGAAGTCGCTGGGGTCGTCGACGCGGGAGAGGTGGAGGGTGATGTCGGCTTCGCGCTCGCGGTGCCGGTCGATGAGGGCGCGGGTGTCGAGGCCGGTGAGGATGTCGCCGTTGCAGACGAGGACGGGGTCCTCGGGGGCGGAGACCAGGCGGCGGGCCGCGTGCCGGATCGCGCCGCCGGTACCCAGCGGCTCGTACTCGACGGCGTATTCGAGGTGGACGCCGTGCGCCGATCCGTCGCCGAAGTACGGCTCGAAGACTTCGGCGAGGTAGCAGGTGGCGAGGACGATGTGGTCGACGCCCGCGGCGGCGAGCCGCGCGATCTGGTGGGCCAGGAAGGGGACTCCGGCCGCCGGCACTATGGGCTTGGGCGTGTTGACCGTGAGCGGCCGCAGCCGGGTGCCCAGCCCGCCGACCAGCAGAATCGCTTCCGTCATGGACCCTTCCCGACCTCTCCGCTCCGTGTCGCGATCCGACAATCGGGTCCACTTTAGACGTAATGCCCGATTTGGCGGCTCATGACGAACCCCTGGGGGCCGACGCGCCGTCAGGAGCAACCGATTGGGCGCGGAGTCCATCAGGTCAGACCCGGTCAAGAGGCCGGCCGGAGAAGGGCAAGAGAACGGAAAGAGTCCGGACGGTGAAACGGAGGCGCCCCGCACCGGAGTTCCGGTGCGGGGCGCTCCCGTTCGCTGATGCGGACCCTACGAGTGCGTGCGCAGCAGCGTCCTCATCGTGCGCATCGCGACCGACAGGTTCGCCAGGTCGAACGCGTCCGAGCTCTGGATCTCCTCCAGGGTCGTCCGCGCGCGGCCCAGGATCGGCGCGTTCTTCTCCTGCCACGCTTCGAAGCGCTGCTCCGGAGTCGACACGCCGTTCCCGACGGTCAGCACATCGGCCGTGAGGGCGGCGTGCGCCGAGTACAGGTCCTCGCGGATCGAGGCGCGGGCCATCGACTGCCAGCGGTCGGCCCGCGGCAGCTCGATGATCCGGTCCATCAGCTGCGTGATGGACAGCCGGTCCGCGAGGTCGTAGTACACCTCGGCGACGGCCAGGGGGTCCTTGCCGGTGCGGTCGGCGATCGCCACGATGTCGAGCGTCGGGAAGGCCGAGGAGAACCCGGCGACCCGCTGGGCCAGTTCCTCCGGCACGCCCGCGGCGCTCAGCTCGTCCAGGATCGACTGGTACCACTCGGCGTCCGCGCCGCGCAGCATCTTCGGCATGGCCGACCAGACCTCGGCGACGCCCTCACGGAAGAAGTCGATCGTCTCGGCGAGCTGGAGCGGCTGCGGCCGGTTGTTGAGCAGCCAGCGCGTGCCGCGCTCGACCAGGCGGCGCGAGTGCAGCCTGATCCGGGTCTGGACGTCCGCGGCGACGACATTGTCGAGCGCCTCGACCGCGTCCCAGACCTCACCGAGGCCGAAGATCTCGCGCGCGGCGAGCTGCGCCCGCACGATCTCCTCCAGGGACGCCCCGGTCTCCTCGCGCAGCCGGTGCAGGAACGTCGAACCGCCCGTGTTCACCGTGTCGTTGACCAGCACCGTGGTGATGATCTCGCGGCGCAGCGCGTGCCCGTCGACCGCGTCGGAGAACCGCTCGCGCAGCGCCTGCGGGAAGTAGGCGTGCAGGAGCCTGCGCAGGTACGGGTCGTCCGGCAGCGACGTCTGGATCAGCTCGTGCGCGGCCGTGATCTTCGTGTACGCGAGGAGGACGGCCAGCTCGGGCTGGCTCAGACCGCGCCCGGAGTTCAGCAGTTCCTTGATCTGCCGGTCGGCCGGCAGGAACTCCAGGGCCCGGTCGAGGTTCCCGTCACGGACCAGGCGGCGCATGAAGCGCTGGTGGGCGTGGAGCAGGTCGGGCGCCTGGGCGACCGCGTTGGCGAGGGCCGTGTTCTGCGCGTAGTTGTTGCGCAGCACCAGGGCGCCGACCTCGTCGGTCATCTCGGCGAGCAGCTTGTTGCGCTGCTTGACGGTCATGTCGCCGTCGGCGACGAGCGCGTTGAGCAGGATCTTGATGTTCACCTCGTGGTCGGAGGTGTCCACGCCCGCGCTGTTGTCGATGGCGTCGGTGTTGACCTTGCCGCCCTTGCGCGCGAACTCGATACGGCCCAGCTGGGTCGCGCCGAGGTTGCCGCCCTCGCCGATCACCTTGGCCCGCACGTCCTGGCCGTCCACGCGGATCGCGTCGTTGGCCTTGTCGCCGACGTCCGCGTTCGACTCGGCGGACGACTTCACGTACGTGCCGATGCCGCCGTTCCACAGCAGGTCGACCGGCGCGTGCAGGATCGCCTTCATCAGGTCGGCCGGCGTCATCTTCGCGGCGCCCGACTCGATGCCGAGTGCCTCACGGATGTGCGCGTTGAGCTGGATCGCCTTGGCGGAGCGCGGGAAGATGCCGCCGCCCGCGGAGATCAGCTCCTTGTTGTAGTCGGCCCACGAGGAGCGCGGCAGGTCGAACAGGCGGCGGCGCTCGGCGTACGAGGTGGCCGCGTCGGGCCGCGGGTCGATGAAGATGTGCCGGTGGTCGAACGCGGCGACCAGGCGGATGTGCTCGGAGAGCAGCATGCCGTTGCCGAACACGTCACCGGACATGTCGCCGACGCCGACGACCGTGAAGTCCTCGGTCTGCGTGTCGGTGCCCAGCTCCCGGAAGTGCCGTTTCACGGACTCCCAGGCGCCGCGGGCGGTGATGCCCATGCCCTTGTGGTCGTAGCCCGCCGAGCCACCGGAGGCGAAGGCGTCACCGAGCCAGAAGTTGTACGACTCGGCGACCGCGTTGGCGATGTCGGAGAACGTCGCCGTGCCCTTGTCGGCCGCGACCACGAGGTACGTGTCGTCCTCGTCGTGGCGCACGACGTCCGCCGGGGGCACGACCTCGCCGGCCACCAGGTTGTCGGTGATGTCGAGCAGCGCCGAGATGAAGGTCTTGTACGACGCGACACCCTCGGCCAGCCAGGCGTCACGGTCGACGCTCGGGTCCGGCAGGTTCTTCGCGACGAAGCCGCCCTTGGCGCCGACCGGCACGATGACGGTGTTCTTCACCATCTGCGCCTTGACCAGGCCGAGGACCTCGGTACGGAAGTCCTCACGCCGGTCGGACCAGCGCAGACCACCGCGCGCGACCTTGCCAAAGCGCAGGTGCACACCCTCGACACGCGGCGAGTACACCCAGATCTCGAAGGCGGGGCGCGGCGCGGGCAGGTCGGGGATGGCCTGCGGGTCGAACTTCATGGAGACGTACGCGTGCGGCTTGCCGTCGTCGGCCTTCTGGAAGAAGTTCGTCCGCAGCGTCGCCTTGATGACGGTCAGGAAGGACCGCAGGATCCGGTCCTCGTCCAGGCTCGCCACCTGGTCGAGCGCCCCGTCGAGCTCCTCCAGGAGCCCGTCGATCAGCTCGGTCCCGGCCCGCTGGCGCTCCGGCGACATGCGCGCCTCGAAGAGGCTCACCAGGAGGCGGGTGGTGTGGACGTTGTTACGGAGGGTGTCCTCCATGTAGTCCTGGCTGAACGTCGCACCGGCCTGGCGCAGGTACTTGGCGTACGCGCGCAGCACCATCGCCTGCCGCCAGTTCAGGCCGGCGCTCAGGACGAGGGAGTTGAAGCCGTCGTTCTCGGCGGCACCGGTCCAGGTCGCCGTGAAGGCCTCCTGGAAGCGCTCGCGACCGTCGTCACCGAGGTAGTCGCCGTTGCCGTGGGACGACTGCGGCATGCGCAGACCGAAGTCGTAGATCCACGCGGTGGTCCGGTCCGAGCAGCGCAGCTCGTACGGGCGCTCGTCGATGACCTCGACGCCGAGCTGGTTGAGGACCGGCAGGACGGACGAGAGGGAGACCGGGGCCCCGGTGCGGTAGATCTTGAAGCGGCGCTCGCCGGGGGCGGCACCCACGGGCTCGTACAGCGAGAGCGCGAAGTCCTTCTCGCCGCGCTTGAGAGCTTCCAGGTGGACGAGGTCGGCGACCGCCGCGCGCGGCGAGTGGTCGGCCTTGTAGCCCTCGGGGAAGGCGCCGGAGTAGCGGCGGGCCAGCTCGGCCGCGCGCTCCTCGCCGCACTCCGCGTTCAGCGCCTCGCCGAAGCCGTCGGCCCACGAGCGGGCGGCGTCGACGAGCCGCGCCTCGATGCGCTCGGTGTCGGCCTCGGTCAGCGCGGGCAGCTCGGTGCCCGGCTCGACGCGGATGACGAAGTGCAGCCGGGACAGGATCGACTCGGTGTTCCAGGCCGTGAAGTCGACGCTGGTGCCGTTGAGCTCTTCCTTGAGGATGTCGATGATCCGCAGCCGGACACCGGTGGTGTAGCGGTCGCGCGGCAGGTAGACGAGGGCCGAGTAGTAGCGGCCGTATTCGTCCTGGCGCAGGTAGAGCCGCAGCCGGCGGCGCTCCTGGAGGTAGAGGACGCTGGTGACGATGGCGCGCAGCTCGTCGGCCGGGGTCTGGAACAGCTCGTCGCGCGGGTACGTCTCCAGGATCTGGAGCAGGTCGCGGCCGTCGTGGCTGTTGGGCGAGAACCCGGCGCCCCGCAGCACTTCCTGGACCTTGCGGCGCACGACCGGGACGCGCCGGACGCTCTCCGTGTACGCGGCGCTCGAGAAGAGGCCGAGGAAGCGGCGCTCACCGATGACGTTGCCCTCGGCGTCGAACTTCTTCACGCCGACGTAGTCGAGGTACGAGGGGCGGTGCACGGTGGCGCGGCTGTTGGCCTTGGTCAGCACGAGGATCTTGTGCTCGCGGGCCTTGGCGCGCGCGTCGGCGGGCAGCCGGCTGAAGGACGGGCTCACCGGGTGGTGGTCGTCGCCGCCGTGCTGCGGGTCGGAGCGCAGGATGCCGAGGCCGGTGCCGGGCACGGCGGACAGCGAGTCGTCCTCGCGCAGCTCGTACTCGCGGTAGCCGAGGAACGTGAAGTGGTCGGCGGACAGCCAGCGCAGCAGCTCGCGGGCCTCCTCGACGTCCTGGGTGCGCAGGTCGTCGGCGGTGGGCTCGCTGGGCAGGTCGTCGGCGATACGCAGCGCCGAGTCCCGCATCTTCTCCCAGTCCTCGACGGCCTCACGGACGTCGGACAGGACACGCAGC
This sequence comes from Streptomyces sp. NBC_00569, assembly GCF_036345255.1. Lineage (NCBI taxonomy): Bacteria > Bacillati > Actinomycetota > Actinomycetes > Kitasatosporales > Streptomycetaceae > Streptomyces > Streptomyces sp. NBC_00569. Next base: position 6,036,794 of record NZ_CP107783.1, on the reverse strand, counting down.
AGGTCGGAGGTGATCTGCTTCAGGTCGGCGCGGTCGGTCTCCCGGTCGATCTCCACGTGGATCCACGACTCGGTGAGCGTGTCGTGGCTGTCGGAGGCGCTGCCCGCGGGCAGGACCTCCTGGAGCTTGCCGGTCAGGTCGCGGCGCACGGTGACCTGCGGGTGGATCACGACGTGGATGCCGCGGCCCTGGCGGGACAGCTCGTTGGTGACCGAGTCGACCAGGAACGGCATGTCGTCGGTGACGACCTCGACGACGGAGTGGCTGCAGGTCCAGCCGTTCTCCTCGACCGTCGGCGTGTGGACCTTGACGTTCGCGGTGCCCTGCGGGCGGACCTCCGCGAGCCGGTAGTGGGAGACGGCTGCTCCGAAGACGTCGACCGGGTCACGGTCGGCCAGGTCCTCGGGGGCGGTGTGCAGGTAGTAGCGCTGGAGGAACGCGAGCACGGACTCCTGGTCCGGAGCCCCCTCGCCATTCGTCCCGGCCGGGAGATGCCCCCCTGCCGGGCTGTTCTCAGCTACCCGGGCGGCCCGTGCGAGCAGCTCGGCCTTGGCTTCGTCCAGCTTGGTCTGCATTGTCCTCTGGCTCCTGTCGCGCGCCGTTGCGTGACGTTGAAGAAATTGATGCGGCACAACGCCACGACGCGGGGTCTCCGGTCGATGTCGACGGTATGCCGGGATGAGAGATGAGCGGGCGTTTATCCGCCATTTTTGGCGTATTTCCTGCCCGGAGCCGGGGCGGCATCCATGTTCCGCCCCGAAGGGAACGGTCAGCGGAGCACCGGGCACGGATGTAGATCTCCGTGTGCTCCCGGCGCGGGCAGGGGGCGACGATGCCCCCGCGAGATATCGCGCTGATCACGGGTCAAGGCTATCGCCCCTCACCCGGGAGTCGTCATGAGCCGTATGTGTACAAATACAGCGGTCGAACTTTGACACTCTGCACAGGGACAGCGACGCGGATGGATGCCTCGAGGGGTTGCCTAACGGCGTGCCGGGTCCACGTTGAGGGGAAGACACCCCGGCCCGAAGGCTCCGAGGGGAGCGCACAGCCATGGCACCCAAGATCCTCCTGGTGACCGGCGACGCCGCCGAGTCACTGGAAGTCCTGTACCCCTACCAGCGCCTGCGCGAGGAGGGCTACGACGTCCACATCGCCGCCCCGGAGCGCAAGAAGCTGCGGTTCGTCGTCCATGACTTCGAGCCGGGGTTCGACACGTACACGGAGAAGCCCGGCTACACCTGGCCCGCCGATCTCGCGTTCGCCGAGGTCGAGCCGGAACAGTACGTCGCTGTCGTGATCCCGGGCGGCCGCGCCCCCGAGTATCTGCGCAACGACCCCGAGCTGCGCAAGATTCTGAAGTCTTTTTTCGACGCCGACAAGCCCGTGGCCCAGATCTGCCACGGTCCGCTGCTCACGGCGGCGGTCGACGGGCTGCGCGGGCGCAACGTCACGGCCTATCCGGCGCTGGAGCCCGACGTGCAGGCGGCCGGCGCGGCCTTCCGTGACGCGGAAGTGGTGGTCGACGGGACGCTGGTGTCGTCCCGCGCCTGGCCGGACCACTCGGGGTGGATGCGGGAGTTCCTCACGGTGCTGCGCGCCAAGGCGCCGGTGACCTGAGCGCTTGACGGCTGAGGCCTGACGCCTGAGGCCTGAGGCCTGAGGCCTGAGGCCTGAGGGGATGGTGGGCGGCTGCCCCGTCGGCGCGGGCAGCCGCCACGCATGGCGCTCAGGGGACTGCACGACGGAACCCCGTTGCCGTTCACGACAGCCGGGAGAGCCGACCGGATTGCCACCCGGCGCTCCGCCGCGCCGGGCCACCCGCGGAACGGCACGCCCCCAGCTCGCTACACCCACCGGGCGCGGGCACCGGCCGGCGCGCAGGGCTACGGCTTTCTCGCGACCGCCGCGATCTCCGTGCGGGACGCGACGCCCAACTTGGCCAGGATGTGCTCCACGCGCGCGTCCGCCGTGCAACGTCGGCCGGGAGATGCCGAGCAGCTCGGCGATGTCCCGGTTGGACAGGCCCTGCGTCACCAGCGCGGCGACCTCGCGCTCGCGCCACGTCAGCGCGTCCGCGCCGCCTGCGCCCCGCGCGGCCGGCACCGTGGCCGACGGCTCCGCCCCGCTGCGGACCGCGGTGAGGTCACTCCGCCAGGCGTCGCGCCACCCCCACGGCCTCGGCGAGAGTGTCCACGACCGGCGCGCCCACGCCTTCGAGGCTGGCCCTGCTGTGCGATCCGCCGGTGTAGAGCACGGCGCTGGCGCCCGCGTGCAGCGCCGCCACCGCGTCGTCGGCCGCGTCCCCGATGACCACCGTGCGCCCCGGCGCCACCCCCGAAACGGCCAGCGCACCGAGATGGCGGACCATGTGCTCGGCCTTGCTGCCGCCGGAGGGGCCGGTGCGCCCGTCGACCCGCAGGAAGTGCGACTCGATCCCGAACTCCCGCACCAGCGGGACGAGTTCGTCATGCCCGTACATGCTGAGGATCGACTGACTGCGGCCCGCGGAGCGCCAGTCGGCGAGGAGGAGCTCCGCGCCGTCGGCGAGCCCGCAGGCCGTGCGGTGGAGCGTGTAGTGCCGCTGGAAGGCGAGGTCCATCCGCTCCCACTCGGCCTCGGTGGGCAGCCGGCCCATCAGCCGCTGGTAGAAGCGGGGAATCGGCACGCAGTACAGCTCCCTGTACCGCTCCAGGGTGATCGGCTCCAGTCCGATCTCCCCGAAGGCGGCGTTGGTCGCGCTGATGACCGCGTCGTTGTCGTGGAACAGCGTCCCGTTCCAGTCCCAGACGATGTGTGCTCCGGCTGCGTGCTTCCCCATGCCGAGAACGTACCCGCAGGGACCGACAATCGTACGTTCGCGCCGGTCAGCCGCCCTGGCCGAGCAGGCTCGGGATCTCCTGCGTGGCGAACCAGAGGAGTTCGTGGTCCTCGGCGCCGTCGACGACGAACTGCGCGTCGTCGTCACCCTGGTCCGCCGCCCCGAGCGCCGCGGCCGCCGCCGTCACGTCCTTCTCGGCGTCGGCGGAGTCCACGTGCACCGCGGCAGCCTTGGCCAGGGCGACCGCGTTCGCGATCCGCACCTCGCCGAGCGCTCCCGGGTCGAGCCCGCGGTCCGGGTCGGCCACCGCGGCGCCGTCCGGCACGTCGAGCGCGATCACGACCCGCTTGCGGGGCGCTTCCGGCTCTCCGGCGATCAGCCGGAGCGACGCCACCGCCGCGCGGTTGAGGGCCGCGTACTCCAGCTCCTCGATGTCGTCGGAGACGTACCACTCGCGCAGCGCGGGTGTCACGGCGTACGCGGTGAACGGTCCGGGCCCCAGTTCGCCCGCCTTGTGCGCCTCGGCGAGACGGGGCAGGGACAGGGGGACGTACACGCGCATGGCGGGCCACTTTCGTCGACGAGAGGGCCTTCAGGATACGTGCGGGAGTCCCCCTTCGGGGTGCCGGTCAGCACCCGTCCGCACGTCAGCGCCGGACCCCTCCGTGACCCTCCCGAAGCCCGTCCCCGCATGCCTCGTCCGCCGTCCGGTCACTCTGATAGGTGATCTTTCCGGCTGCCCGCGCCGGGCGCCTCCGGCCTTGTGGGCGGTGCCGGCGTCCGCGTACAAGATCCCCAAGCAAAGTTACCGATCGGTATCCACCGGTCGGATGCCGAACGGGGAGCCAGACATGCACGAGCCCACCGCCCATGAGCCGCTGCGCAAGGTGATGGACCAGCCGCGCCGCCGCCCCGCGACGACCCGGCCCCCGGGCGGCCGCCCGCCCGGCAGGCAGGACGCGAGGCGCCCCGGCGCGCGGCCCGTACGCGTCCCGCCCCAGCTGCCGCCCCACCCCGCCGAGCTGTTCACCGAGCGCCTCCTGCTGATGCTCAGCGGCCAGCGCCCCGTCCACTGGGCGTCCCGCCACTTCGCCGGATCGCTCTACGACGCCCTGATCCGGCTCGCCGAGAACCGTCCCCTCAACGACCGGGGACGGCAGCCCGTCGTCCACGGCATCGGCCACTACCAGCCCGAACCCGGCGTCTACGAAGTCTTCGCCCGGATCAGCGCCGGCCCCCGGCTGCACGCCCTCGCCTTCCGCCTGCACCGGGGCGACGACCACCGCTGGCTCTGCACGGCCGTCGAGATGGTCGGGCGCCCGACCCGCGGTACCGGGGCGTGAGCGCCGCCGCCGTCAGCGCGCCCACCGCGCGTCGAGCCAGGCGTCGACCTCGTCCGGCGCGGTCACCGGCAGCGAGGGGTGGTCGACGCGCTCGTACGCCGTGTACGTCACCCGGGTCCCGGTCCGCGCCAGTGCCGCCGCCGTCTCCTTCGAGGTGACGGCCGGCACCGTCGTGTCCACGGCGCCCTGCACGATCAGCACCGGCTCGCGGTAGTGGGCGACGGGCGGCTCGGAGTGGCGGACCGGAGCAGCGCGGCCAGTCCGGGCGCTCCGTTGTGGGGCGTCCCGTTGCGGGGCGTCCCGTACACGAAGTCGGCGTTCTTCAGCCCCTCGCCGGCCTTGAACACCTCGGCGAGGCATCCACCGTCGCGGGCCGCTTCAAGGACCTTCATGCCCTGGGGCGTGAAGTAGTCGGCCGGCTTCACATCCGGCTCGGCCGCCGCCCTACCGGAGACGAGCAGCGCGATGTACGGGTTGGCGGTGGCCTGCGGGTCCCCTGCGCCGGCCAGGCCGAGGATCTGCGCCCAGTGGCCGGGCGGGGCGGCGGCCGCGGCGCCGCGGAAGTCCAGCGGCGAAGGCTTCGTGGACGCCGGATTCGGGCTGGCAGTGGCCGATTCGGGCGCGTAGCGGTGCGCGTACGCGGCCGTGAACAGGGCCGCGCCGCCGCCCTGCGAGTGCCCGTACACCGCCCCCTTACGGCCCACCCGGGGGTCGAGCCGACGGGCGCCCGCACGGCCGCCCGTGTTCCGGCCGCCCCCGCTGTGCCGTGCCGACACCGACGAGAAGGGGCCGGGCATCCCGTGCCCGGCCCCTTCTCCCACGCTCGGTCAGAGCGCGCCGCGCACTACTTCTTGCGGCGACGCCCGCCCTTCTGCTGCTTGCGGCGCTCCGCGCGCGTGAGGCCGTCGGCCTCGGAACGCGTCGGGCCGTCCTCGGTGACGTAGTCCATCTCGTCCACGCCGCCCTCGGCGTTCGGCGCCTGGAAGTGCAGGCGGTCCGGGCGCTGCGGGGCGTCGAGACCCTTGGCGCGGATCTCGGGACGGCCGACACCGGCCGGCACCGCGTCCTGCTTCTCCAGGGACGGCGCCGAGTCCTGCACCGGGATTTCCTCGACCTGCTGCTCGACCTGGACCTCCAGGTTGAACAGATAGCCGACGGACTCCTCCTTGATGCCCTCCATCATGGCGGTGAACATGTCGAAGCCCTCGCGCTGGTACTCGACCAGCGGGTCCTTCTGCGCCATGGCGCGCAGGCCGATGCCCTCCTGGAGGTAGTCCATCTCGTAGAGGTGCTCACGCCACTTGCGGTCCAGGACGGACAGGACCACGCGGCGCTCCAGCTCACGCATGATCTCGGAGCCGAGCTGCTCCTCACGCGCCGCGTACTGCGCGTGGATGTCGTCCTTGACGGACTCCCCGATGAACTCGGCCGTCAGACCCGCACGGTCACCCGCGGCCTCCTCCAGCTCGTCCACGGTGACCTTCACCGGGTAGAGCTGCTTGAAGGCGCCCCACAGCCGGTCCAGGTCCCACTCCTCGGCGAAGCCCTCGGCGGTCTCGGCGCCGATGTACTCGTCGATCGTGTCGTCCATGAAGTGCTGGATCTGCTCGTGCAGGTCCTCGCCCTCGAGGACACGGCGCCGCTCGCCGTAGATGACCTCACGCTGCCGGTTGAGGACCTCGTCGTACTTGAGGACGTTCTTCCGGGTCTCGAAGTTCTGCTGCTCGACCTGCGACTGGGCCGACGCGATGGCACGCGTGACCATCTTGTTCTCGATCGGCACGTCGTCCGGGACGTTCGCCATCGACATGACGCGCTCGACCATCTGGGCCTTGAACAGGCGCATCAGGTCGTCACCGAGCGACAGGTAGAAACGGGACTCGCCCGGGTCTCCCTGACGGCCGGAACGGCCACGCAGCTGGTTGTCGATACGGCGCGACTCGTGCCGCTCCGTGCCGAGGACGTAGAGCCCGCCGAGGCCCTTGACCTCCTCGAACTCGGCCTTCACCGCCTGCTCGGCCCGCTCCAAGGCGGCCGGCAGCGCGGCAGCCCACTCCTCGACGTGCTCGACCGGGTCGAGGCCGCGCTGACGCAGCTCCGCCTCGGCGAGATCGTCCGGGTTGCCGCCGAGCTTGATGTCGGTGCCTCGACCGGCCATGTTCGTGGCGACGGTGACGGCGCCCTTGCGGCCGGCCTGGGCGACGATCGTCGCCTCACGGTCGTGCTGCTTCGCGTTCAGCACCTCGTGCTGCACGCCGCGCTTGGACAGCTGCTGCGAGAGGTACTCGGACTTCTCGACGGACGTCGTACCGACGAGGATCGGCTGGCCCTGCTCGTGCTTCTCGGCGATGTCGTCGACGACCGCGTCGAACTTGGCGACCTCGGTGCGGTAGATCAGGTCGGCCTGGTCCTTGCGGACCATCGGCTTGTTCGTCGGGATCGGGACGACGCCCAGCTTGTAGATCTGGTGGAACTCGGCGGCCTCGGTCATGGCCGTACCGGTCATGCCGGAGAGCTTGTCGTAGAGGCGGAAGAAGTTCTGCAGGGTGATCGTGGCGAGCGTCTGGTTCTCGTCCTTGATGTCCACCCCTTCCTTCGCCTCGATCGCCTGGTGCATGCCCTCGTTGTAGCGGCGGCCGGCGAGGATACGGCCGGTGTGCTCGTCGACGATCATGACTTCGCCGTCGATGACGACGTAGTCCTTGTCCTTCTTGAACAGTTCCTTCGCCTTGATGGCGTTGTTCAGGTAACCCACGAGCGGCGTGTTCACCGACTCGTAGAGGTTGTCGATGCCCAGCCAGTCCTCGACCTTGGCGACGCCGGGCTCGTGGATGGCGACGGTGCGCTTCTTCTCGTCGACCTCGTAGTCGCCGGTCTCCTCGATGCCCTTCAGCGGGTTACCCGCCTCGCCCTTCTTCAGGCGGGTGACCAACTTCGCGAAGTCGCCGTACCACTTCGTGGCCTGGTCGGCGGGACCGGAGATGATCAGCGGCGTACGGGCCTCGTCGACGAGGATCGAGTCGACCTCGTCGACCACCGCGAAGTTGTGGCCGCGCTGGACGAGCTCGTCCTGGGACCACGCCATGTTGTCGCGCAGGTAGTCGAAGCCGAACTCGTTGTTCGTGCCGTAGGTGATGTCGCAGCTGTACTGCTCGCGGCGCTGCGCCGGCGTCATGTTCGCCAGGATGCAGCCCACGCTGAGGCCGAGGAACTTGTGGACGCGGCCCATCATCTCGGAGTCGCGCTCGGCCAGGTAGTCGTTCACCGTGATCAGGTGAACGCCCTTGCCGGACAGCGCGTTCAGGTACGTGGGGAGCGTGCCGACGAGGGTCTTGCCCTCACCGGTCTTCATCTCGGCCACGTATCCGAGGTGCAGCGCGGCGCCGCCCATCATCTGCACGTCGTAGTGACGCTGGCCGAGGACACGCTTGGAGGCCTCACGGACCGTAGCGAACGCCTCGGGGAGCAGGTCGTCGAGGCTCTCGCCGCCGGCGTACCTCTCCTTGTACTCGTCGGTGAGGGCCCGCAGCTCGGCGTCGGAGAGGCTGACGAAATCCTCTTCGATGGAGTTGACCTGGTCCGCGATGCGGTGCAGCTTGCGCAGGATCTTGCCTTCGCCTGCACGCATGATCTTCGAGAGGACGGACACGGGGGTTGGTCTCCTTGCCGGTCGGGCCTGGCACGGTCGGGTGTGACGGTATAGAGCAACGGCCATCGTATGCGAGGACCCCGGCGCGCCGGGAGGTCTGCCGTAACCACAGCCACACGGACAACGCACGAGGACCGCTCAAGGTGCCGCACGAAGGCGTACACCCCGACTACGAAAGGTAACAGCGCGCTCACCCCGCAAATTCTGCTGGCGCCGGTGTCGGCCTCCGAGCAGAATCGGCCGATGGAACCCGTCGTACTCACCACCGACCGCCTGCGGCTGCGCACGTTCACCGTCGAGGACACCGACGAGGTGTATCTCGCGGCCCAGGACCCCGACATCCAGCGCTGGACCACGATCCCGTCGCCCTACGCGCGCGTGGACGCCGAGCACTTCGTCGGGCGCATGGTCCCGGACGGCTGGCAGGCCGACACGGAGTACACCTTCGCCGTGCGGCTCCAGGAGGACGGCCCCGTGGTCGCCGCCGCGAGCCTGCACCACCCGCGCGCGGGCGCCTGGGAGGTCGGCTTCTGGACCGGCAAGGAGCACCGCGGCCGCGGCTACATGACCGAAACCGTCCTCGCCCTGGCCCACTGGGCCTTCACCGAACTCGCCTGTACGCGCCTGGAATGGCGCGCCGAGGTCGGCAACGTCGGCTCGCGCACCGTCGCCGAGAAGGCCGGCTTCACCATGGAGGGCGTCATGCGGGCGGGCCTGCCCAACAAGGGCGTGCTGCGCGACTGCTGGGTCGCCTCGCTCCTCCCCTCGGACCTCGGCCTCCCGGCGGCGCTGCCCTACCTCCCGGCGCCCGCGTGACGGCGTCCGGCGCCGGGACGGCACCCGGCTCGAGGGCTTCCGGCGCCGCCTGACGGGCAGGGCTTTGCGGTCCCGGCCCGACTGTCAGTGCCGCGCCCTATCGTTCGGGGCATGACGACCACGCCGCGCCCCGCCGCCGAACTCACCGCCGACGAGGCCCGCCGCATCGCGCTGCGGGCCCAGGGGTTCCTCGGCGCGCCGGACCGCAGGGCAGGGGTCCGCGGCGTGCTCCGTCACCTCGGAGCGGTCCAGCTCGACACCATCTCGGTGCTGGCCCGCTCCCACGAACTCATCCCGTACGCACGCCTCGGCGCGGTCGGCCGCAGAACGGTCGAGGACGCGTACTGGACCCCCGGCACATCAGGCGCGCCGCACGCCTTCGAGTACTGGTCGCACGCCGCGTGCATCCTGCCCGTCGAGGAGTGGCCGCACTTCGCGTTCCGCCGCCGCGCCTACCGCACCCGCCCGCACTGGCACCACGACCTGCCCGACGGCGCGTACGAGCAGGTCATCAAGCAGCTGCACACCGAAGGCCCCCTCACGGCTACGGAATTGGGCGGCGCGAAGAACAAGGGCGAGTGGTGGGACTGGTCCGCGGCGAAGGTCGCCGTGGAGCGCGCCCTGATGTACGGCGAGGTGGTGTGCACGCGGCGCCGCAGCTGGAAGCGGGTGTACGACCTCGCCGAGCGCGCCGTCCCGGCCGAGCTGCTCCATGACGACCTCGACGACCGGGAGTGCCTGCGCCGCCTGGTCCGCCTGGCCGGACAGGCCCTGGGCGTCGGCACACGCTCCGACATCGCGGACTACCACCGCCTGAAGAGCGAGCAGTTCGACGCGGTGGTCGAGGACTCGGGCCTGGTTCCCGTGACCGTCCAGGGCTGGGGGAAGCCGGCATGGGCGGACCCGGCGGCCCTGGAGACCGTCCCGCGCGGCCGCCACCGTACGACGCTGCTCTCGCCCTTCGACTCCCTGATCTGGGAGCGGGCCCGCACGGAGCGGATCTTCGGCTTCACGCACCGCCTGGAGGCGTACGTCCCCAGGCCGAAGCGGGTGCACGGCTACTTCGCGATGCCGGTCCTCGCGGGCGGGCGCCTGGTGGGCCGCGTCGACCCCGGGCGCGACGGGAGCACGCTGGTCGCCAAGCAGGTCTCCCTGGACGGCCCGAAGGCGGTCCCGGCCGTGGCGGAGGCGCTGCGGGAGGCGGCGCAGTGGGTGGGCTGTCACACGGTCCGGATCGAGCGCGTCGACATGCCGGACCTCAAGCCGGCCCTGGTCACCGCCCTCGACTGACCGCTCTCACCCGGCGGCCGCACCCGGTCGCCACCACCGGCGGCCGTCACCCGGTCGCCGTCACCGGATCTCGAGGATCTTCTCCCGCATCGCGTAGACCACGGCCTCCATCCTGGAGTGCAGCTGCAGCTTCTCCAGGATGTTGCGCACATGGTTCTTCACGGTGTTCTCGGAGATGAACAGTTGCTTCGCGATATCGCGGTTGTTCATACCCGTGGCGACGAGCTTCAGGACCTCCAGCTCGCGGTCGGTCAGCCGCGGAGCGGGGACGAGGCGCCGCTCGTCCGTGCGCTGGATCATCGACTTGAATTCGGTGAGGAGCTTCGACGCCATCGAGGGGCTGATCTGCGACTGCCCGTCGGCCACGGCACGAATGGCCGTCGCCACCTCGTCCGTGGAGATCTCCTTGAGCAGATAGCCCGTCGCGCCCGCCTTGATCGCGTCGTAGAGATCGGCTTCCTCGTCACTGATGGTGAGCATGATGATCTTGGCGCTGGGGGCCACCTCCTTGATGGAGGTGCACGCCTCGATCCCACCGCGCTTGGGCATCCGCACATCCATCAGGATGATGTCGGGCAGCAGGTCGGCCGCCTTGTCCACGGCCTCGGCGCCGTCACCCGCCTCGCCGACGACCTGGATGTCCTCCTCGGCCGCGAGAACGATCTCCAGCCCGCGCCGGAACAGCGCGTGGTCATCCACCACGAGGACCCGGATCGGCTCCTTGCGCGGCGCGCTCTCGTCCGGGCCCATGCCCGGGACACCGTCACCGGCCGCACCGGCGCCGTCGTCCCGCATCGGTCCGAAGCTGTCCGCCATCGTTCCTCCCCCTGAAGGCCATGGCCCGTCTTCCAGTGCCACGCCAACCCGAGGCAGCGGCACACCGGTTGACCCGGCACGGCCATGCTTTCATGCCTTGGCGTCGGTGCGGTGACAGAGCGGTGTGCACGGGGGTCGCACGATGGTGCCCCCGGGGGCGCACACGCTCCCAGGGGCACCATTTCCGGCTGTCTCCCGCGGGCTCAGCGGTGTTGTTCCGCCTGCCTCAGCCGCCCAGCGCCCCGCCCGCTTCGGACGACTGCGCCTGGGCGACCATCGGGTCGGTGTTGAGGTGGATCACGCCGTAGTCGTAGGCGTGGCGCCGGTAGACGACGCTGGGCTCCTTGGTCTCGGAGTCGACGAAGAGGTAGAAGTCGTGCCCGACCAGCTCCATCTCGTAGAGCGCCTGGTCGAGCGACATGGGCGCAGCGACGTGCGTCTTCTCGCGAACGATGAGCGGGCCTTCGCCCTGGACCTCGAGGGAGCCGATCCTCTTGGTCGGCACTCCGCCGGGCTCCTCGCTGTTGACCACTGAGCCGTCCCCGTTCAGAGTCGCCGTGGGGACGACATCGGGGACTTCGGCGGCCGTGAGCCTGCCGCTTCCGCGGCGGGTGGACCGCTTGCTGTGTTCCTTGCGCAGGCGCGCCTCGAGCTTGTCCGTAGCCAGGTCGAGCGCCGCATACGGGTCGCTGGCCGCCGCCTCCGCCCTGATGACCGGGCCACGCGTGCGGAGTGTGATCTCTACGCGGTCGCAGCGGTCGGCCTGTCGGGGGTTGGGCTCCTTGGACACCTCCACGTCGAGGCTGATCACCTTGCCGTCGAACTTCTGGATCTTCTCCAGCTTCAGCTTCTCGGCCACGTGCTTGCGGAACCGCTCGGGCACCTCTGTCTTGCGGCCCTTGACGACGATGTCCACGCAGAACTCCGTTCCCGGATCGCCCCGCTCCATCGGCGGAGCATCTCCCTGTTGCACCAGACTCCGGCCACTTCCGGAGTCTCTGACTCGGCGACTTCCACCTCCTCCTCCCCCATGGACAAGATCTACACCCCATCATCGCGGGTGATTGCCGAAAAAACATGCGGCACCCACGACATCGGCATTCTCGATTGCCGAGGACGGCGTCAACCATTCCTCACAACCGAACATATCTCGCCCGGACGGATGTCGTCACCCTCTACTGACGCGTACCTCCATTCAGGTGAATTGACCCTCTCACTACCTGCAACGACGCAGGTTTACGCTCAGTTCCGGTTTATTTCGAAAGAACCCGGAGAGGAGGCCACCACGGCCGCGCTGATCGAGTTGCGCGGGGGCAATTCCCGTGCTGTTTCCACCCATCCCGGCCTGAACCCGTCGCTCTCATCCTCTGCCGTCCTGACCACCGCCGCATGTATTGCGCGGGCCGCCTCCGCCAATGAGGCGCCCGTGGTCATGACGTCGTCGACCAACACGATCCGGCCACCCGAGGCGAGGAGCGCACGGGCTCCCGCGGGCACCTCCAGAGCACCGGCGAGATTGGCCAGGCGCTGCCGCGAGTCGAGTCCGGCCTGATCGGCAACGGCCCGCTTCTGACGCAACGCGGCCAGCACCCGGGCAGGCACTCCCGCCCGACGCAGCTCAGCCGCAGCGGCATACGCAATGCGCCGCGAAGGATCATGCCCACGCGCCCGAACGGCCTTCCGAGCGGAGGGAACGGGAACCAGAAGGAGGGGGGTGCAGGGTTGGATGCGGACGGCTGGCTGGGCGGGCGGGGCCGACTTTGTGGACACGGCCAGTCGGGTGGGCACGACTGATTGGGTGGGCGCGCTTGCCGGGGCTCGCATGCTTGCTGGGGTGGGCGCGCTTGCCGGGGCTCGCGTGCCCGCCTGGGGTCGAGTGTCCGCCTGGGTTCGAGTGTTCGCCGGGGCATGCAGGCTTGCTGAGGTTCGAGCGCTTGCTGGGGTGCGGTCGCCTGCTGAGCCACGCACGCCTGCTTGGGTGCGGTCCCCCGCCGAGGTTCGCGCACCTGCTTGGGTGCGGTCCCCCGCCGAGGTTCGCGCACCTGCTTGGGTGCGGTCCCCCGCCGAGGTTCGCGCACCTGCTTGGGTGCGGTCCCCCGCCGAGGTTCGCGCACCTGCTTGGGTGCGGTCGCCCGCCGAGGTTCGCGCACCTGCTTGCGTGCCGTCGCCTACTGGGCCACGCACGCCACGTACCTGGGTGTGCATGTCTCGCTGCGTACGCGTGTGTGCCGGGGTACGTCCATCGGCCTGTGTACGCCCTTCTACGGGGCCCCCGCCCCCTCTCCCTCCCCCATCCCCCGCTTCGCTCAGTCCCGCCCGCACCGCCCCCGCGAGGGCCGCGCCCAGGGGCTCCGCCAGACCCAGTGCCCCCCGCTCCTTGTGCGCGAGCAGTACGGCCCGTACCGCGTGCTGGTACGGAGCGGCCGCGTGCACCACCGGCAGCCCCGGCGGCTCCGGGCTCGGCCGCACCCGGCCCGGCGCACCGCCGTACAGGGCGTCCCTGCAGCGCGCGCAGAGCGCCGTACGCGGCCGACCGCAGCCTCCACACTCGGCCGGCAGCACAAGATTTCCGAGGTCCTGCAACCACCCCCGCATGTCCACCACTGTGCCAAGAGGGGCGCGCTGCGACCACCCCTGTGGATAACCCCCTGTGGATAACTCCCGGACGGACACACTCCGTTGCAATCGGAGGACTCAACTCCGTACGACGGGAGGGGGAACGGTGAATTTCATGCCGTCCCGCCGCCCGCCGGCTCCTTCTATCCCGGGTGGACGGGCCTATCCCGGGTAGACGGGCGCCGTCCCGTCCTTGAGCACCGTCTGCCACGGCAGACCCGGCGGCAGCCTGACGATCCCGTCGTCCGAGTGGGCGACGAGTGGCAGGCGGTCGTCCTCGGACGCCGCGATCTCCTTCACGCCCGTCAGGCCGGGCAGCGCCTGCCCCGTCGGCGCCGAGCCGTCGCACTGGACGTAACTCAGCTGCTGCACGCCCCCGGACTCGCGTCCGACGACCACGAGTCGGCTTCCACCGGCCCACGACATGGCCGTGACCTGCTCCATCTGAGGTGCCGCGGCGCGCAGTTCGTCGACCGAGACCGTCGGCTTGCCGTCCGGTCCCACGTCGCGTTCGACGCGCCCGATCCGCAGCGTGGTCTTGCCGTTCTCGGCCACGAGCAGCGCGATCCGCACTCCGTCGGCCGACATCTTCACGGCCTCGATGCGTCCGCCGTCGAGACCGGAGACGTCGGCTTCGTGGATCTCGTTCGCCAAGCCCCGGCCGAACATCAGCAGCCGTGGTTTCTTCGGGTCACGGTCGGCCACCCACAGGTCGCCGAGTCCGTCCCAACTGGGCGTCGTCAGCCGGTCCTTCTCGGACTTGGCATTGCTGCGCACGACAGGGTCGCCGAGCGAGGCGCCCGCCACCAGCGACCCGACGAACAGGGCGCTGCCGTTGTTCGACACCGCCGCGGCCTGTGCCTCGTCGCGCGAGACGGCGACCGAGCGCATCCGCTGCTCGCCGTCGCCGAGCGGCCCCGGCACCCGCTCCGGGTCCTTAGTGGTGCGAGAGGCGCCCGACATCTGTACGAGCCGTCCCTTGTCGTCCAGGAAGTACTGGTCGTCGGAGGGCCCGGAGGTGCGCGGCTCCACGAGGGCCTCGGCACCGCTCTCGCTCAGGACGCACAGTTGCGACCCGTTCGACCGCTCGAGCTCGATCTGCGACACGTTCGCCGACGTCACATCCCTCAGGGAGAAGAGGAGTTGGGCGGCCATCTCCTTGCAGCGGGCCTGCCCGACGTGGTCGGCCTTCGCGTTCAGCGGGACCTTCAGATTGTTCTCGTCGTCGGGCGCGAGGGATTTCACGCCCTCGCGCAGCCGCGTGTCGGAGGGGAACGTCGTGGTCACGACCGGGTTCAGCCAGTGCGTGGGTCCCGCGAGAAGGGCCCGCACCGTCTGTGTGAGGGGGTCTATCCACTGACGTACGTACACGGGGTCGGCGACCAGCCTCTTCTGACGGTTCGTCGAACCCGAACCCGAACCCTCACTGCTCTGTGCGCCGCCGGAGGACTCCTCGTCCAGCGCGAAGTAGTACTTGTTGACGGACTGGTAGATGCGCTGGAAGTCGGACTGCCCGAGGACGACGCCCTGCGGCAGCCCGTCGATGCGCCACTGCTTGCCCTTGGGCCCGTTCTCCTGCACGAGGTGCAGCGTCTTGCTGTAGGGGGTGCCGTCGGGCCGGTACGCCTGCTGCTGGTCGACGAACGCGACCTGATGGCCGCTCAGTCTGAACGTACGGCCCTCTTCGCCGGCGCTGGGCCTGCTCGCCGGTCCTGTGCTCGGTCCGTCCGTGAGGACGGTGGTGCGCTCCTCGGGGTGCCAGCCCTTGGCGGCCTTCTCCGTGAGGTACTTGCGCGCCATCGTGTACTGCGGGTCGTCGCTGGTCAGCGCCTCGAGGAAGCCTTCGACGATGCTGACGGGCCCGGCGTTCTCGCGGGGCGGCATCGCGAAGACCCGCACCTGTGAGTCGGGGCGCTGCGACGCCTCCACGGCCTGGAGTCCGCCGTTGTCCGGCATGGACGCGCAGCCGCTGAGCACCACTGCGCCGCAGCCGAGCAGCACACCTGTACGCAGCCCGCGCCGCCGTCCGGCCAACGGTGGCCGCCCCCGCTCACCGCGCACGCCCGCCCCCACTTTCCTCGCCGCTGCCGGCGGCCCCCTCGGCCGGTCCGGCCTGCTCTTCCCGGGGCCCTTCCGGACCCCTTGTGTCCTGACTGCGTGTCGCCGGTACGGCGGTGTCGCCGCGGGCCACGACCCGTGATCCGTTCCCGGGCAGTGCCGCGGGATCGACCGCGTACCGGGGTGCGGCCGGTTCCTTCGCCGGTACGGGCGACGGCACGCGGGACGCGCCCGCTGTCTGCGCCGGAACTGTCGCGAGCTTGCCGGCGCCCCCGCCGAGCGGAAGCCCTGCCTCGCTCAGGCCGCGGTTGCGCCGTGAGTCCTCCGGCTCCAGCGGTATCGGGGACCCGCGCAGGGGTTCGTCCGCCGTCCGCGGCAGTGTCAGCCGGAACTGTGAGCCGCCGCCGGGCTCGCCCCAGGCCTGGAGCCAGCCGCCGTGCAGCCGGGCGTCCTCGAGGGCGATGGACAGGCCGAGGCCCGTGCCGCCGGTGGTACGCGCGCGTGCCGGGTCGGCGCGCCAGAAGCGGCTGAAGACGCGGGTGGCTTCGCCGGGCTTGAGGCCCACGCCGTAGTCGCGTACGGCGACGGCGACCGCGCCGCCGGCCGCGGCGAGCCGCACCACGACGTCCTTGCCTTCGCCGTGCTCCACGGCGTTGACGACGAGATTGCGCAGGACGCGCTCCACTCGCCGGGCGTCCGCCTCGGCGACCACGGGCTGCTGGTCCCCGACGATCCGCACGTGGGTGCCCTTGTGCTCGGCGAGCGGCTCGGCGCCGCCCACCACACGCCGTACGACTTCCCGCAGGTCTATCGGCTCCGCCTCCAGGGCGGCCGCGCCCGCGTCGAAGCGGCTGATCTCGAGGAGGTCCGAGAGGAGTGACTCGAACCGGTCCAGCTGATCGGCGAGCAGTTCCGCCGACCGCGCGGTGACCGGGTCGAAGTCCACGCGCGCGTCGTGGATCACGTCGGCGGCCATACGCACCGTGGTCAGCGGCGTCCGCAGCTCGTGCGACACGTCGGACACGAAGCGTCGCTGCATCCGCGAGAGGTCCTCGAGCTGCTGGATCTTCGTGTGCAGGTTCTGCGCCATCTTGTTGAAGGCTTCACCGAGCCGGGCGATGTCGTCCTCGCCGGTGACCTTCATACGTTCCTGGAGGCGTCCCGCGGACAGCCTCTCGGCGACGCCCGCCGCCATCCGTACAGGCGTGACGACCTGCCGTACGACCAGCCAGGCGATGGCGCCGAGCAGCACCACGACGAACAGCCCGGCCGTGGCGAGCGTGCCCTTGACCAGGCCGAGCGACTTCTCCTCCTGGGTGAGCGGGAAGAGGTAGTACAGCTGGTAGGCGTGGCCCTTCGGGTCGGTCATCTGTTTGCCGATGACGAGGCCGGGCTGGGAGTCCTTGCCGTCCTCGTAGACGATGCGCGTGTACTCCTGGGACGCGCCCGTCATCTTCTCGACCCGTTCGCGCAGGTCGTCGGGGACGCTGGGGTCGAGGACCCCGCCGGAGGCCCGCGGTCCTCGCACGCTGTCGCCGCTGTCGGCTCCGGGCGGGCTGAGCGTCACCACGTCGAAGGCGCTCTGGCCGCCGGAGGAGAGCTGGGTGACCAGCTCACTCATCCAGTTGTTCGTGTTCAGGGGGGCGCGGCTGTCCGTGGGCGCGCCGTCGCGCGCCCCGGCCGCGGCTGTGTCGGCCTTGTCCTTGGCGGCCCGGAAGCCGCCCTCGGCCTGGCTCTGCGACGCCTTGACCTTGGCGTCGAGCAGGCCGTTGCGTACGGAGCCGATGACGACGATGCCGAGCAGCAGTACGACGCCGAGCGACATCAGGAGCGTCGTGACGACGATCTTGAGCTGGATGTTGCGCCGCCACAGGCGCATGGCGGGCAGCAGCGGCCGCCGCACCCAGCGCGTGAACAGGCGCAGCACGGGGCTGCCCTTCATTCCGCCCTGGAGCAGCAGACCGCCGTCGAGGAGCCGGCGCAGCACCGAGCCACGCCCGGCCTTCGGTCCCACAGGCCGCCCCGAGCGGATTCCCGGCCCCCCGGGTGCCGGAGCGGCACTGTCTCGGGACATATCAGCTCGGTCCGGCCTTGTAACCGACGCCACGGACGGTCACCACGATCTCCGGACGCTCGGGGTCCTTCTCGACCTTCGAGCGCAGCCGCTGCACATGCACGTTCACCAGGCGGGTGTCGGCCGCGTGCCGATAGCCCCACACCTGCTCGAGGAGGACTTCACGCGTGAACACCTGCCACGGCTTGCGGGCGAGCGCCACCAGGAGGTCGAACTCCAGCGGCGTCAGCGCGATCGACTGCCCTTCCCGCTTCACGGAGTGCCCGGCCACGTCGATGACCAGGTCGCCGATGGCGAGCTGCTCGGGCGCGGGCTCCTCGGACCTCCGCAGCCGCGCCCTGATACGGGCCACGAGCTCCTTCGGCTTGAACGGCTTCACGATGTAGTCGTCGGCGCCGGACTCGAGGCCCACCACGACGTCCACCGTGTCGCTCTTCGCGGTCAGCATCACGATCGGCACCCCGGACTCCGCCCTGATCAGGCGGCACACCTCGATGCCGTCCCGGCCGGGAAGCATCAGGTCCAGCAGGACCAGATCCGGCTTGGACTCCCGGAAAGCGGCCAGCGCCTTGTCGCCGTCAGCTACGAACGACGGCTCAAAACCTTCACCACGCAGCACAATGCCGAGCATCTCGGCCAGTGCGGTGTCGTCGTCGACGACAAGGACTCGTCCCTTCATAGGCCACATCATCCCATTAGCTAATCGTTACCTGGCGTGACCTGGCACACAGCTCGCCCAGTCCTTCAGCTGTCACAGGGGAAATCACTCCCCACTCTGTGACGATCGCCGTCACCAACTCGGGCGGCGTCACATCGAAAGCGGGGTTGTACGCCTGCGTCCCCAGCGGAGCCACCGGAATCACGCCACCCGCCTCAATCCCGGTCATCGACACCTGGGGTGCCGTGATCTCCGTCACTTCATGTCCGGCCCTCTGCTCCACCTCGACGGACGCTCCGTCGGGGGTGTCCGGGTCCACGGTCGTACTCGGCGCCACCACGATGAACGGCACGTGGTGGTACTTCGCAAGAACCGCAAGCGGATAGGTCCCCACCTTGTTCGCGACGGAACCGTCCGCCGCGATCCGGTCGGCCCCGACCAGCACCGCGTCCACCTCGCCGGCCGCGAACAGCGACCCCGCCGCATTATCCGTGAGCAGCGTGTATGCCATCCCCGCCCGCGCCGCCTCGTACGCGGTGAGTCGCGAGCCCTGGAGCAGCGGCCGTGTCTCGTCGACCCACAGCCGGGTCAGCCGTCCCACCCGGTGCGCGGCGAGCGCCACGGCGAACGCGGTGCCCTCGCCCCCGGAGACCAGCGCCCCCGAGTTGCAGTGTGTGAGGATCCGGTGCTGTCCGCCCGGCAGCATCTCGTCGAGCAGCGCGAGGCCGTGCCCGGCCATGGCGGTACTGGCGTCGGCGTCCTCCTGGTGGAGCGCCCGCGCGGCGGCGAGTGCGTCCCGGGCGGCCCGCTCCCGGTCCCCCTCGGCCCCGAGCCCGGCTCGGTACGCCGCATGAGCCCGGCGCACGCCTCTGGCGAGATTCACCGCGGTGGGCCGCGCGCCGGCCAGCGCGTGGGCCGCCTCGTCCACGTCGAACCCCCGTGCCGCGGCCAGGGCGACCCCGTACGCCCCCGCGATGCCGAGGACTGGCGCTCCCCGCACGGCGAGCGTTCTGATCGCCTGGACGAGCGCCTGCGCGTCGGTACAGACCAGCTCGACCTCCTCCACGGGCAGCCTGGTCTGGTCGAGCAGGACGAGCGCCGGCCCCTCGGCCGGCTCCTCCCATCGGAGTACGGGTATGTCGGTGGGCCGCTTGTCGTCGCCGGTTTGCGCGTACTGATCAGCCATCCGCCCAGTCTGCCCCGTACCAGGCGGACAATTGAAGGTGTGCAGCCCATACAGCACCCGGTCAACTCCGAGCCACACCGTGGCACGATGGGCGCCAAGCTGCCGCCGCGACCGCGGACGGGCACCGTGAAGGAGCGACGATGAACGACACTCCGGGCTGGGCCTCGCCCGGATCTGCCCCCTCCGACGGCCAGGACGACCAGCCTGCGCAGGACGGCCAGGACGGCCCCTCCGGCGACGGCAAGGACGCCGCTCCCGACCCGAAGTGGTCCAAGGAGCAGCCGCCGCCGGCGCAGTGGTCCGCCCCATCCGGCACCGGCCGGACCCCGCCCCCTCCGTCGCCTCCGGCCCAGGGCTGGGGCGGCGGATCCTCCGGCGGCCCCGCGGGCCCCGGCGGCCACGGAGGTGGTGGCTACGGCGGTGGTGGCGGTTACGGCGGCCCAGGCGGTGGCTACGGCGCCGGATGGGGCTCCTGGCAGGGCAGGCCCCCGGCCGCCAAGCCCGGCGTCATCCCGCTGCGCCCGCTCGGCGTCGGCGAGATCCTCGACGGCGCCGTGTCGACGATGCGCGCGCACTGGCGCACCGTCCTCGGGATCTCGCTCTCCGTGGCCGTACTCATCGAGATCGTCGTCGTCCTCCTCCAGGGCCTCGTCCTGAACAGCTCGACGAACACGGACGCCCTCGACGACCCGAGCGCGACCGCGAGCGAACTGACGCGAGCCGTGGGCGACACCCTGCTGAGCTCGGGCGTCGTCCAGATCGTCTACCTGCTCGGCACCATCGTCGCCACGGCCCTGCTCACGACCGTGACCAGCCGGGCCGTCCTCGGCAAGTCCGTGACGACCGGGGAGGCCTGGAAGGACGCCAAGCCCCAGCTCCTCAAGCTGGCCGGCCTGACGCTCCTCCTGCCACTCATCGCCGCCGCCGTCCTGCTCGTCTGCATGCTGCCCGGCATCCTCGTCGCCGCGTTGAGCTCCTCGGACTCCGGCGCCCCCCTCATCGCCCTCGGCGCCCTCGGCGGTGCCGTCCTGGCGATCTGGCTGATGATCCGCTTCTCGCTCGCCTCGCCCGCCCTGATGCTGGAGAAGCAGAGCATCCTGAAGTCGATGAGCCGCTCCGCCAAGCTGGTCCGCGGCTCCTGGTGGCGGGTCTTCGGCATCCAGCTGCTGGCCGGGATCATCGCCGGACTCGTCTCGTCGATCATCGTCATCCCGTTCACCTTCCTCGCCGCCGCGCTCGGGGGCGAAGGCGTCAGCGGACTCCTCGACGGCGGCACCGGCGACCTCGGCTGGACGTTCCTCATCGTCACCGGCGTCGGCTCCGTGATCGGCTCCATGCTCACGTTCCCGATCACGGCCGGCGTCACCGTGCTCCTGTACATCGACCAGCGCATCCGCCGCGAGGCCCTCGACCTCGAACTCGGCCGCGCGGCAGGCCTCCAGGGTTACGGCGACACCACGAGCCCCACCTCGGGGAGCTGATGCGGTGAGCCCGGCGGGGGGAGTGCTCTGGGCTGCCGCGCTGCGCTCGCGCACGGGCGGCGACGAACCACCGGTGACGATCGGACGCGACCCCGCACGGGAAGCGGCCCGACGCGAGCTGTCCGAGCCCGCGTACCACCAGGACGACACGAGCCTCCTCCAGCGGGGCCTCAACCGCTTCTGGGAATGGCTCGACAAGCTGTTCTCCGCCGCCTCCGGGGCGACCCCTGGCGGCGGATTCGGCCTGCTCGTCATCGTGCTCGCGGTCGTGGCCCTCGCCGTCGCCCTGTGGTGGCGCCTGGGCACCCCGCGCCGCTCCGCCCACGCCACCGCCGCACTCTTCGACGACCGCCCCCGCACCGCCGCCGAACACCGCGCGGCCGCCGAGGCGCACGCGGCCCAGGGCCACTGGACCCCGGCCGTACAGGAACGGATGCGCGCCATCGTCCGCTCCCTGGAGGAACGCGCACTCCTCGACCCGCGCCCCGGCCGCACCGCCGACGAGGCCGCCACCGAAGCCGGCCGCACCCTGCCCGCGCACACGGACCGACTGCGCACCGCGGCCCGCGACTTCGACGACGTCACATACGGCGGCCGTACCGCGACCCAGCAGACGTACGAGCGCCTCACCACGCTCGACTCCGAACTGGACCGCACCACCCCCACGCTCACCGGCAGCATCCCCCGAGGAGCCGCCGAGTGACCACCCAGCATCCGACGGCTCCCACCGCTGCCCCTCAGAGCGCACAGGGCTCCACGCCACCGGCGCATCCGGGCGAGCAGCCGCCGGCCACCTCCACGGCCCGCACCCCACGCCAGCTCTGGACCCGCACGCGCGGACTGCTCATCGCCGTCGCGATCCTGCTGATCGCCGCCGTCGCCATCGCGCTCGTCCGCTCCGAAGCCGCCCACGGCCGCCTCGACCCTCGCTCCGCCGACCCGAGCGGCAGCCGCGCCGTCGCCCGCCTCCTGGCCGACCGGGGCGTCTCCACGCGCGTGGTCACCACCACCGCCGAGGCCCGCACCGCGGCAGGCCCCGACACCACCGTCCTCGTCGCGTCCCCGGACCTGCTCACCGACCGCCAGCAGGCCCAACTGCACGCCGCCACCACCGACTCCGGCGGCCGCACCGTCCTGATCGCCCCCGGCGCCCCCTCGCTCGACGCCCTCGCCCCCGACGTCACCGTGGACCCCGCACCCAGCCTCGACGCACTCGCGCGCCCCGGCTGCACCCTGTCCGCCGCCCGCCGCGCCGGCGACGCCGAGACCGGCGGCCGCCGCTTCGCCACGTACCCCGCGGACGCCGACACCTGCTACCGCAGCGAAAGCCTTCCCACCTTGCTGCGCCTGCCGGAGGCCAAGGGCGGCGACACCGTCCTGATCGGCGCCCCCGACATCCTCCTCAACGACCGCCTCGACGAGCACGGCAATGCCTCGCTCGCCCTGCAACTCCTCGGTTCCCGCCCCCACTTGGTCTGGTACCTCCCCTCCCTCTCCGACGACGCCCGGGCCACCGACTCCGAGCGCCGCAGCTTCTTCGACCTGCTCCCCTCGGGATGGCTCTGGGGCACCCTGCAACTCTTCGTCGCGGCCGTCCTCGCCGCGTTCTGGCGCGGCCGCCGCCTCGGCCGACTGGTCCCCGAACGCCTCCCCGTGGCGATCCGCGCCTCCGAAGCCGTCGAAGGACGCGCCCGCCTCTACCGCAAGGCCAACGCCCGCGACCGCGCCGCCTCCGCTCTGCGCACCGCCACCCGCACCCGCCTCGCCCCCCTCATCGGCGTCCCCCCGTCCCAGGCCCACACGCCCGAGACCCTGCTCCCCGCCCTGGCCGCCGCACTCCACACCCCCGGCCAGGACCCACGCCCCCTCCTCTTCGGCCCGCCGCCCGCCGACGACGCGGCCCTGACAGCCCTCGCCGACCAACTCGACGCCCTCGAAAGAGAGGTACGCCACTCATGATGGCCCCGACCACTGACAACGCCGGGCCCACCGGAGATCCCCACAGCTCACGGGCGTCTCTGGAGGCCCTGCGCGCGGAGATCGCCAAGGCCGTCGTCGGCCAGGACCCCGCGGTCACGGGCCTCGTCGTGGCGCTCCTCTGCCGCGGCCACGTCCTTCTCGAAGGCGTCCCCGGAGTGGCCAAGACCCTCCTCGTACGCGCCCTCGCAGCCTCCCTCGAACTCGACACGAAACGCGTCCAGTTCACCCCTGACCTGATGCCGAGCGACGTCACGGGCTCCCTCGTCTACGACGCACGCACCGCTGAGTTCTCGTTCCAGCCCGGCCCGGTCTTCACCAACCTGCTCCTCGCGGACGAGATCAACCGCACCCCGCCCAAGACCCAGTCCTCCCTCCTCGAAGCCATGGAGGAACGCCAGGTCACGGTCGACGGCACCCCCCGCCCGCTCCCCGACCCCTTCCTGGTCGCGGCGACGCAGAACCCCGTCGAGTACGAGGGCACATACCCCCTCCCCGAGGCCCAGCTGGACCGTTTCCTCCTCAAGCTCACAGTCCCCCTCCCCTCCCGTCAGGACGAGATCGACGTCCTGACCCGACACGCCCAGGGCTTCAACCCGCGCGACCTGCGCTCCGCGGGCGTACGCCCCGTAGCCACCGCCGCCGACCTGGAAACCGCCCGGGCAGCCGTGGCGAAGACCGCGATCTCCCCCGAGATCACGGCCTACGTCGTCGACATCTGCCGCGCCACGCGCGAATCCCCGTCCCTCACCCTGGGCGTCTCTCCCCGCGGCGCAACGGCGCTCCTGTCCACGGCCCGCGCCTGGGCCTGGCTGACGGGCCGCGACTACGTCATCCCCGACGACGTGAAGGCCCTCGCCCTGCCCACGCTCCGCCACAGGATCCAGCTCCGCCCCGAGGCCGAGATGGAGGGCGTCACGCCCGACTCGGTCATCAACGCGATCCTGGCCCACGTCCCCGTTCCCCGCTGACGCAAGGCTCTGGACCCATGGCCCTCACCGGACGCACCGCCCTGCTCGCCGCCCTGGGCTCCCTCCCCGTAGGCATCTGGGAGCCCAGCTGGACCGGCATCCTGGCCGTGAACACCCCCCTGGCCCTGGCCTGCGCCTGCGACTTCGCCCTGGCCGCCCCGGTACGCCGACTGCGCCTGACCCGTTCGGGCGACACCGCAGTACGCCTGGGCGACCCGGCCGACGTCACCCTCACCGTCACCAACTCCTCGCGCCGCCCCCTGCGCGCCCAGCTCCGCGACGCCTGGCCGCCCAGCAGCTGGCTCCCCGGCACCGAGGTCGAGGCGTCCCGTCACCACGTGACGATCCCCCCGGGCGAACGCCGCCGCATCACCACCCGTCTGCTTCCCACCCGCAGGGGTGACCGAAAGGCCGACCGGGTGACGATCCGCTCGTACGGCCCGCTGCGCCTCTTCACCCGCCAGGGCAGCCACGACGTCCCCTGGACGGTCCGCGTCCTCCCCCCGTTCCACAGCCGCAAGCACCTGCCCTCGAAACTGGCCCGCCTCCGCGAGCTGGACGGCCGCACCAGCGTCCTGACCCGCGGCGAAGGCACCGAATTCGACAGTTTGCGCGAGTACGTCCCCGGGGACGACACCCGTTCCATCGACTGGCGCGCCACCGCCCGCCAGTCGACACTCGCGGTCCGCACCTGGCGCCCGGAGCGCGACCGGCACATCCTTATCGTGCTCGACACGGGCCGCACCTCCGCCGGCCGCGTCGGCGACGCACCCCGCCTCGACGCGTCGATGGACGCCGCCCTCCTCCTCGGCGCACTGGCCTCCAGAGCCGGCGATCGGGTCGACCTGCTCGCCTACGACCGCCGCATCCGCGCCTTGGTCCAGGGCCGCGCGGCCGGCGAACTCCTGCCGGCCCTGGTCAACGCCATGGCCCCACTGGAGCCGGAACTCGTAGAAACGGACGCCCGCGGCCTGACCGCGGCGGCCCTGCACACAGCGCCCCGCCGTTCACTCGTCGTCCTCCTCACGAGCCTCGACGCGGCTCCCGTGGAGGAGGGCCTCCTCCCGGTCCTCTCCCGCCTCACCAAACGCCACACAGTATTGGTGGCTTCGGTGGCGGACCCGACGATCGCGGAAATGGCCGGCGCCCGAGGAAACACAGAGGCGGTCTACGACGCTGCCGCCGCGGCCCAGGCCCAAGCGGAACGCCACCGCACGGCTGAACTGCTAACCCGTCGCGGCGTCACGGTCGTCGACGCCACCCCGAACGACCTCGCACCGGCCCTGGCGGATGCCTACCTCGCTTTGAAGGCAGCGGGCCGACTCTGAATATGAGGAAAAGGACCGGGCTCTGAAAGGGGTCCGGCCGAAAAGGTCCGGCCGAAAAAGAGAGGACTGGTCTGAGGCGGCCGGCCCGGGACCGGCCCCGAAACGCAGAAAACCCCCGCAACAGGATTCTCATCCGTTACGGGGGTTTTCTTCAAAAATAGTTCGGCGGCGTCCTACTCTCCCACAGGGTCCCCCCTGCAGTACCATCGGCGCTGTGAGGCTTAGCTTCCGGGTTCGGAATGTAACCGGGCGTTTCCCTCACGCTATGACCACCGAAACACTATGAAACTGTCAACCGCACCACGCTCTGTGACAAACGTGGGGTTGTTCGTGGTTTCAGAACCAACACAGTGGACGCGAGCAACTGAGGACAAGCCCTCGGCCTATTAGTACCAGTCACCTCCACCCGTTACCGGGCTTCCAGATCTGGCCTATCAACCCAGTCGTCTACTGGGAGCCTTAACCCCTCAAGGGGGTGGGAATACTCATCTCGAAGCAGGCTTCCCGCTTAGATGCTTTCAGCGGTTATCCTTTCCGAACGTAGCCAACCAGCCATGCCCTTGGCAGGACAACTGGCACACCAGAGGTTCGTCCGTCCCGGTCCTCTCGTACTAGGGACAGCCCTTCTCAATATTCCTACGCGCACAGCGGATAGGGACCGAACTGTCTCACGACGTTCTAAACCCAGCTCGCGTACCGCTTTAATGGGCGAACAGCCCAACCCTTGGGACCGACTCCAGCCCCAGGATGCGACGAGCCGACATCGAGGTGCCAAACCATCCCGTCGATATGGACTCTTGGGGAAGATCAGCCTGTTATCCCCGGGGTACCTTTTATCCGTTGAGCGACGGCGCTTCCACAAGCCACCGCCGGATCACTAGTCCCGACTTTCGTCCCTGCTCGACCCGTCGGTCTCACAGTCAAGCTCCCTTGTGCACTTACACTCAACACCTGATTACCAACCAGGCTGAGGGAACCTTTGGGCGCCTCCGTTACTCTTTAGGAGGCAACCGCCCCAGTTAAACTACCCATCAGACACTGTCCCTGATCCGGATCACGGACCCAGGTTAGACATCCAGCACGACCAGAGTGGTATTTCAACGACGACTCCCCCTGAACTGGCGTCCAGAGTTCAAAGTCTCCCACCTATCCTACACAAGCCGAACCGAACACCAATATCAAACTGTAGTAAAGGTCCCGGGGTCTTTCCGTCCTGCTGCGCGAAACGAGCATCTTTACTCGTAGTGCAATTTCACCGGGCCTATGGTTGAGACAGTCGAGAAGTCGTTACGCCATTCGTGCAGGTCGGAACTTACCCGACAAGGAATTTCGCTACCTTAGG
Source organism: Streptomyces sp. NBC_00569 (assembly GCF_036345255.1). NCBI lineage: Bacteria > Bacillati > Actinomycetota > Actinomycetes > Kitasatosporales > Streptomycetaceae > Streptomyces > Streptomyces sp. NBC_00569. The sequence continues at coordinate 6,010,368 of NZ_CP107783.1, read as the reverse complement.
ATGGTTATAGTTACCACCGCCGTTTACTGGCGCTTAAGTTCTCAGCTTCGCACACCCGAAAGTGCACTAACCGGTCCCCTTAACGTTCCAGCACCGGGCAGGCGTCAGTCCGTATACATCGCCTTACGGCTTCGCACGGACCTGTGTTTTTAGTAAACAGTCGCTTCTCGCTGGTCTCTGCGGCCACCCCCAGCTCATGAAGTAAATTCAATCACCGGTGATGGCCCCCTTCTCCCGAAGTTACGGGGGCATTTTGCCGAGTTCCTTAACCATAGTTCACCCGAACGCCTCGGTATTCTCTACCTGACCACCTGAGTCGGTTTAGGGTACGGGCCGCCATGAAACTCGCTAGAGGCTTTTCTCGACAGCATAGGATCATCCACTTCACCACAATCGGCTCGGCATCAGGTCTCAGGCACAAGCTGTCCGGATTTACCTAGACAGCGCCCTACACCCTTACCCCGGGACAACCACCGCCCGGGCTGGACTACCTTCCTGCGTCACCCCATCACTCACCTACTACAAGTCTGGTCCGTCGGCTCCACCACTTTCCTTTCCCCGAAGGGTCCGGAACGGCTTCACGGACTTAGCATCGCCTGATTCAATGTTTGACGCTTCACAGCGGGTACCGGAATATCAACCGGTTATCCATCGACTACGCCTGTCGGCCTCGCCTTAGGTCCCGACTTACCCTGGGCAGATCAGCTTGACCCAGGAACCCTTAGTCAATCGGCGCACACGTTTCTCACGTGTGTATCGCTACTCATGCCTGCATTCTCACTCGTGAACCGTCCACAACTCGCTTCCGCGGCTGCTTCACCCGGCACACGACGCTCCCCTACCCATCCCAGCGGGCGTTGGCCCTACATGCTGGAATGACACGACTTCGGCGGTACGCTTGAGCCCCGCTACATTGTCGGCGCGGAATCACTAGACCAGTGAGCTATTACGCACTCTTTCAAGGGTGGCTGCTTCTAAGCCAACCTCCTGGTTGTCTGTGCGACTCCACATCCTTTCCCACTTAGCGTACGCTTAGGGGCCTTAGTCGATGCTCTGGGCTGTTTCCCTCTCGACCATGGAGCTTATCCCCCACAGTCTCACTGCCGTGCTCTCACTTACCGGCATTCGGAGTTTGGCTAAGGTCAGTAACCCGGTAGGGCCCATCGCCTATCCAGTGCTCTACCTCCGGCAAGAAACACACGACGCTGCACCTAAATGCATTTCGGGGAGAACCAGCTATCACGGAGTTTGATTGGCCTTTCACCCCTAACCACAGGTCATCCCCCAGGTTTTCAACCCTGGTGGGTTCGGTCCTCCACGAAGTCTTACCTCCGCTTCAACCTGCCCATGGCTAGATCACTCCGCTTCGGGTCTTGAGCGCGCTACTGAATCGCCCTATTCGGACTCGCTTTCGCTACGGCTTCCCCACACGGGTTAACCTCGCAACGCACCGCAAACTCGCAGGCTCATTCTTCAAAAGGCACGCAGTCACGACTGCATGTGCAAGCACATACAGCGACGCTCCCACGGCTTGTAGGCACACGGTTTCAGGTACTATTTCACTCCGCTCCCGCGGTACTTTTCACCATTCCCTCACGGTACTATCCGCTATCGGTCACCAGGGAATATTTAGGCTTAGCGGGTGGTCCCGCCAGATTCACACGGGATTTCTCGGGCCCCGTGCTACTTGGGTGTCTCTCAAACGAGCCGCTGATGTTTCGACTACGGGGGTCTTACCCTCTACGCCGGACCTTTCGCATGTCCTTCGCCTACATCAACGGTTTCTGACTCGTCTCACAGCCGGCAGACTGTGAAAGAGAGATCCCACAACCCCACATGCGCAACCCCTGCCGGGTATCACACGCATATGGTTTGGCCTCATCCAGTTTCGCTCGCCACTACTCCCGGAATCACGGTTGTTTTCTCTTCCTGCGGGTACTGAGATGTTTCACTTCCCCGCGTTCCCTCCACATACCCTATGTGTTCAGGTATGGGTGACAGCCCATGACGACTGCCGGGTTTCCCCATTCGGAAACCCCCGGATCAAAGCCTGGTTGACGGCTCCCCGGGGACTATCGTGGCCTCCCACGTCCTTCATCGGTTCCTGGTGCCAAGGCATCCACCGTGCGCCCTTAAAAACTTGGCCACAGATGCTCGCGTCCACTGTGCAGTTCTCAAACAACGACCAACCACCCATCACCCCGAACCAGCAGATTCGAGTGCACTGGGGTCGGCACTGAAGGCGACCGTTTCGGCCGTACCTTCAGACACCCAACAGCGTGCCCGACCCGGTTCCGCCCGGAGATCATGCTTTCCACGCTCCGAGGAGCAGTACTCACAGCCTCCGACCCGTGAACCCGGTCGAATAGTCAACGTTCCACCCTTGAGCGACCACCGTCGGACATTTGCCGACGAAATGGCTCTTGGACCACCAGACAATGCCTGGCAGCCAAAGTGCTCCTTAGAAAGGAGGTGATCCAGCCGCACCTTCCGGTACGGCTACCTTGTTACGACTTCGTCCCAATCGCCAGTCCCACCTTCGACAGCTCCCTCCCCACAAGGGGGTTGGGCCACCGGCTTCGGGTGTTACCGACTTTCGTGACGTGACGGGCGGTGTGTACAAGGCCCGGGAACGTATTCACCGCAGCAATGCTGATCTGCGATTACTAGCAACTCCGACTTCATGGGGTCGAGTTGCAGACCCCAATCCGAACTGAGACAGGCTTTTTGAGATTCGCTCCGCCTCGCGGCATCGCAGCTCATTGTACCTGCCATTGTAGCACGTGTGCAGCCCAAGACATAAGGGGCATGATGACTTGACGTCGTCCCCACCTTCCTCCGAGTTGACCCCGGCAGTCTCCTGTGAGTCCCCATCACCCCGAAGGGCATGCTGGCAACACAGAACAAGGGTTGCGCTCGTTGCGGGACTTAACCCAACATCTCACGACACGAGCTGACGACAGCCATGCACCACCTGTATACCGACCACAAGGGGGGCACCATCTCTGATGCTTTCCGGTATATGTCAAGCCTTGGTAAGGTTCTTCGCGTTGCGTCGAATTAAGCCACATGCTCCGCTGCTTGTGCGGGCCCCCGTCAATTCCTTTGAGTTTTAGCCTTGCGGCCGTACTCCCCAGGCGGGGAACTTAATGCGTTAGCTGCGGCACCGACGACGTGGAATGTCGCCAACACCTAGTTCCCACCGTTTACGGCGTGGACTACCAGGGTATCTAATCCTGTTCGCTCCCCACGCTTTCGCTCCTCAGCGTCAGTAATGGCCCAGAGATCCGCCTTCGCCACCGGTGTTCCTCCTGATATCTGCGCATTTCACCGCTACACCAGGAATTCCGATCTCCCCTACCACACTCTAGCCTGCCCGTATCGACTGCAGACCCGGGGTTAAGCCCCGGGCTTTCACAACCGACGTGACAAGCCGCCTACGAGCTCTTTACGCCCAATAATTCCGGACAACGCTTGCGCCCTACGTATTACCGCGGCTGCTGGCACGTAGTTAGCCGGCGCTTCTTCTGCAGGTACCGTCACTTTCGCTTCTTCCCTGCTGAAAGAGGTTTACAACCCGAAGGCCGTCATCCCTCACGCGGCGTCGCTGCATCAGGCTTTCGCCCATTGTGCAATATTCCCCACTGCTGCCTCCCGTAGGAGTCTGGGCCGTGTCTCAGTCCCAGTGTGGCCGGTCGCCCTCTCAGGCCGGCTACCCGTCGTCGCCTTGGTGAGCTTCTACCTCACCAACAAGCTGATAGGCCGCGGGCTCATCCTGCACCGCCGGAGCTTTCAACCCCCTCCCATGCGAGAGGGGGTGTTATCCGGTATTAGACCCCGTTTCCAGGGCTTGTCCCAGAGTGCAGGGCAGATTGCCCACGTGTTACTCACCCGTTCGCCACTAATCCACCCCGAAGGGCTTCATCGTTCGACTTGCATGTGTTAAGCACGCCGCCAGCGTTCGTCCTGAGCCAGGATCAAACTCTCCGTGAATGTTTTCCCGTAATCGGGACTACACCACGAGAGCGGAACCGTCGGGAGGAATAATCCCCACGATTCACTGCGTCCTCGCTAGTGCGCCTCACCCCGGTGTGGGAGTGAGGACTTTTTCAAAGGAACCTCCAACCCACAATGTGGGCCGGGGTTGTCAATCTGGCGTTGACTTTTGGCACGCTGTTGAGTTCTCAAGGAACGGACGCTTCCTTTGTACTCACCCGAGAGACTCTCTCAGGCTTTCCTCCGGGCAGTTTCCCTTCGGTCTTGCGTTTCCGACTCTATCAGACTCTTTCGTGTCCGATTTCCTCGGTGCCTTTCAGGTTTCCGCTCCGGCCTTTCGGCTTTCCGCGTTTCCCTTTCCGGCGGTTCCGACTTTATCAGAAGTTCCCGGCCGGATTGACCGGCGTTCGTTTTCCGATTTATCGGGGGTGCGCTTCTGGAGAAGAATTCTCGGAAGCGAGCTAGACCCTAGTCGTTGCCGGCCGACTCTGTCGAATCCCAGGCAACTGTTCAAATCTACCTCCCCAGTCCGTCCGTGTCAACGGCTTTTGTGGGGCGACGAGGAGACTAGCAGGTCAGACACCGTGAACGCACATCACGCGGCGGTGGGTACGGAGGCGCTGCGCTCCGTCTTGTCCAGGTCCCCCGTCTCACCGGCGCGGGCCGCTCTGCCGCCGAGCACGTAGACGTAGACGAGAAAGCCCAGCTCGGCGAGGACGCCGATGGTGATGCGGGCCCAGGTCGGCAGGCCCGAAGGGGTGACGAAGCCTTCGATGGCGCCCGAGATGAAGAGGATGAGTGCCAGGCCGATCGCCATTCCCAGGGCGGCGCGGCCTTCCTCGGCGAGGGCCGCGCGGCGCGTTCGGGGGCCCGGGTCGATGAGGGTCCAGCCGAGGCGCAGGCCCGTACCAGCCGCTACGAAGACCGCCGTCAGTTCCAGGAGGCCGTGAGGCAGGATCAGGCCCAGGAAGGTGTCGAGGCGGCCGGCCGAGGACATCAGGCCGATGCCCACGCCCAGGTTCAGCATGTTCTGGAAGAGGATCCAGAGGACGGGGAGGCCCAGGAAGACGCCCAGGACCAGGCACATGGCGGCCGCCTGGGCGTTGTTCGTCCACACCTGGGCGGCGAAGGAGGCCGCGGGGTGGCTGGAGTAATAGGTCTCGTACTGGCCGCCCGGGCGCGTGAGGTCGCGCAGTTCGGACGGGGCGGCGATCGACGCCTGAACTTCGGGGTGCGTTCCTATCCACCAGCCCAGGAGGGCGGCTATCGCGGTGGAGAGGAGTGCGGTGGGGACCCACCAGTGGCGGGAGCGGTAGACCGCTGCGGGGAAACCTTGGGTCAGGAAGCGGGTCACGTCGCGCCAGGAGGCGCGGCGGGTGCCTGTCACGGCACTACGCGCGCGTGCCACCAGTTGTGTGAGGCGGCCGGATATCTGGGGGTCCGGGGCGCTGGACTGGATGAGGGAGAGGTGGGTCGCGGCCCGCTGGTAGAGGGTGACGAGTTCGTCGGCTTCGGCGCCGTTGAGGCGGCGTCTGCGGCGCAGCAGCGCGTCCAGGCGGTCCCACTCGGCTCGGTGGGCGGACACGAAGACGTCGAGGTCCATCGGGTCGGCTGCTCCTCGGCTGCTGTTGCTGTGGCTACCTCTGCGGCGCGATGTGCCCTCAGCTTGGCAGACTGGCGGTTCCGAGGGCAGGGCAGGGAAGGACGGCCGGCGTGAGTGAGCTTGTGACGGGCGAGGCGGTGGCTCTTGAGCTGCGCCCCGCGAAGCTGCCCAGTCGGGCGTTGGCGGTGGTCATCGATCTCGTCGTGGCGTTCACCGTGTACATCGTGGTGACGATGGGGATCGTGGCGGCCACCGCTTCTCTGGACCAGGCGGCCGCCGCGGCGGTGGCGGTGGCGACGTTCGTGCTGGTGCTTGTCGGGGTGCCGATCGCTGTGGAGACGCTGAGCCACGGGCGTTCGCTGGGGAAGCTGGCGTGCGGGCTTCGTGTGGTGCGGGACGACGGGGGGCCGATCCGGTTCCGGCATGCGCTGGTGCGCGGGGCGGTCGGGGTCGTGGAGATCCTCATGACGTTCGGGGTGGTCGCGTGCATCGCGTCGCTGGTGTCCGAGCGGGGGCGGCGGCTCGGGGACGTGTTCGCGGGGACGCTCGTCGTACGGGAGCGGGTGCCGGCGGGGCCGGCGCGGTTCGTGCCTCCGCCGCCTCCGTGGCTGGTGGGGCGGTTCGCCGGGCTCGATCTGTCGGGGGTGCCGGACGGGCTGTGGCTGGCGGTCCGGTCGTATCTGACGCGGATGGGGCAGCTGGATCCGCAGGTGGGCTGGGCGATGGCGGAGCGGCTTGCCGGTGATCTGGCGGCGTGTACGGGGACTCCGGCGCCGCGGGATGTGCCGCCTGCGGCGTATTTGGCCGCGGTGGTGCATGAGCGGCAGTCGCGGGATGCGCAGCGGGCCTTCGGCGGCGGAGCGGTGCGGGTGGCTCCGGGCGTGACGGGTCCGGTGGGCGGGCCGGGGCCGGTGTATCCGGGTGCCGGGGCGCCGGTTGGGCAGCCCGGGGGTCCGGCTGTCGCGGCTGCGCCTCCCGCTCGCGATGTCGCGCCTTTGCGTCCGCGCGGGGACGAGGGGCCGGGGACGGGTTTCGTGCCGCCTGCCTGACGCGGGTCCGCCGTCTCTCAGGCGAACGTCGAGGGCGGGGATTCGAGGTGTTCGAGCTCGATGCCGGGGGCGGCGAGGACCACGTCGCCGGCGAGGTGGACGGCTTGCTGTTCCCCCGTGTCCAGGTCTGTGACCTGGTATTCGTCGACGTTCAGGGGGCCGGTGTCAGTGGCGTGTGTTTCTGTTTTCAGCAGGGCCCAGGACTGGTCGAGGGTGAGGGGGGCCAGGACGGGGTCGGTGAAGCGGACCAGGCGCACGCGGGTCGCGGGGGAAGCGGGGGTGAGGCGCAGCAGGCGTGCGGTGGCGACGAGGAAGGCCGGCGAGGTGCCGGTGAAGGCGTGGGCGGGGGCGTTTCCCTCGGTGGCGTGGGTGCCGGTGGGGTCGGTGCGTACCCAGGTGACGCCGTCGATGGCTGCTCCTCGTACCTGCCAGCTCGCCGCGTTGAGTTCGAGGCGGATGGGGCGGCCGAGTTCGTCGATGGCCAGGTCGACGGAGCCGGAGTGGTCGCCGGAGGGGGTGATGGTCTGGGAGACGTATCGCCAGCCGGAGGGGCCGGGGGCGCAGTGGAAGTGTTCTTCGCCGAGGGGGGTGTGGTCGTGGGTGTCGTGGAGCGAATAGCGGCCGCGGGGCATGGGGGCTCTCGAGGTCCTTCGGGATCGTGCGGACGTCGGGTGGTGCGGGATGCCGGGCCGGTACGGGGCAGGCCCCCCGCACCGGAGTGCGAGGGGCCTGCGTAGCACCGGGGTCCGCTCGGGATCAGTAGCGGTAGTGGTCCGGCTTGTAGGGGCCGTCGACCTCTACGCCGATGTACGAGGCCTGCTCGGGGCGCAGCGTCGTCAGCTTCACGCCGAGGGCGTCGAGGTGGAGGCGGGCGACCTTCTCGTCGAGGTGCTTGGGGAGCACGTAGACGTCGGTCGGGTACTCCTCGGGCTTCGTGAACAGCTCGATCTGGGCCAGGGTCTGGTCCGCGAAGGAGTTGGACATCACGAAGGACGGGTGGCCCGTGGCGTTGCCCAGGTTCAGGAGGCGGCCTTCGGAGAGGACGATGAGGACCTTGCCGTCGGGGTACTTCCAGGTGTGGACCTGCGGCTTGACCTCGTCCTTGACGATGCCCGGGGTCTGCGCGAGGCCGGCCATGTCGATCTCGTTGTCGAAGTGGCCGATGTTGCCCACGATCGCCTGGTGCTTCATCTTGGCCATGTCCGAGGCCATGATGATGTCCTTGTTGCCGGTCGTGGTGACGAAGATGTCGGCCTTGTCGATGACCTCGTCGAGCGTCGTGACCTGGTAGCCGTCCATCGCCGCCTGCAGGGCGCAGATCGGGTCGATCTCGGTGATGATCACTCGGGCGCCCTGGCCGCGGAGGGACTCGGCGCAGCCCTTGCCCACGTCGCCGTAGCCGCAGACGACGGCGGTCTTGCCGCCGATGAGGACGTCGGTGGCGCGGTTGATGCCGTCGATCAGGGAGTGGCGGCAGCCGTACTTGTTGTCGAACTTCGACTTGGTGACGGCGTCGTTCACGTTGATCGCCGGGAACAGCAGGGTGCCGTCACGATGCATCTCGTAGAGGCGGTGGACGCCGGTCGTGGTCTCCTCGGTCACGCCGCGGATCTCCGAGGCGAGCTGGGTCCACTTCTGCGAGCCCTCGGTGATGGTGCGGTTGAGGAGCTCGAGGATGACGCGGTGCTCGTCCGACTCGGCGGTGTCGGCCGAGGGGACCTTGCCGTCCTTCTCGTACTCGACGCCCTTGTGGACGAGGAGGGTGGCGTCGCCACCGTCGTCGAGGATCATGTTCGGGCCGCCGGTGGGGCTGTTCGGCCAGGTCAGGGCCTGCTCCGTGCACCACCAGTACTCGTCCAGGGTCTCGCCCTTCCAGGCGAAGACCGGGACGCCCTGGGGGTTGTCCGGGGTGCCGTTCGGGCCGACGGCGATGGCCGCGGCGGCGTGGTCCTGGGTGGAGAAGATGTTGCAGGAGGCCCAGCGGACCTCGGCGCCGAGGGCGACGAGGGTCTCGATGAGGACGGCGGTCTGCACCGTCATGTGCAGGGAGCCGGTGACGCGGGCGCCGGCGAGCGGCTGCGTGGCGGCGTATTCCTCGCGGATGGACATCAGGCCGGGCATCTCGTGCTCGGCGAGGGTGATCTCCTTGCGGCCGAAGTCGGCCAGGGAGAGATCGGCGACCTTGAAGTCCTGGTCCTGTCGGTTGTCGACAGTCGTCATAGGGAGCTTGCTCCTCGTGGTGGTGGGTCGAGGTGGGCATGGCTGGTCTGCGGCGATGGACATACGAGTGCCCGGCGCTCGCAGCGCAGTCCGTCGGAGGCCCTCTCTCCCTCGGCCGGTCCGTCGTGCGGGCCGCCCGACCGCCATCAGCAGCGACGTCTGGCTCAGTGACGAATCTACACCGATCGGCCCAGCCGGACCCAGCCCGCCTCCGGGTCCGGCGCCGGCGGGGAGGTCGGTCGGCGTCCGGGCCCGGGCTGTCGGGGCTAGTGGTCCGGGGTCGGGCTGTCCGGGGTCGTGGCCGGGTTGGTGCCGGCGGAAGCGGCCGCCTCGTTGTAGATGTCCGGTTCGAGGTAGATCACGCGGGCGATCGGGACGGCCTCGCGGATGCGGGCCTCCGCGGCGTTGATGGCGTTGGCGACCTCGGTGGCCGTGTCGTCGTGCTGGACGGCGATCTTGGCGGCGACGAGGAGTTCCTCGGGGCCGAGGTGGAGGGTGCGCATGTGGATGACGCCGGTGACGGTGTCTCCGTCGACGAGCGCGGTCTCGATCTTCTTGACGTCGTCCATGCCCGCGGCCTCGCCCAGGAGCAGCGACTTGGTCTCGGCGGCCAGGACGATCGCGATGGCGATGAGCAGGATGCCGATGCACAGGGTGCCGATGCCGTCCCAGAGGCCGTCGTCGGTGGCGAGGGCGAGGCCGGTACCGGCGAGCGCGAGGACGAGACCGATCAGCGCGCCGAAGTCCTCGAGGAGGACGACGGGCAGCTCGGGTGCCTTGGCGCGGCGGATGAACTGGGACCAGGTGAGCCTGCCGCGCAGCTGGTTGGACTCCTTGATGGCGGTACGGAACGAGAAGCTCTCGGCGATGATCGCGAAGACGAGGACGCCGATCGGCCAGTACCAGTTCTCGAGCGCGTGCGGGTGCTTGATCTTCTCGTAGCCCTCGTAGACGGCGAACATGCCGCCGACCGAGAAGAGGACGATGGAGACGAGGAAGGCGTAGATGTAGCGCTCGCGGCCGTAGCCGAAGGGGTGTTGCGGGGTCGCCTCGCGTTGGGCCTTCTTGCCTCCGAGCAGCAGGAGGCCCTGGTTGCCGGAGTCGGCGAGCGAGTGGACGCTCTCGGCGAGCATCGAGGACGAGCCGCTGAAGAGGAACGCCACGAATTTCGCTGCCGCGATCGCGAGGTTGGCGGCGAGTGCCGCCACGATCGCTTTTGTGCCGCCTGAAGCGCTCATGTGTTCCCGATGTCCCTTCGTACGCCGTCCCGGTCCTGGCTCGTACGGATCTGTCCGCGTACGCCGTCCCGGGCTTTGCCCACCCTTTGCGGTGGGTCATTGTTGCAGCCCGGGACAGCGGGGGTGCGTCAGGCCACCACGGTTGCCCGGAAGAGCGTGCCGGCTCCGGACACTTCGGCCTTTTCGCCTGCCGGGACGAACACCGACTGCCCTGCGGTGAGGGCGAGTTCACCGGCGCGGACGGTGCCCGCGGTGCAGAGCAGGATCTGCGGGGTGCCGGCGGTGACGTCGTGCGGGGCTGCGCCCTCGGGCAGGACGTGGCGGGAGAGGCGGAATTCGTCGATGGGGGTCGCGTAGACCTCTTCGCCGTCGGGGGACGCCTCGGGGCGGAGGGTGCCGGGGTCGGTGGCCTCGAAGCGGACGATGCGCAGGAGTTCGGGGACGTCGACGTGCTTGGGTGTGAGGCCGCAGCGCAGGACGTTGTCCGAGTTGGCCATGATTTCGACGCCGAGGCCGTCGATGTAGGCGTGCGGGACGCCGGCGCCGAGGAAGAGGGCCTCGCCGGGGTTGAGCCGGACGTGGTTGAGCAGCATGGCGGCGATGACGCCGGGGTCGCCGGGGTAGTGGTGGGCGAGCCCGGCGTAGGGCGCGTAGTCGCCGCCGAGGCGTTCGGCGGCGGCCTCGGCCTCGGTGACCGTGGTGGCCATCTCCGCGGGGTCCGCGCTCAGTACGGCCGTCAGGACCTCGCGCAGCGCGGCCTCTTCGGGGTGGGCCCGCAGCAGGTCGGCGTAGGGCTTGAGGGAGTCGACGCCGAGGCCTTCGATGAGGCGTGCGGCCTCTTCGGGGGTGCGGAATCCGCACAGGCCCTCGAACGGCGTGAGGGCGCAGATCAGTTCGGGCTTGTGGTTGGCGTCCTTGTAGTTGCGGTGCGGGGCGTCTATCGGGACGCCGGCGCGCTCCTCGGCCTCGTAACCCTCCTTGGCCTGGGTCAGGTCGGGGTGGACCTGGAGGGAGAGCGGGGCGCCCGCGGCGAGGAGTTTGAGGAGGAAGGGGAGGCGGGGGCCGAACTTCGCGACGGCCTGCGGGCCGAGTTCACGCTCGGGGGCCTGGTCGATCACCTCGTTGAGCGGGCCGCGCCCGGTCTGCGAGGGGGCTCCCGGGTGGGCGCCCATCCACATCTCTGCCTGCGGCTCGCCCGTCGGCTCGGCACCGATGAGGTGCGGGATGGCGGTGGTCGAGCCCCAGGCATAGGGGCGGACGGTGTTGGTGAGGCGGTCCATCAGGTGTTCTTCTCCGTACGCGGGTCAGGGGCCGGCCGGTGTTCGGACCGGCCGGGTCCACGTCATGCGCCCGAGGCGAGCGCGAGGTAAACGGCGGCGAAATCCGTGACGGCGATCAGTTCGGCGAGTGTCTCCAGCTCGCCGCCCTCTTCGGGTTCGAGCTCGCTGATCGGGGTGTCGTGGCCGAGGGCCAGCTCGCGGGCGGCGGGCGCGGCGGTGAGGCCGCCGGGCCGGTCGCGCAGGAGGACGACGCGGACGCGCATCGGCTGTTCCTCGTCGACGCGGTCGCGGAAGAAGTCGTCGGGGTCGGCGCCGCCCGCGAGGTCGCCGAGGAGGAGGCGGCCATGCGCGGGGAGCGCCTCGGGCAGGTCGGAGGCGAGGGCCGGGCGGCCGGCGAGTTCGGCGAGCGCGGCGGCGAAGCGACGGCCTGCCGGGCCCGCGGCGTGCCCTTCGGTCCAGATCAGGGGCAGTGCGTCGGCGAGCTCGGCGGCGAGGGTCTTGGCGGGGTTGCCGTAGGTCGCAATCGCCGGGCCGCAGCGTTCGGCGGTCTGGTCGAGCCGGTCGGCGACCTTCTCCAGGGTCTCGGCCGGCGCGGAGAGCAGACCGGTGCGGTCCAGGAGGGAGAGCAGCGGGGTGAGCAGGGCCCACAGGGCGCCGGGCGCGGAGGCCGCGGCGGGTTCGTCGTCCTCGTACGGGGCGGTCGCCATCGGTACGAAGAGGCCGTGTGCCCCGGAGACGGCTTCGCTCAGGGGGGCGCCCGCGGGGCTGACGGCGACGATGGTGCAGCCGCGCCGGTAGGCCTGCTCGACGAGGAGGGCGAGTCCCGGCTCGGTGCCGTCGGTGGTCGCGACGAGGAGGAGGTCCACGGGGCCCGCCCAGCCGGGCAGCTCCCAGCGCAGGGCGCCCGCGGCGGGGGCGACTCCGGTGGGGCGCAGGCGGGCTACGGGGCAGGAGGCGCCGGCGAGCCTGTTGAGCAGGTCGGCGACGCAGCCGGCGGCCAGTCCGGGTCCCGCGAAGAGGACGGCGCGCGGGCGGCCGTCCGGTTTGAGCTCGGTGATTCCGGCCTCCGCGGCGTGCCGGACCGCGGTGCGGACACGGGCGCCGGCCTCGGCGGCGCCGCGCAGGAGTCCGCGGCGGTCGACCCTGGCGAGGGCCTCGGGGGCGTCGAGCAGCGATTCGTCGAGCATGGTGTCAGCCTCCGGGACGGCCCGTGCGGGGCCTCTGGTGGGACCTATGCGGGGCGGCGGGCCTCGTCCACGAGGAGTACGGGGATGCCGTCGCGGATCGGGTAGGCGAGGCCGCAGTCCGATCCGGTGCAGAGCAGCTCGGCGTCCGCCTCCTTGAGGGGGGCGTGGCAGGCCGGGCAGGCGAGGATCTCCAGAAGGCCGGCTTCGAGCGGCATGGGGTGTCCCTTCAGCGGTGTGAATGTGTGTACGTGCGGCCTGGTCAGCGTACCGCCGGGGGCGGGGGCACGGCTGCTCGGACGGGGGTCCCGTTTCGCGTCGGCCGTGGTCAGGCTCTGATGATCGCCAGGACCTCGTCACGGATCTTGGTCATCGTGGCTTCGTCCCTGGCCTCCGCGTTCAGCCGGAGGAGGGGCTCGGTGTTGGACGGGCGCACGTTGAACCACCAGTCCGCGGAGGTGATCGTCAGGCCGTCGAGCTCGTCGTGCGTGATGCCGTCCCGGCCGGCGTACTCGGTCTTGATCGCGGCGAGGCGGGCGTGCTGGTCGTCGACCGTGGAGTTGATCTCGCCGGAGCCGGTGTAGCGGTCGTACTCGGCGACGAGGGCGGACAGGGCGCCGCTCTGGCCGCCGAGGGCGGCGAGGACGTGGAGCGCGGCGAGCATGCCCGTGTCCGCGTTCCAGAAGTCGCGGAAGTAGTAGTGCGCCGAGTGCTCGCCGCCGAAGATCGCTCCGGAGGTGGCCATCTCCTGCTTGATGAAGGAGTGGCCCACGCGTGTGCGTACCGGTGTGCCGCCGTGTTCCTTCACGACCTCGGGGACGGACCAGGAGGTGATCAGGTTGTGGATGATCGTGCCCGTGCCGCCGTTCCTCGCCAGTTCGCGGGAGGCGACGAGGGCGGTGACGGCGGACGGGGAGACGGGGTCGCCGTGCTCGTCGACGACGAAGCAGCGGTCCGCGTCGCCGTCGAAGGCGAGGCCGAGGTCGGCGCCCTCCTCACGGACGCGCTTCTGGAGGTCCACGAGGTTCGCCGGGTCGAGCGGGTTGGCCTCGTGGTTGGGGAACGTGCCGTCGAGCTCGAAGTACATCGGGACGAGGTCGAGCGGCAGGCCCGCGAAGGCGGTCGGGACGGTGTGTCCGCCCATGCCGTTGCCCGCGTCGACGACGACCTTCAGGGGGCGGATCTGCGTGAGGTCGACGAGGGAGCGCAGGTAGGCCGCGTAGTCGTCGAGGGTGTCGCGCCGGGTGAGGGTGCCCGCCTTCACGGCGGGTTCGGGGGCGCCCGTCTCCAGCCACTTCTCGGCCAGCTCGCGGATCTCTGCCAGGCCCGTGTCCTGTCCGACGGGGGCGGCGCCTGCGCGGCACATCTTGATGCCGTTGTACTGGGCCGGGTTGTGCGAGGCCGTGAACATCGCGCCGGGCAGGCCGAGCGCGCCCGACGCGTAGTACAGCTGGTCGGTGGAGCACAGGCCGATCTCGGTCACGTCGGCGCCGAGGGCGGCGGCGCCGCGCGCGAAGGCCCGGGAGAGGCCGGGTGACGAGGGCCGCATGTCGTGTCCCACGACGATGGCCGCGGCGTCCGTGACGCGCACGAAGGCCGCGCCGAACAGCTCGGCGAGGTGCTCGTCCCACTGGTCCGGGACCACTCCGCGTACGTCGTACGCCTTGACGATCTGCGACAGATCAGCAGCCACGGTCACCCAACTCTCCTGAAGTCCGCTTCGGACAGCACAAACTACCCGTACGGACCGACAGTCAGCTGTCAGGGCAGCATCCAGCCGAGGACCGCGGAGCTCTGCGCCATCACGATCAGACACATCACGAGCAGCAGTCCCGCGCTCCACGGCAGCACCTTGCGCAACAGGTCCCCCTCCTTGCCCGCGAGGCCGACGGCGGCGCACGCGATGGTGAGGTTCTGCGGCGAGATCATCTTGCCGAGGACGCCGCCGGAGCTGTTCGCGGCGGCGAGCAGTTCGGGTGACAGGCCCGACTGCTGAGCGGCGGTGACCTGGAGTGCGCCGAACAGGGCGTTGGCGGAGGTGTCGGATCCGGAGACGGCGACGCCGAACCAGCCGAGTACGGGCGACAGGAACGCGAGGCCCGCACCGGCCGCGGCCACGAAGTGCCCGATGGTGGCTGCCTGTCCGGAGAGGTTCATGACGTAGGCGAGGGCCAGGACGCTGGTCACGGTGAGGATCGCGAAGCGCAGCTCGTACACGGTCGCCAGCCACTCGCGTACGGCCACGCGCGCGTGGACGCCGATGACGGCGGCCGTGATCGCGCCGGCGAGGAGGACGAGGGTGCCGCCGGTGGAGACGAGCGGCAGGGTGAAGACGTTGCCGCCGACGGGCTTGCCCTCAGGGCTCGCGACGTTCAGGAAGGGCCAGTCGAAGACGCGTGTCGCCTTGGCGATCCAGTCCTTGACCGCGGGGATCTGCGCGATCGAGAAGATGACGACGATGAGCGCGTACGGGGCGTAGGCACGCAGGACCTCGGGCCGCGGGTCGTCCTGGTCGAGCTCCTCGCTGCGTACGCCGGTCAGGACGGCGGCGCGTACGGGTTCGGCGGCGGGCCTGCGCGCGTGCGGCACGGCGACGAGGGCGCCCGCGCCGATGAGGGCGGCCGCGATGTCGGCGAGCTGCGGGGAGACGTAGTTGGAGGCGGCGAACTGGGCGGCGGCGAAGGCGACTCCGCAGGCGAGGGCGGGTATCCAGGTCTCGCGCAGGCCCCGCCGCCCGTCCACGAGCCAGACGAGGATGAGCGGCACCAGCAGGGCGAGCAGCGGTGTCTGACGGCCCACCACGGAGGCGACGGAGTCGAGCGGGAGTCCGGTGACCTGAGCGAGGGTGACGACGGGGGTGCCCATCGCGCCGAAGGCCACGGGCGCGGTGTTGGCGACGAGGGCGACGACGGCCGCCTTCACGGGGTCGAAGCCGAGCGCGACGAGCATCACGGAGCAGATCGCGACGGGCGCCCCGAAGCCGGCGAGCGCCTCCAGCAGGGCGCCGAAGCAGAACGCGATGACGAGGGCCTGGATGCGCGGGTCGTCGGACAGCCGCCCGAAGGAGCGGCGCAGGATGTCGAAGTGCCGGGTGCGGACGGTCATCCGGTACACCCACAGGGCGTTGACGACGATCCACATGATGGGGAAGAGCCCGAACAGCACGCCCTGTACGGCGCTCGACACGGTCTGGCCGACAGGCATCCCGTAGGCGAGGCAGGCGACGAGGGCGGCCACGGCGAGCCCGATGAGGCCCGCGAGGTGGGCCTTCATGCGGACGGCGCCGAGCAGGACGAGCACGGTGACCAGGGGCAGGGTCGCGACAAGTGCGGACAGGCCGAGCGATCCGGCCACCGGTTCAAGCTGCTGGACGAACACGGGCGCCTCCCGGGGCTCTGGGTGGCGAAATTGTTGTGTCCGCAACAAACTCAGGTCAATGAGTGGGACGAAGGAGATTCCGTAAAGGGGAAACCGAAGTCCGAATTCCGGCTGGCGGTCCGGCTAACCGGATCGGGTCGGGCTCAGTTGTCCGGTGAGCGCAGCACCCGCAGATGGCCGCGGCGCGCGACCTCCATCGGGTCCGCCGTGCGGGGGCCCGAGCCGCCCGCCTCGGCCGCGCGCTCCTGCGGGCGGGCCGCCTCACGCACGGCGTTCGCCAGGGCCTCCAGATCGTCGCCGCTGGGGCGCGAGGGGCCGGAGGTGTCGGCGAGCCGGACGACCTCCCACCCGCGCGGGGCGGTGAGGCGCTCGGAGTGCTCGGCGCACAGGTCGTAGCAGTGGGGTTCGGCGTAGGTGGCGAGGGGGCCGAGGACCGCGGTCGAGTCGGCGTAGACGTACGTCAGCGTCGCGACGGCGGGACGGCCGCAAGCGGTGCGCGAACAGCGACGTACAGGGCTCACAGCGTTGGACGGTACCGCACTCTTGAGCGGGCCGCGACGACTCCCCGGGAGGTCACCCCACCGTGTCGTGGTGCGCAGCGGCGCACACGGGGTACCGGGAGCGCGTCGCTGACCTGCGCGGACCGGGGGTGGTACGCCCCGTGCCCCTGGTGCGTACGGTCACCGGTCGGGGCAAATACCGACAGGAGCCGCGAGGTCACCGGTCCGGGAGGGATGCCGAATCGCACCCAAGTTTGGCTTGATCGGTCGGGAAGCGACATGCCGGTTCCGTGCGGGCCACCGCGGGCGGGTGCGTCCGCGGGAGGTCTACGCTGCGTCAGTGATGGAGAACCCCGTACCGCCCCCCGCCGCAGAGCCGAAGCCTCCCCGCCGCCGCGACCGTCACGGCAGGGGCATGCGAGGGCCCGTCGCCCCTCCTCAGGTCCCGCTCTCCGCGAGCCGGGCCGCGGGGTTCGCCGATCTGGTGCAGGACTCCGTGGAGCGGCTCGAGCGGCGCCTCCCGCAGCTCGCCGACATCGATTTCCTCATTCTCGATGTGCCCTCGGTCGGCACGGCCGGTGAGGGCTGGAGCGACGAGGCGGTGCCCCTGGGGTCCACGATCGCGGCGCGCGAGGGGCACCCCGCGCGCGTGGTCGTCTACCGCCGCCCGGTCGAGATCCGCACCAAGGGCCGCGACGAGCGCGCGGCCCTGGTGCACGAGGTCGTGGTCGAGCAGGTCGCCGAACTCCTCGGGCTGTCCCCGGAGACGGTGGATCCTCGCTACGGCGACGAGGAGTGACCCGGCGGACCGGGTCACCGCGAGATCACTTCTGCAGTACCGACAGATCCTGGTCCGCGTGCGGCACCGACACCGTCCCCCGGTCGTCCGGGAGCGTCTGGACGGTGAACATGGGGACGCCAGGGACGTCCGCGTCGGGCACGTCCAGCATCCGCGAGCCGTAGACCTCCCCGCCCGACACCTGCTCCACCGTCAACGCGTACGACCCCTTGAGCCCGGCCGGGACCGGCGGCCGCACGGACATCGTCGTGCCGCCCTTCACGGTGTACGTCTTCGTGACCGGGGTGCCGCCCTCGGTGCCCGCCGACGCCGTCACCTTGACCGTGCCCGCCGCGCCGGGGGCCGTCAGCGACAGCGTCGAGCCCTTCGCGCGGTTGTCGGCGACGGTCGCCCGCGCGCCGACGGGCCGGGTCGCCGGGATGAACGCCGACTCCTGGTCGTCGCCCTTGCCGCGCACGACGCGCAGGGCGGCCACGACCGGGGCCGAGTCGCCCGTGGGCGTCAGGACGAGGGAGCCGGCCTCGCCGCGCGTCACGTCGCCCAGGTCGACGGCGGCCGTCATCCCCGACTTCACGTGCAGGCTCTCGTGCCCGGCCGGGGTGATGCGGCCGGTCGGGGAGGCCAGCTGGACCTTCAGGTCCGCGTCGTTGTCGCCGGGCGTGAAGGCGACCAGGCGCACGCTCGTGGCGTCCTTCGGGATCCCGGGAAGGACGACCGTGCCCGCGGGGTCCGCGGACGCCGGGAGCCAGTCGCCGCCGAGCTTGTCGTCCGCGGCGAGGACGGCGGCGGCGACCCGGCCGCTGCGGGCCGTCACATGGAGCGTGACGTTCGTCTGCGGCTTGTCGGTGAGGGTGGACAGCAGGACCGGCACGCTGGAGTGCGGCTGGACCTGGATGCCCTCGCCCACATCGGACTTGATGGCGCCCTTCGCCCCGAACAGCTGGACGTCGACCACCGCTGCCGAGTCGTCCGGGTTCGTGAGGTGGATGTAGTCGCTGCGCTCCTTGGCGGTGGAGGCGCCCGGGAACCAGAAGTCCGTGTCCGGCGCCGAGCAGTTCACCCCGAGCAGGCCGCGGCCGGTGCCGGCGGCCACCTCCGTCGTCTGCTGCACGGTCCAGCCGGGCGCGAGATTCCCGTCGGCGCTCCCCACGAGCGCGGGCGACTCGGCGCCCGACGCCTCACCCGCGACGGGCCTGCCCGGCTTCAGCGGGGACAGCACCGGCTTGTCGGCCTTGCCCTTGCCGCTCCCGGTGCCGTCCGTCAGCTCGCGCGTGGCCGGCGACAGGGCGGCCTTGCCGGAACTCCCCGAACCCTGCGAGACGGGTGTGTACGAGGTGTACGCGGTCTCGGCGAGGTCCGACGTGCTCGGCGCGGGGCACAGCAGGCTGGAGCGCTCCACCGGCAGCCGCGCGGCCGCCTTCGCGGAGTCGCCGTCGTCGCCGGGCGCGGTGGCCGCCGCGAAACCGGTGACGGCGGCGAGGGCCGCGGCCGCGGCGATCAGGGACAGGGTGGTGCGGTTCACTGCTGGCTCCCGTCGGGGCGCTCACTGTCGGTGCCGTGCGGCGGCTGCGCGGGCTGCTGCGGCTGCTCGTACGGGGCGTCGTAGGCCTGCTCGCCGTACTGCTGCCGGCCGTCGTACGTGCCCCCGTAGGCGTACGGGTCGTACTGGCCGGCCTGGTAGGGGTCGACCTGATAGGGATCCGCCTGCTGGGCCGGGTCGTACGGGCCCTGGTAGGCGCCGTCCTGGTACTGCTGCTGATCACCCGCGGCGTACTGGCCGTAGTCGGCGGCCGCGTACGTGGGGGCGTCCCACTCGCCGTACGACTGCTGGTGCGGCACACCGGCCGCGGCGAGCTCCTCCTCCGAAGGCGGCGGCGGTACCGCGCCGTCCGTGCTCTCGGCCGCGACCTGTTCGGCCTCCGCCTGGGCGCGCAGGCGACGGGCCCTGCGGCCCTCGCCCTCGACGGCCTGCGCGGGCACGACGGGCTCCTCGGGGAGGTCGTCGTCCACGTCCCGGCGCCGGCCCGGCAGCGCGAGCACGACGAGGACGAGAGCGAGCACGCCCTGCGCCCACAGCCAGGCCGCATGCGAGATCGGCGCGTCGAACGTGACGTCCAGGCGGCCGCCCGTGGCGGGCAGTTCGAAGCCCTGCGCCCAGCCGTCGACGGTCGTCCTCGTCAGGGGCGCCCCGTCCAGCGTCGCCGTCCAGCCCTCGTCGGCCGTGTCGGCGATGCGCAGGACGCGGCCGGCCTTGCCCTCGGGGATCTTCGTGTGGAGTTCGACGGGGCCCGCGGCGACGGGCTGCGGCTCGTCGGACCCGGACACGATCGCGGCGCGGGAGACCTGCCGGTCCACGCGCCACAGGGCGGTGCCGTCCTGCTGGCTGAGCCGGGACAGGCCGGGCGTGGAGTCGAGGACACGGCTCATCTGCCGGGGCGCGCCCGCGCGTACGAGGACGTAGCGCACGGCGAAGCCGCCGAGCTGGTCGGCCTGGTCGGCGCCGGAGCCGGCGACGAGGTTGGCGACGACCTTGTCGAGCTTCTTGTTGCTGCCGCCCGCCTCGGTCAGTTCGCCGTCACCGAGGCGCGCGCCGGCGCCGCGCACCAGGGTGTACGACACCCGGGCGGCCGAGTCGCTGTCCATGACGAGGGTGCGGGCCTGGTCCTGGGTGTCGCTCTCCTCGGCGACGAACGCGGGCACCTGGGTGGGGTCGCGGCGCTCCAGGGGGCCGTCGGCCCCGCGGATCATCCAGCCCGCCGCGGCGAGGAGCGGTCCGGCCACGGCGGCGAACGCGATGAGGGCCGCCACCGGCTGCCGCCAGCCGAAGCTCTGCTCGGCCACGCGCGAGCGTGCCCCATCCGCGCCGAGCACGGCGGCGGCGAGGAGGGCGATGCCGTAGACGAGGGTCGCGGGCCCGGCCCAGGCCGAGCTGTTCGACAGGGCCGCGAAGACCAGCGCCACCAGGGCGATCGCCCAGGCGGTGAGGACGGCGGGGCGGCGCTCGGTGCGCAGGAGCGCGGCGAGCCCGGCGAGGACGATGCCGATGAGCAGCAGTCCGCCGAGGGTGCCGGAGCCGCCGGGCGAGGCGCCGAGCAGGCCGAGCGCGGACGCCGACCCCTTCCCGTACGGAAGGCCCGCCTCCTTGAAGAAGCCGAACGGAAGCAGCGTCAGCGACCAGGGCGCGAGGATCAGGAGCGGGGTGCCGAGCGCGGCCAGGAAGCGGAGCCCGTACGCGGTGATGTCGCCGCGGCGGACCGCGAGGAGCGCGATGCCGAGGACCAGCGCGATCGGCCACACGATGGGCGCGAAAGCCGTCGTGACGGTCAGCAGGAGGGCGTACGCCCAGGTGGCGCGCCAGCTGCCGCGCGCCCCCGCGTGGTTCATCAAGCCGCTGGCGGACAACCCCGCGCGCGCGATGAGCGGCAGCAGGATCGCGAGCACCGCGGTGCCGATCCGGCCACCGGCGAGCGCTCCGGTGGCGGCGGGCAGGAAGGCGTACGCGACCGAGGCCCACGCGCGCAGCAGGCGCGAGGTGACCAGGGGCCGCGAGGCGAAGTAGGCGGTGAAGCCGGCGAGCGGCACCGAGCAGACGAGGAGCACGGTGACGGCGAGTCCGGTCGAGCCGAACAGGAGCGTGGAGAACGCGGCGACGAGCGCCAGGTACGGCGGCGCGGACTGGGTGCCGCCCGTGCCGGCCGCGTGCCAGCCGTCGAGATAGCGCGACCACAGGGCGGACGCGTCACCCGGAGCGGGCAGCAGCGCGCCGCCCGCGAGCGCCCCGCCGCCGAGCAGCGCGCGGCAGGCGATGAGCGACACGAACAGCAGCACCACGAAGAGCACCGGTCCCGGCTTGCGGGCGATGCGCTTGAGACGGGCGAACTGCTCGATCTCCAGGAAGTCCGCGTCGTCACCGCCGGGGCCGGACTCGACGGCGCTGCCGTGCCGTCCCGCGGCGTTGATCTCGGGGTCGGACGCGCCGAAGAGGCTGCCCGCGACCTGCTCGACGGTGAGCCGGACCGTGGCGCCCGGCGGCGGGAAGAGCGGCCGCAGCTCCTTGGCGTCGACCACTCCCTTGCCGCGCCTGCGACGGGCCGCGAGGATCCGCTCGGGCCGCAGCAGGGTGCCGAGGAGACCGGTGATCTCGTCGAGCGCCTGGCCGGGAACCTTGCCGACGAGGTACGCGAGCGTACGCGCGAGCGTGCCGATGACGAGGCGCAGGAGTACCCAGGGCAGCACGGCCGTAGGGGCGTTGACGAGCAGGGTGTAGACGGCGCCGGCCTTGTCGACCTTGTGCGGGGACGTCGCCGTGCGGCCCACGCAGTCGACGGTGCGGCGCTCGCGCGAGGAGGCCTCCGCGTGCCGGACGACGGCGTCGGGGGCGATGACGACGCGGTGCCCGGCGGCCTGGGCGCGCCAGCACAGGTCGACGTCGTCGCGCATCAGGGGCAGCCTGCGGTCGAACCCGCCGAGCTGTTCGAAGACATCGCGCCGGATCAGCATGCCGGCGGTGGACACGGACAGGACGGGCCGCACGTGGTCGTGCTGCCCCTGGTCCTGCTCGCGGCGGTCGAGGCCGGTCCAGCGGCGCCCCGAGTTGGCGATGGAGACGCCGACCTCGAGGAGCTGCCTGCGGTCGTACCAGCCGAGCAGCTTGGGGCCGACGACGGCGACCTCGTTGCCGATCTCGCGCTCGTTCTCGACGACGCGCAGGAGTTCGGCGAGCGCGTCGGGCTCGGGCGCGCAGTCGTCGTGCAGGAGCCACAGCCACTGCTCGGGCTCGCCGTGCGGCAGCTCCGGCATGTCGTAGGCGTCGTCGCGCCAGCTCCGGCTGACGGGGTCCCAGCCGCTGGGGCGCTTGAGGTACGGCAGCTCCTCCGGGGTCAGCACGCCCGCGGTGCGTGTCGCTTCGTCGACGGCCTGACCGAAGCCGGTGCGGCGCGCCAGGTGGAGAACGCGCTCGTCGCCGATCGCGTCGGCGATCATCGTGGCGGAGGCGTCCGCACTGCCGGTGTCGGCCGCTACGGCGTTCTGTACGGGGCGCTCCTGGCCGAGCAGTCCTGACAGGACGTCGGGCAGCCAGCGTGCTCCGTCGTGGGAGACAAGCACGGCGGTGACGACATGTCTGGGGAACTCGGGTGGCCTGGTCGGGTCTGGCCCTGCGGCGTGCCCCGGGTTGAACGCGGCTGCGGCAGTGTCGAATTGGCCTGCCGAATGGCTGTGCACGGACATCGAGGTACGGGCCCCGGTTCGTTGGACTGCGGTGGACGCCTGTGCCCTGCCGGGCGCTGGGTCGTCTCGGACGGGGCCCCACACTAACGGCTGACAACAACGGCGACCCGCCCCCTGTGGACAACCCAGGGCGACGGGCCGATCGCTACGCGGAAAAGTGTCTTCGGACGGCGTCCTTGTCGCGGTCCTCGGTGGGGCCCCGGCTCTGGTCCCGGCTACGGGCCCTGGCGCGGGGCTTCGTGCGGCCTTGCGGCGTTCTGCGGCCTTTGCCGCCTCAGACCGCGGCCTTCTTCAGGCGGCGCCGCTCACGCTCGGAGAGGCCGCCCCAGATGCCGAATCGCTCGTCGTTGGCGAGTGCGTATTCGAGGCACTCGGACCGGACCTCGCAGGCGAGGCAGACCTTCTTGGCCTCCCGGGTGGAGCCGCCCTTCTCCGGGAAGAAGGACTCGGGGTCGGTCTGGGCGCACAGTGCGCGCTCCTGCCAGCCGAGTTCCTCTTCCGCGTCCTCGACCAGCAGTTGCTGAAACGACTCGGTCATAGTGCGCCCCTCGTCCGTCTGTGCGTCCCCGTGATGCTGCCGTAACCGATTTCGGCTGAACGACACGAGTGAAATTACAAGTGTGCCGATCCGGGCCAGTCAAGCCGAGATCTGCTATTGGGTCCCTTATTCACTCTGCGGAACCAAGGGTATGCGGAAAGTGTTCAAATCGGCCTAAACCTTGACACTTGCCAGAGGCCCATCCCGGCCGTCACTCCCCCAGGAGCTCCGGCAGGCCTCGCGCGGACCTCTGCAAGGAAGGACGTCTCGGGCGTTGATCCCGTTCCGGGAGCGGCGCCGGAGCGTTCCGGATCACATTCGGATCACGGGGGCGCAACGGCGTTTGTACGCCCGGTTGATGCGCCATGTGTCCCGGCCGAAAGCTGAACAAACCTTTCGCCTGGCAGGGCAACCGGATGAGGTGAAACATATCCCACAATCCGGACACTCGGTTGACAGCGGAGGAATGAACCGGTGTGCTGGTGGGCATGCTCGCGAACTTGGCGCTTTCCGTGACCCGACCCGGGTCCCTCGGTGCTGCCCACGCGCGCTGTCGCTGTTGCTGTCCCAGCTGTTGAGCCCACCGCGCTCCGGCTGAACCCCCTCGCTCCACCGCGCTCCACTCCCCCGGCAGTTCATCCGTGCCGGGCGCCGTCAAGCGACACCCCCAGCACACCGCCGAGGAACCCCCATACCCATGAACAGCAACAGCGACCTGCAGATCGCCGGCGACATCCTCGAAGTACCCCACCTGCTCCAGCCCGCGCGCGAGCACCCGGTCACCGT
Organism: Streptomyces sp. NBC_00569; assembly: GCF_036345255.1. Taxonomy (NCBI): domain Bacteria; kingdom Bacillati; phylum Actinomycetota; class Actinomycetes; order Kitasatosporales; family Streptomycetaceae; genus Streptomyces; species Streptomyces sp. NBC_00569. The sequence continues at coordinate 5,986,568 of NZ_CP107783.1, read as the reverse complement.
CGCCGAGTTCGCCGGCCTGGCCCGCACCATCGCCGCCGACCGCGGCCGGTGGGAACACCTCGTCGAGTACGACGCCACCAGCCGCTGGTACCACCGCCTGCAGACGGGCCCCGGCTACGAGGTCTGGCTCCTGTCCTGGGTGCCCGGGCAGGGCAGCGGACTGCACGACCACGGCCGCTCCTCCGGGATACTGACCGTCCTTCAGGGCGAGTTGACGGAGCGTTCGGAGCGCGGCTCCCGCGCCCTCGCGCCCGGCGCACAGCGCGTCTTCGCCCCCGGCTACGTCCACGAGGTCGTCAACGACGCGCTGGAACCCGCCGTCAGCCTCCACGTGTACTACCCCGGCCTCACCGAGATGCCCATGCACGCCCCCCGCTGCGTCAGCGACGCCACGCAGGATGCCGTGACCGCCTGACGGACTGTCGTACCCGCCTGCGATGCTGGGCACATGCGCATTGTGGTTCTGGCAGGCGGCATCGGTGGTGCCCGGTTCCTTCGCGGTCTCAAGCAGGCCGCACCGGACGACGCGGTCATCACGGTCATCGGCAACACCGGGGACGACATCCATCTCTTCGGCCTGAAGGTCTGTCCCGACCTCGACACGGTGATGTACACGCTCGGCGGCGGCATCAACGAGGAGCAGGGCTGGGGACGTAAGGACGAGACGTATCTCGTCAAGGAGGAGCTCGCCGCGTACGGGGTGGGGCCCGAGTGGTTCGGTCTCGGCGACCGGGACTTCGCGACCCACATCGTCCGTACGCAGATGCTGGACGCCGGCTATCCGCTGAGCGCGGTCACCGAGGCGCTGTGCGAGCGCTGGAAGCCCGGCGTGCGGCTCATCCCGATGTCCGACGACCGCATCGAGACCCATGTCGCGGTGACCCTCGACGGGGAGCGCCGGGCCGTGCACTTCCAGGAGTACTGGGTGAAGCTGCGGGCCTCCGTGGACGCGCACGCGGTGGTGCCCGTCGGCGCCGAGCAGGCCAAGCCCGCGCCGGGTGTCCTGGAGGCCATCGCCGAGGCGGACGTCATCCTCTTCCCGCCGTCCAACCCCGTCGTCAGCGTCGGGACCATCCTCGCCGTGCCCGGCATCCGCGAGGCCATCGCCGAAGCCGGTGTGCCCGTCGTCGGACTTTCGCCCATCGTCGGGGACGCGCCCGTGCGCGGCATGGCCGACAAGGTCCTCGCCGCCGTGGGCGTCGACTCGACGGCCGCCGCGGTCGCCGAGCACTACGGGTCGGGGCTGCTCGACGGGTGGCTCGTCGACACGGTGGACGCGGGCACCGTGGAGCGCGTCGAGGCGGCGGGCATCCGCTGCCGCGCGGTGCCGCTGATGATGTCCGACCTGGACGCGACGACGCAGATGGCGCGTGAGGCGCTCACGCTCGCGGAGGAGGTCCGCGCGTGAGTGACGCCCCCTCCTTCCGCGCCTGGGCGCTCCCCGGCATCCCCGAGGTCCGGGAGGGCGACGACCTCGCCAAGCTGATCGCCACCGCCGAGCCCGGCCTCGTCGACGGGGACGTGCTGCTCGTCACCTCGAAGATCGTCAGCAAGGCCGAGGGCCGGATCGTCGAGGCCACCGACCGCGAGGCGGCCATAGACGCCGAGACCGTACGCGTCGTCGCGCGCCGCGGCACCCTGCGCATCGTCGAGAACAAGCTGGGCCTGGTCATGGCCGCCGCCGGCGTCGACGCGTCGAACACGCCCGCGGGCACCGTGCTGCTGCTCCCGGAGGACCCCGACGCGTCCGCCGCGGCGATCCGGGACGGGCTGCGGGACGCGCTCGGCGTGGACGTCGGGGTCGTCGTCACGGACACCTTCGGCCGCCCGTGGCGCAACGGCCTGACGGATGTCGCCATCGGTGCCGCGGGCGTGCACGTGCTCGACGACCTGCGCGGCGGCACGGACGCGTACGGCAATCCGCTCAGCGCCACCGTCGTCGCCACGGCGGACGAGCTGGCCGCCGCCGGGGACCTGGTGAAGGGCAAGGCGGCCGGGCTGCCCGTCGCCGTCGTGCGCGGGCTCGCGCACGTGGTGGGCGAGGGCACCGGCGCGCGCGAGCTGGTGCGCGTCGCGCGGGACGACATGTTCCGGCTCGGCACGTCCGAGGCCGTACGGGAGGCCGTGACCCAGCGGCGCACGGTGCGGGCGTTCACGGACGAGCCGGTCGACCCGGGAGCCGTACGGCGCGCGGTCGCCGCGGCCGTGACCGCGCCCGCCCCGCACCACACGACGCCGTGGCGGTTCGTGCTCCTGGAGTCGCAGGACTCGCGGGTCCGGCTGCTCGACGCGATGCGGGACGCGTGGGTCGAGGACCTGCGGCGCGACGGCAAGAGCGAGGAGTCCGTCGCCAAGCGCGTGCGCCGCGGCGACGTGCTGCGCCAGGCGCCGTACCTGGTCGTGCCGTGCATGGTGATGGACGGGTCGCACACGTACGGGCACGCGCGGCGGGACGCCGCCGAGCGGGAGATGTTCGTGGTCGCGGCCGGTGCGGGCGTGCAGAACTTCCTGGTCGCGCTCGCCGGTGAGCGGCTCGGGTCCGCGTGGGTGTCGTCGACGATGTTCTGCCGCGATGTCGTCCGCGAGGTGCTCGGGCTTCCGCAGGAGTGGGACCCGATGGGCGCCGTCGCCGTGGGGCACGCGGCCGCCGCCCCGGCCGAGCGCCCGGCGCGTGACGCCGGTGACTTCGTGGTCGTGCGCTAGAAGAGCGGGCTACCAGTCGGCGATGTTCGTACGGCGCATCTTCGGCTGTCTGCGCGGGGGTGTGCGGCCGCTGAGGAGGACGAGGCGGGCCGCGCGGTGGCGCTGGCCCTGCTCCTCGTACGGGGCGAGGAGCCGCAGCATCTCCGCGTCGTCGGCGTCGCGGTTGCCGGCGAGGGCGTAACCGACGATGCCGGGCAGGTGGACGTCGCCGGTCGTCACGGCGTCGGCGGCGCCGTTACTGCGCTGGACCGTCTCGGCGGAGGTCCAGGGGCCGATGCCGGGGATCAGTTCGAGGCGGGCGCGGGCGTCGGCCGGGGTCATCGCCGCGGCCTCCTCCATACGCCGTGCCACCTTGACGGCCCGCAGGATGGTCGAGGCCCGCTTGTTGTCGACGCCCGCGCGGTGCCACTCCCAGGACGGGATGAGTGACCAGGCGCGCGGCTCAGGCATGACGTGAAGGCCGAGCCCGGCGGTGGGGCCGGGCGCCGGGGTGCCGTACGTACGGAGCAGGATGCGCCAGGCGCGGTACGCCTCATCCGTCGTGATCTTCTGTTCCAGGATCGACGGGATCAGCGATTCCATGACCAGGCCCGTACGCAGCAGGCGCAGTCCCGGCCGGTAGTGGTGGGCGTGCGCGAGGAGCCTGTGACGCGGCTCGAACGCCTCGGGCTCGTCCGACTCGCCGAGAAGTTCCGGGAGTTGGGTAAGGAGCCAGGTCGCGCCCGGGCCCCACGCCTCCGCCTCGGCCACTCCGCCGCGCAGGGCCACGCGCAGGGTGCCGGGGCCTTCGGGGGTGCGGGTGGCCCTCCAGACCGAGCCGTCCGGTGTGACACGGAAGGCGGGGTCGGCGGGCCCCCGGCGCAGCGGGCCCAGGGTCAGACCCAGGTCGAACGGGCCCTTGGGGGTCCAGCGGCGGGTGTGCGCCGCGGTCGCCGGACGCGGCACGACGGCTCGGGGCACGACGGCCCTGGGCACGCCGGTCTCGCCGCCGCGCACCGTGGTGCGCGTGGGGCGGGGGGCGTATCGGCCGGCCAAGGGGTCCTCGTCGGGTGGTGGGGGTGCTCCTTGCAGCGTAGGGGGTCGCACTCGCCGGCCCCTAGTGGTCCGAGGAGACGACCCCTGCCGGTCCGAGGAGGCCGCCCCTACTGGTCCGAGGAGAAGCGCACCGCCGCCGCCGGGATACGGGCGTCGCACCACACCCGTACACCCGACTGGAGTTCGTTGTCCGCGCCGACCGTCGCGCCGTCGCCGATCACCGCGCCCGTCAGGACCGTGCGGGCGCCCACGTGGGCGCCGCGGCCGATCAGGGAGTCGGTGACGACCGCGCCCGCCTCGACCGTCGCGTCCGCGAGGATCGCGCTGCCCGAGATGCGGGCGCCCTCGCCGACCGTCGCGTTCTCGCAGACGACCGTGCCGTCCGTGAGCTTCGCGCCGGGGGCGACGGAGGCGGTGGGCAGCGTGAGGCTGTCGCCGCGCCGGCCGGGGACCGCCGGGGACGGCGCGCGCCCGAGGACGAGGTCGGCGGAGCCGCGCACGAAGGCCTGGGGGGTGCCCAGGTCCAGCCAGTACGTGGAGTCGACCATGCCCTGGAGGTGGGCGCCGGACGCGAGCAGGTCGGGGAACGTCTCGCGTTCCACGGAGACGGGGCGGCCCGTCGGGATCGTGTCGATGACCGAGCGGCGGAACACGTAGGCGCCCGCGTTGATCTGGTCGGTGACGATCTCCTCGGGCGTCTGGGGCTTCTCCAGGAAGGCCTGGACCCGGCCCGTCGCGTCCGTGGGGACCAGGCCGAACGCCCGCGGGTCCTCGACCCGGGACAGATGAAGGGAGACGTCCGCGCCGGTGGTCTCGTGCTCGTCCACCAGGGCACGGATGTCGAGGCCGGTGAGGATGTCACCGTTGAAGATGAGGACCGGGTCGTCGGGTCCCGAGTGGAGCCGGGACGCGACGTTGCGGATCGCGCCGCCGGTGCCGAGGGGCTCCTCCTCGGTGACGTACTCCAGATGCAGTCCGAGGCGCGAGCCGTCACCGAAGTACGGCTCGAAGACCTCGGCGAGGTACGAGGTGGCGAGCACGATGTGCTCGACGCCCGCAGCTCTCGCCCGGGCCAGCTGGTGGGTGAGGAACGGGACGCCCGCCGCCGGGACCATCGGCTTGGGTGTGTTCACGGTGAGCGGTCGCAGTCGGGTGCCCTTGCCGCCGACCAGGAGGATCGCTTCTGTCACCTGTCGTCTCTGCTTCCTGCTGGGGCCGGTCGAACTGCCTTTCGGCCGGCCAGTGTATGCAGACTGTGGGGTGCGGCCGGGCGTCAGCGGCCCTGGAGACTGGCCGATGTGGACCGGGCGGTGCCGAGCTTGTTGTAGAGGAGGCGCCCCGGGCACTCGGTCGCGAAGCCGTCCCGGTGCCCCGAGATCACGTTCAGTCGAACGCTCTCTCCCTTGCGGTACAGATTGCCACCGGCCGACGTGAGATATGTCTTACCGCTCGGATTCCCCCCGTAGAGGCCAAGCTTCCAGGCCGCCAGGCGGGCGAGGCCCTTCACCGCGGCGGCCGACGGCTTCGAGGAGCTGAAGGTCCCGAGCACCGCGACGCCCATGCTGTTCGTGTTGAACCCGAGGGTGTGGGCGCCCTTGACCGGCTTCGCCACGCCACCGGCACGGCCCTCGTAGATGTTGCCGCACTTGTCGACGAGGAAGTTGTAGCCGATGTCGCGCCAGCCCATGCTCTTCACGTGATAGCGGTAGATACCGCGGATGACTGAAGGGGCCTGCGAGCAGCTGTAGTTGTTGCCCGTGACGCTGTGGTGCACGAAGACCGCCTTGACCTTCGAGGTGTAGCCGAAGTTCGCCTCGCGCAGCGTCTCGTCGGCGCCCCAGCCCTTGCGCGTGACGATGCTCGGGCGCGGGCCGATGAAGGGGCCGGCCTTCGCGTGGGCCTCACCGCCGCGCGCCGCGATCAGTTCGCTCTCGGTCTCCTTCTTGCTGAGGGCGGGGATGACGTCCGCGCCGGGCGGGGCCAGGTCCGCGTTGACGGCGGAGGCAGCCGCCGACTCCGCGGTCAGCGCTCCGGCGCGGGGGACATCGGCGGGGGCACCGCCGGGCGGGGACTCGTGGCCGGGGTCGACCAGTTCGAGGTGCAGGCCCTTGGGCAGAGGCGCCTGAGCGGCGGAGTTCGCGGCGGGTCCGGCGGGCGCGGCGGCCCGGTCCGCCTGGGCGGCCCCGGGGCGCACACGCACCTCCACGCCGTCGGAGGCGCCGACCCACAGCGGGGCCGTGGCGCCGCGCAGCCGGCCCGAGTCGTGCTCGGCCGTGCCGGGGTCGGGGGCGTGGTCGCCGTTGTGGGTCTCGACCTCCTGCCAGCCGGACCAGCGGGCGGTGCCCGTGGCGCGCGTACGCACCTGGACGCTGCCCTCCAGGTCGGCGGCCGGGTCGTCCCAGATGACGCCGACGAGGGAGAAGGGGTGCACATCGCGCTGCGTCAGGCCCTGTTCGCCCGGGGCGCGCAGGCCGCGGTCGCGGGGCAGGACGGTCAGGGGCAGCGACTGGGTGCTGCCGGATATGGCTCCGGCGGTCAGGGCACTGGCGGCCGAAGGGGTCGTGGCTGCCCCGGCTCCGGAAGACAGGGCGAACGGAAGGGACAGGGCGGCCGCACACGCGACGCCGATCGAGGAAGCTATGAATCCACGCATGCAAACGATCGTGGACATAGCTGTACATATCTGTCCATCGGGAAGTGTCATCGGTGGGCAGGGGAATTGACAGTTCATCGGGCCGACACGGCGTCAAGGTTCCCCCGGTCGGCCGCACGCCGCCCCGCGCCCCGCGTACCCTTGCGCCCGTGAACGCCACCGACCGCACCCCCGCCGACCTGCTGCGATCCGCGCTCGCCGCCGATCCAGGACGCCCACTGGTGACCTTCTACGACGACGCCACGGGCGAACGCGTCGAACTGTCCGTGGCCACCTTCGCCAACTGGGTGGCCAAGACCGCCAATCTCCTCCAGGGCGACCTCGCCGCACAGCCCGGCGACCGGCTCGCGCTGCTGCTGCCCGCGCACTGGCAGAGCGCCGTGTGGCTGCTCGCGTGCGCGTCGGTCGGAGTCGTCGCCGACGTCGACGGTGACCCGGCCGCCGCCGACCTCGTCGTCAGCGGCCCCGACTCGCTGGAGCGGGCACGTGCCTGCTCCGGCGAGCGGGTGGCGCTCGCCCTGCGTCCGCTCGGCGGCCGCTTCCCCCAGCCTCCGGAGGGCTTCGCCGACTACGCGGTCGAGGTGCCGGGGCAGGGCGACCGGTTCGCTCCGTTCTCGCCCGTGGACCCGCAGGAGCCCGCGCTCGTCGTCGCGGGGGCCGAGCTCACCGGCGCCGAGGTCGTCGAGAAGGCGCGGGCCGACGCCGCGGACCTCGGCCTGACGGGCCCCGGTTCGCGCCTGCTGTCCGGACTCCCGTACGACACCTGGCGCGGCCTGAGCGCGGGCCTGTACGCCCCGCTCGCCACCGGCGGTTCCGTCGTCCTGTGCCGCCACCTCGACGGCCTGGACCAGGAGTCCCTGGCCAAGCGGGTGGAGAACGAGCGGGTCTCGACGACCGCACGCTGAGACACCCGGGCCGGCGTCACCCGTTCGGCCCTGTCCACCCCTGGGCCACCGGGCCCCGGGCGCCGTGCCGGGCGATGGTCGAAGGGGCGCACCTGCGCACCGTCGTCGTCATGAGGGGTGGACTCACGTGACCGAATCCGCAGGCCCGCCCCCGGAATCACGACACACGGGCGACGACGACGCGGTGGGGCCGGCCGGGCACGGGTCGGGCGCGGGCTCGTCCCCCACGGGGGCGGGCACGGCCCGGCGGCGCCGGCGCTGGCTGCGGTACACGGCGATCGGGGCCGGCGTCGCGGTGCTCGCCGCGGGCGGCACCGGCTGGGCGGTCTACGAGAAGCTCCAGGGGAACATCACCGAGGACACCGACGCGGCCGCCGAGCTCGCCCGCTACGAGAAGGAGCGGCCCACCTCGCTCGTGCGCGGCGCGCAGAACATCCTGCTGGTCGGCTCCGACTCGCGGGCCGGCGCCGGCAACCGCAAGTACGGCCGCGACTCGGGCACCCAGCGCTCGGACACGACGATCCTGCTGCACATATCCGCCGACCACAAAAGGGCCATCGCGGTCTCGCTGCCCCGCGACCTGATGGTGGACATTCCGAGCTGCCGCACGCGCAAGGGCTCCCGCACCGGCCCCATGTTCGCGATGTTCAACTACGCCTTCGAGCAGGGCGGTTCCGCCTGCACGATCCGTACGGTCGAGAAGCTCACCGGCATCCGTATCGGTCACCACATGGTCGTCGACTTCAGCGGGTTCAAGGACATGGTCGACGCCGTGGACGGGGTCGAGGTCTGCCTGAAGGAGCCCATGAACGACCGAGCGGCGCACCTGAAGCTGCCCGCGGGCAAGCAGACCCTCAGCGGCGAGCAGGCGCTCGGCTTCGTGCGGGCTCGCAAGAGCCTCGGCAACGGCAGCGACACCGACCGGATGGACCGCCAGCAGCAGTTCCTCGGCGCCCTGGTGAACAAGGTGCAGAGCAACCAGGTGCTGCTCAACCCGACGAAGCTGTACCCCGTGCTCGACGCGGCCACCTCGTCCCTGACCACGGACCCCGGGCTCGCCAGTCTGCGCGGCCTCTACAACCTCGTACGCGGCATGCGGGATATTCCGACCGAACGCGTCCAATTCCTGACGGTGCCGCGGCGCAGTTACATCTACAACGCCAACCGTGACCAGCTCGTCCAGCCCGCGGCCGAGCAGCTCTTCACGCAACTGCGCACCGACGCCCCCGTCGTGGTCGCCAGAAAGACGCCGAAGGAGAGCGCCGCCCGGAAATCCTCCGACGGCTCCGGCGAGGACAGCTCGGACACGGACGACATGGCGTACGAGCACGACGGATTCGACGACGGGAAGCCCGGCGACCCCTCCGTTTCGTCCGGTTCCTCCGCCAGTCCGGCACCCACGTTCCGCGGCAACACGGCCGCCCAGGATGCCTGCAGGTAAAGCGATTCCCAAGGGGTTCGCGTCACGTCCAAAGAAATAGGACGGATTGCCCAGTTGTAGGGGAGTGGAATTTGTCACCGCCGTCGCTTGACGCTGAACTGGGCGGATAGTGTGAGCGATCCGGTGCACCCGGCCAACGACGGTCGCGCACTGATTACCGACTGACCGAGCGCCTTCTTGAGGGGGACAAGGCGCCGCGTGGCCCCGACGGAGGATGCAGACAACCGTGGACGCGCAAGGCCGTGGGCGGGCGGACAACATCGACCCCGCAGACCAGTGGGTACTCAACCCGAACACCGGCGATTACGAACTGCGACTGAACCCTTCCTCTGGGCAGTCGGCCGTACCCGGACCTCGCAGGTCTTCCCAACGCTCCACCGGGCAACGGGGACAGACCGGACAGAACCGGCAGAACGGCAGGACCCGCGAGGAACAGGGCAGCCGCGAGGTACCCGGCCAGCGCAGGCGGCGGGCCCCTCAGCCGGAGCCGGCCAGCAGGCGCCGGTCCAAGAGCAAGAAGAAGTCCAAGGGCAAAAAGGCGCTCCTGTGGACGGGCGGCGTCATGGCCTTCGTCATGGTCGCGGGCGCGGGCGGTGCCTACCTGTATCTGCGCCACCTCGACGGCAACATCAACAAGCAGGACGTCGTCGGCGCGAAGAACGGCTTCAGCAAGGACGAGGCGTTCAACATCCTGCTGATCGGTACGGACAAACGCACCGGCAAGGGCAACGCGGGCTACGGCGACAAGAACAGCGTCGGCCACGCCGACACCAACATCCTGCTGCACGTGGCCAAGGACCGTTCGAACGCGACCGCGTTGAGCATCCCGCGCGACCTCATCACCGACATCCCGGCCTGCAAGGTGAGGGAGGACGGCGTGCTGAGGACGATCAGCGGAACGCCTGACACCCGCTTCAACACCAGCCTCGGCCAGAGCGGCCGGGACGCGGGCTGCACGATGGCAACGGTCAAGGCCATAACGGGAGTTCAGCCCGACCACTTCATGATGGCCGACTTCAACGCCGTCAAGACGCTCACGACGGCGGTCGGCGGTGTGGACATCTGCCTCGCCAAGGACGTCGACGACCCCGACTCGCATCTGAAGCTCTCCAAGGGCAAGCACACCGTCCAGGGCGAACAGGCCCTCGCGTTCGTGCGCACCCGGCACAGCTTCGGCAACCAGGGCGACCTGGACCGCATCCAGCAGCAGCAGCAGTTCCTCGGATCGCTGATGCGCAAGATGAGCTCCGGCGACACGCTCACCAGCCCGACCAAACTGAGCAGTCTGGCGGAGGCGGCGACCAAGGCACTGACGGTGGACAGCGGCATAGGAAGCCTCAGCGAGCTCAAGGACGTGGCCCTGGAGCTGAAGAAGGTGCCGCCGAAGAACATCACCTTCACCACGCTCCCGGTGATCGACAACCCCGCCGAGAAGGTCCACGCGACGGTCGTCGTCAACCCGGCCAAGGCAGACCCGCTGTTCGCGATGATCCGGGACGACGTCTCCCTGACCGAGGTGGCGAAGGACAAGAAGGCGGCCAAGTCGAAGCAGGACGCGCTGCTCAAGGGCTCCCGCGCCGACGCCTCCGAGGTCCGGGTCGACATCTACAACGGCAGCGAGACCGTCGGCGCCGCACAGACGACGCTGACCTGGCTGCAGAACACCGAGGGCGTCCTCAAGTCGAGCCAGCTGGGCAACGCGCCGAAGAAGCTGTCGAAAACGACGCTCGAGTACGCGCCGGACCAGGCCGACCAGGCACGCCGGCTCGCCGACATCATGGGGCTGCCCTCATCCGCCATGAAGCCCGGCAAGAGCGAGAAGAACGACCAGGGCCTGCCGGCGATGATCCTGACCCTCGGCTCGGACTTCAAGGCGGCCGGCACACCCATCGCCGCCCCGTCGAAGGCGCCGGAGGACATCCAGAAAGCAACAGCGGACAAGACTGTGTGCGCCAAGTGACCAACCTCGGCCGCCTCTTGACTGTCTAACAGACAGGATCGGGGCGGCCGAAGTGTAGGCCGGGGGCGGGAGGGGTGGGGCATGAGGCAGAGCAGTGTGCGCGGGGAAGTGCCGCGAGCACGGGTCCGTCGGCCGGTCGACTCGGGTGATCCGGGCCGACGCGGCGGTTCGCACGAGGCCGGGGGGCCCGAGGGCGGACAGCGGCGGGGCAAAGGGCAGGGCGACGGCGACGGGCCGCGCGGGCACCGCCGCGGCCGCGCGCGCCCGCGGCGCCGCAGACATCGGATACTGCGCTGGTTCTCGATCACCCTCGCCGTACTGACAGTCGGCACCGCGGGAGCGGGCTACCTCTGGTACGAGCATCTCAACAGCAACATCAAGACGGACAAGCTCAACATCGGTGAGCACCGGGCGGCGAAGCCGACGCCGAACGCGGCGGGCCAGACCCCGCTGAACATCCTGCTGATCGGCTCGGACGCGCGGGACTCCAAGGCCAACCAGAAGCTCGGCGGCGCCAAGGACACCTTCGGCGGCGTGCCGCTCGCGGACGTGCAGATGCTGGTCCACCTCTCCGCGGACCGCAGCAACATGTCGGTGGTGAGCATGCCGCGCGACACCCTGCTCAAGCTGCCGAAGTGCACCGACCCGAAGACAGGCAAGGAGTACCCGGCCACGGTGGGGCGGCAGATGACGAACGAGTCGCTCGGCCGCGGCGGCCCCGGCTGCACGGTGGCCACCTGGGAACTGCTGACCGGCATCCACATCGACCATTTCATGATGGTCGACTTCGCGGGCGTGGTCTCCATGGCCGACGCCATCGGCGGCGTACCGGTGTGTGTGGACGCCAACATCCACTCCAAGGACAGTCTGGGCCACGGCTCGGGCCTGAAGCTGGCGAAGGGCACCCACCCGGTCAAGGGCAAGCAGGCCCTGCAGTGGCTGCGTACGCGCTATGGCTTCGAGGACGGCAGCGACATCGCGCGCACCAAGGCGCAGCACATGTACATGAACTCGATGGTGCGCCAGATGCGGGAGAACGCGACCATCACCAACCCCGGCAAGCTGCGCAGCCTCGCCGAGGAGGCCACGAAGGCGCTCCGCGTCGACGAGGGCCTCGACACGGTCAAGAAGCTCTACGACCTGAGCAACGAGCTGAAGAAGCCTGCGCCGAAACGCATCACGATGACGACGATGCCGTTCGTGTACGTGGGCGCGCGCGTGGCCCCGAAGCCGGGCGACGCGGACAAGCTGTTCCGGCTCGTGCGCGAGGACGTGGCCCTGGACGGCAAGGACAAGAAGAAGGCGCCGGTGAAGGAGTCGGACGATCCGGCGGCGGCCGACGGCGAGATCGCGGTGCAGGTGCAGAACGGCACGCGGACGGCGGAGCTGCCCGCGGCGTCGGGCCGGGCCGGCACGGTGGCGCAGATCCTGACGGCGAAGGGCTTCACGAAGGCGTCCGCCGACCAGGCGCAGTCACTGAGCGAGGAGAAGACGGTCATCCGCTTCCCCAGCGTCGACCTGGAGGGCGATGCCCAGCGGGTCGCCAAGTCCCTTGGTATTCCGCTGAGTTCGGTGAAGAAGTCGACCGATGTCTCCGGGGTGACGCTCGTCGTGGGCGACGACTGGCGAGAGGGGAACTCCTACCCGAAGGCCTCGAAGGACGACGACACCACCCCGGACACGGCGCTGGCGCTGAACGGTTCGGACACGAAGGCCTGCATGAAGGTGAACAAGAACTTCACCTGGTGACGCGCGCTCCGGGGCCGACGGAATCGGCCCCGGAGAGACCGGCCCCTGGAGACCGGCCCCTCAAAAGACCAGGAAAGAAGCTCACGCCTCGCTGAGTACGGCCGGGCGCCGCGACGCGATGACCCTCTTCGCGAGAGAGCGCGGGCTGGTCAGGAAACCCCAGCCCCACGACATGTGCATCGTGGCGAGCGCGACCGGGATCTGCAGGCGCGCCTTCAGAGGCAGCCCCTTGCCGGCCGGCACCGAACCGGCCGCGATGGCCGCCAGGTAGCCGCCGGGGATCACGAAGCCCCACGGCGTCACGAGCGCGCCCACGACGACACCCGCGGCGATCGCGCACACGGCGACCGGCGGCGCGAGGTAGCGCAGGTTGATCGAGCCGGCGTGGTAACGGGCGACGACGTGCCGCCAGCGGCCGTAGTCCTTGTACTGCTTGGCGAGCGCCTTCACGCTGGGCCGCGGCCGGTACGAGACCTTCAGCTCGGGCGAGAACCAGATCAGGCCGCCGGCCTCGCGGATGCGGAAGTTCAGCTCCCAGTCCTGGGCGCGGATGAACTCGATGTTGTAGCCGCCCTGCTGCTCAAGGGCCTCGCGCCGGAAGACACCCAGGAACACGGTCTCGGCCTGCTGGGCCTCGCCGCCCGTGTGGAAGGCCGCGTTGCCGACGCCGATCTTCGACGTCATGGCGGCGGCGACCGCGTCCTCCCAGTCGTTCTCGCCCTCGGCGTGCATGATGCCGCCGACGTTCTGGGCGCCGGTCTCCTCCAGGAGGCGGACGGCCGTCGCGATGTAGTTCGGCGAGAGCATGCCGTGTCCGTCGACGCGCACCACGATGGGGTGGCGGGACGCCTCGATCGCGGCGTTCAGCGCCGCGGGCGTGCGGCCCGTGGGGTTCGGCACGGTGTGGACCCGGGGATCCTCGCGGACGAGCTCCGCGGCGATCTCGTCCGTGCGGTCCGAGGAGGGGCCGAGCGCGACCACGACCTCCATCTCGCCGCCGTACTCCTGCGCCAGGATCGCCTCGACGGCTCCGCGCAGGTGCCGCTCCTCGTTGAGGACGGGCATGATCACCGATACGGGCGGAAGCTGCTTGTCGGAATTCGCGTTCATCAGGCGTCACGTTACCGCTAATGGGGGACACCGGCGCGCGCCGCCGTGGTCACTACCGCGGGCAGGAGATCGTACGGGCCTACGGTGCTCGCGATCCCACGCCCACCTTCTCGGAGGTGTCCCCCACGTGCCCAGTCCGCCGACCCGCTCCCCCGCACGCCCACCACGTCCCCCACGGCAGGAGCGCGGCCGTCCCCCCGTGCCCGCCCCCGTACGGAGGAAGAAGCCCCGGTGGGCCATGCGGGTGGCGACGGCGGTCTCGGTCACGGTTCTCGCGGCCGGCGGGATCGGGCACGCGGTCGTCACCGGGCTCGACACCGAGATCAACCGCGTCGACCCCTTCAAGGACATGAAGAACCGGCCCTCCGGCGGTCACGGGATGAACGTGCTGCTCGTGGGCACCGACGGTCGCGACAACATCACCCCGGCGGAGAAGCAGAAGTACCGGCTGGGCGGTGCGCCCTGTCACTGCACGGACACGATCATGATCGTGCACCTCTCCGCCGACCGGGACCGCGCGAGCATCGTCAGCCTGCCCCGGGACTCGTACGCCGAGATCCCCGCGCACACCGACGGGACGACGGGCGAGCAGCACTACCAGCACCCGGTGAAGATCAACGCGGCGTATGCGGAGGGCGGGCCCCATCTGACCGTGCGCACCGTCGAGCACATGACCGGGGTGAAGATCGACCACTATCTCGAGGTCGACTTCACCAGCTTCATGAAGACGGTGGACGTGCTCGGCGGCGTCCAGATCTGCACGGCCAAGCCGCTCAAGGACTCGTACACCGGGCTCGACATGGCCGTCGGCACGCACACCCTCGACGGCGGCCAGGCCCTCCAGTACGTGCGCGCCCGGCACGCCGACGGGGCGGGCGACGTGGGCCGGATGCAGCGCCAGCAGCGCTTCCTCGCCGCGCTCATCGCGAAGACCACGTCGTCCGGGGTGCTCCTGAACCCGGTCAAGTTCCGTGATGTGGCGCGCACCCTGCTCAGCTCCGTGCGCGCGGACCGGGGGTTCGGCACGGACCAGATGGTCGAGCTCGGGCAGGCGATGCGGGGGTTCTCACCGTCGTCGTCGGAGTTCACGACCGTGCCGATCGGCAACGTCAGCTTCCCGGTCCCGGGCATCGGCTCGACGGTGAAGTGGGACCCGGCGAAGTCCGGGAAGCTGTTCAAGGCGCTGCGCGAGGACAAGCCGCTCGCCGTGCGCCGCACGAAGAAGAAGGAGACGGTCGTCGGCGTCGCCCCGCAGCAGATCCGCGTCCAGGTCGAGAACGGCACGATGACACCGGGTCTCGGCAGGAAGGTGGACGCGGCGCTGCGGGGGACGGGGTTCCGCACGAGCGGTACGCCGATGAACGCGGCACAGCGCACCGCCCAGCACACGGTGGTTCTCTACGACCCGCGCTGGGACCGGTCGGCGAAGGCGCTGGCGACGGCGCTGCCGGGCGCGCAGCTCCAGGCCGTGAACGGACAGGGCCCGGTACTGAAGGTGGTGGCGGGCCCCGACTTCAAGGCGGTCAGCGCGGTGCGGGCCGAGGACGTCCGCCAGGGCGAGTTCGGGGCGATCACCGGGGACCAGGTCGTGTGCGGCTGACGCCCCGCCGCCGAGCGGAAGGCCCTAGTCCTCGATGCCGTCGGCCGCGCGCTGTTCCCGCAGTTCCCTGATCGCGCGGCGACGTGCGAGCCGGTGCTGGCGGCGGATCTGGGCCTCCTGGTAACGCCGCTTGTCGCGCTCGCTCTCCGGGAGCACGGGCGGCACCGAGCGGGGCTTGCCGTCGGCGTCGACCGCGGCGAACACGAGGTACGCGGAGCCGACCTGCTGGGCCGGAGTCGACTCGTTCCAGCGTTCGGCCAGAACCCGGACCCCTACCTCCATGGAGGTGCGGCCCGTCCAGTTGACCTGTGCCTTCACATGGACCAGGTCTCCCACGCGCACCGGCTCCAGGAAGACCATCTCGTCCATGGAGGCGGTGACGGCGGGTCCGCCCGAGTGCCGTCCGGCCACCGCGCCCGCCGCGTCGTCGACCAGTTTCATGATCACGCCACCATGTACCGTTCCGAGCAGGTTGGTGTCGTTGTGGGTCATGATGTGCGACAACGTCGTACGGGAAGCTGAGGTCGGCTTACCCGGAATTTCGGATTCCGTGCCGCGGGCCTGGTCTGTCATGGCCTCCACCTTATGCCGGGCAGGACACGGGCTGCTTTGTGTCAGCTCTGCAACAGCCCCGACCCGATTCGCCACCCACCCTTGTGGGGCGCACAGTCCAGGACTGCACACTGGGGCCATGAACGATTGGCCAGAGGGTTGGGGCGAAAGTCAGGGCGGCGGCGACCGCGGTTACGGTCGCGGCAGTGCCAGCGCGCGCCCCGAGGGCGCCCGCGCGATGCCGCATGTGCAGCGCGGACAGGGCGGCGGTTCCCGCCGCTCCGCGCCGCCCCGGCCCACGGTCCCGGCGCAGCCCTCCTACGGCGAGGGCCACGGGGACCAGTACGACAGCGGCTACAACACCGGCCAGGTCTACGGCGGTGGCGGCGGGCGCCGCGGCGGCGGCTACGTACCGAACGACAACGACCCGGCCGACGGGTACGCGCCCCCGCGGCCTCGGCCGAACTGGCGCCGGCGCATCAAGTGGACCGTCCTCACCCTCGTCGTCGTGTTCGCCGGTGTGAGCATCGGCACGTACTTCTGGGCCGACTCCAAGCTCCACCGTGACGTCGACCTCTCCAAGGTCATAGAACGGCCCGAGACCGGTAAGGGCACGAACTACCTCATAGTCGGCACCGACAGCCGGGCCGGGATGTCCGCCGAGGAGAAGAAGAAGCTGCACACCGGGTCCGCCGAGGGCAAGCGCACGGACACGATGATGATCCTGCACACCGGCGACAACGGCAGCACGATGATCTCCCTGCCGCGTGACTCGAACGTCACCATCCCGTCCTACAAGGGCTCGGACTCCGGCAAGCTCTACCCGAACCAGGGCCGCCAGGTGAAGCTCAACGCCGCCTACGCGGAGGACGGCCCCGAACTGCTCGTGCGGACCGTCGAGTTCAACACGGGGCTGCACATCGACCACTACGCGGAGATCGGCTTCGGCGGCTTCGCGAAGATCGTGGACGCGGTCGGCGGCGTCGAGATGAACCTGAAGGAGGGCTTCAAGGACAAGTGGTCCGGAGCCGACTTCCAGAAGGGCAAGCAGACGCTGAACGGCCAGCAGGCCCTGGCCTTCGTCCGTACCCGCCACGCGTTCGCGGCGAGCGACCTCCAGCGCACCAAGAACCAGCAGGCGTTCCTGTCGGCGCTGGCCCACCAGGTGGCCACTCCGTCGACGGTCATGAACCCGTTCAAGCTCTACCCGACGATGGGCGCGGGCCTCGACTCGCTCGTGGTCGACAAGGACATGAGCCTGTGGGACCTGGGCTCGATGTTCTTCGCCATGAAGGGCGTCACGGGCGGCGACGGCAAGTCGATGAACATGCCGGTCTCCGGCTCCGTCAACGGCAACCTCGTCTGGGACAAGACCAAGGTCAAGCAGCTGGTGGGCGAGCTCAAGAACGACGAGACCGTGACGGTCTCGGGCAACTGACGCGAGAGAACGGGGCAGTTGGCCGGCCGGATCCCCGGCTCAGGCCGGCTGCCCCGGTCCTCCCCGGCCGTTCAGCTGTATCGTGCCGCGCTGCCGGGCGGTGTCGAACATCGAGCGGTCGACCACGGGGCGGGGTGCCGGAGCGGCCGCGATCAGCTTGATCGTCTCGCGCCCGGCGAGCGCGGTCTGCCACTGCCCGAGATCGGGCCGGCTCCCGTAGGGACCGGCCGCACGGGCCCAGAGACCGCGCACCGCCGCCTCGCGCCGGTCGTCGAGGACTCCGGAGAGCGGCGCCATCGGCCGGCCCGGATGCGCGTACGGGTCCCGCATCAGCACCCGCCCGATCATCAGTGACGCCTTGTACCGGTCGCTGTCGACGGTGGCCGTCCCGGCCGGGGCGAGCGGGTCGTGCCAGTCAGGGGTGTCCGCCTGGTCGAGCACGGCGGGCCGGCCGACGAGCCGGATCCCGTCGCAGTCGAGCAGGAAGACGGCGGGCTCGGGCGTGAGGGTCCACAGCACATTGGCCTGCGACAGGTCACCGACCACGAGCCCCGCCGCGTGCAGCCGCCCGAACAGCCCGGTCAGGGCGACGGCGATCCCGAGCCGGGCGTCCGGCTCCGGCTGCGGCACGGCCTGCCAGGCCGCCTTGGGCTCACGGAGCAGATAGGACAGCTCGATGAGCTTCGTATCGCCTTTGGGAGTACGCCAGTTGGTGGTCGCCGGAGCCCTGCGCATCAGGAACCCGGTGACCGTCCCCGCGTCGAGGACCCGGCACAGCGGCCACGCGGTCTCCGCGTCGAGGCGGTCCCTGTCGGCGGCGGCAAGAGCCTGACGGTACGCCACCAGGGCCGCCAGGGACGATCCGTCGACCTTGTGCGGCTCGCGGTAGCTCTTGTAGAGCAGGTCACCGGGGCCGCCGACCGCGTGCACCTCACCCTGCCCGCCGTCCCCGATCTTGCCGAGCAGCTTGAGCCCGCTGTACGGGAGATCGGCGCCGTTGTGGAACGTCACCGCGCCTCCCCGTGCTCCCACAGGACGACGGCGGTGCGATCGTCGTCGTAGGACTTGACCCGGTACTGGAACTGCCAGAGGAAGTCGGCCGGCGCCGGGACCTCGTCGCCGTTCCACGCACCGGCGAGGAAGTCCCGCATGCCGGAGTCTCCCGCCAGCGGGGACGACAGGCCGTCCGTGCTGAGGACGAGGACGTCGCCGGCGTGAGCGTGGAGCAGCCGTGTCACTGCGCTGCGGGCGCGCGGCAGCGCCGCGGTGCGCGTGTCGATGACGTCGCTGTCCTTGTCGTCGTCGGCGTCTCCCACGACGTCCAGGTGCCAGTAGCCGCGGCGCAGCAGGGCCGTGCCGCCGTCCCCGACCGCCAGGAAGCCGCGGGTGCGTATGCGCGGGTCGAGCGGGACCAGCAGGATCCGCAGTGTGGTGGCAAAGGCGTCCGGGCGCTCGCTGTGCTGCAACGCGAGGTCACCCAGCAGGTTGCCGATCTGGCGCACCACGGCGTCCGCCGTGTGCTGGAACCGCTCGGCGTCGCCGGTGCGGATCGACTCGTGCAGGGACGTGGAGTGGTCGAGGTAGCGCGCGGCCAGGCGGCAGGCCTCGTTGGACCCGACGTGTGAGCGCGGGGCCGAGCCCACTCCGTCGGCGACCGCGAGCATCAGCAGCTCACCGCCCTGCTCGCCGCCACCGATGCGGGTCACGCACAGCGCGTCCTGCCGCGGCTCCCCGGCATAGCGGTGGGAGTCCCCGCGTACGGAGGCGGCGCGGACGCTCAGTCCCGGGTACGCGGCACCGTCGAGAACGATGTCCGGCAGCACGGCCGCCGCCAGGTCCCCTGTCACGGCGGGCAGTCCCTGTGGGACCGGCGGATAGCTCGGCGCCTTCGGACCGCTGTGGGCGGGCGCGCCGAGAGCGGGGGCTGGAGCCGCCGTGAGGGCCGGGCCGTCGGCGCCCTGCACCGGCGCCGGCAGCTCGTAGTCGTCCCGCACCGGCGAGGAGTCGTCCCGCACCGGCGGGGTGCCGTCCGACACCACGAAGCCGTGCGGGTCGGTCGGCGTCCAGTGCAGCCGGGCCGCTTCCTCGCTCTCGTTCATCCGCGTACGCCCTTCGCTCACAGCTTGTCGAGGGAGACGGTGGAGAAGCCCGGGACGGTCTCGTCCACGGCCAGGGTGAAACCGCTCCCGCCGCCGGCCGGGATGCTGCTCGCCGACCGGACGATGGAACGGGTCAGGCTGGACGCGAACTCCCGCAGGGCCTTCGCCGGAGACACGGTCGAGTCCTGCTGCATGAACGCGCGGAAGTTCGCCACCTGCCCGATCGTCGCGGCCTCCGCGTCACCGATCCCGAAGGCGATGATCTTCGGGGCGTACTTCGAGCCGAGCAGGTCCTTGTGGTCCCGCTCCCAGCCGTCGTCGGTCGGAATGCCGTCGGACAGGAAGAACGCGACCGGCCGGTACACCTCGTGCCCCTGCGCCTTCAGCGACGCGACGTCCGCCTCGACGCAGCGCAGGAGCTCGCGGAAGGCCGCGCCGTACGACGTCAGTCCGCCCGCGGCGAGCGCCGGGACCTCCTCGATGTCACTCAGGTCGACCAGGGGCTGCAGCACCTTCGCGTCGTCGGAGAATCCGATCAGGCAGAACCGGGTCTTGTCGGCGACCGTCGGATTGGTGCTGATCTCGTGGTGAAGCTCGGGCAATGCGCTGTTGATCGCCTCGATCGGGTCCCCCGTCATCGAGCCCGACTCGTCGCACAGCAGGTAGAACGGCAGAATCTGCATGGCCTCGTGCCTCCGGAAAGCCTGTCGTCAGTTCGCGTAGGTGTAGAAGTAGATCTCGATGTCGGCATGGCCCCCGGTGGCCGCGCCCTTCCAGAAGTCGCGGGTGGTCGCGTTCCTGAACATGTCCGGACGGGCCTTCGCCAGCAGCGAGTTGACCTGGTGGGCGTACGCGCCGCCGGCGCCCGGGTCGCTGTTGCGGCCGAAGGTGAGGACGAACGCCGCCTGCCGTCCCCGGTACTTCTCCGTCACCGCGCGCAGCCGCTTCTCGATGCGGTCCCGGTCCCCCTGAGCGGCGTCGATGGACACCTTGACGGGCGTACGGGTCACCGCGCGCGGGCCCTTGTGCTCAGGGCTCTTCGACGGTGTGGGCTGCCCGCTCGCGGACGCCGAGGGCGCCGGTCGGGCCTCCGCGGCCTGAGGGTCGCCCTGGTCGCCCATCGCGACGAGCGCGAGGACCAGCAGCATGTCGGCGAAGAGCCAGCCCGCCAGGTGCAGCGGGTTGAACCTGCGCGCCCTCATCCCGCGGGGCCCGGCCGGCCCGGCACGGCGTCCTCGACGGAGTGTGCCCTGGCCTCACCCGCGTCACCGGGCTTGCCGAGATCGACACCGCGCGCGGGCCACGACGCGACGGGCGGCGCCGGCGGCGCGCCCTCCGGCGGCCGGGGGACGGGCAGGCCGACTCCCCCGGAGTGCTGCACCCCCGCCACGAGCTGCGCGAACTTCTCGGCGGTCTCGCGCAGGGCACCGGCCTGCTGGGCCATCGCCCGCACCACGGTCCGGGTCTCCTGCGCGGCGCTCTGCGAGTCCCGGACGGCGTCCTGCGTCTCCTCCGCCACCTTCCTGGACTCCCGTACCGCCTCCTCGGCGGCGGCGAACAGTCGCGCGGACTCCTCCGCGGCGGCGTCGAGACGCCCCAGAACCTGCGCCGACACATCGGCGGCGATTTCGATGCCGGTCGTGAACGACCGCTGCGAGGCGGCAAGTACGGTCACGGAGTCCTCGACACGCTCCCCGGCCCTGCCGAGGCTGTCGCGGACCTCGCCGTTCACCGCCCGGACCTCCTCCAGCGCCTCGCGCACCATCGCGCCGCTGCCGCTGACGGCCGTCTCGATCCGTCCGGCGGCCTCCTCCAGCGGCCGTACGGAGGTGCCGACCGCGCCCAGCTGGCGCTCCGCCTCCTTGAGCGCCGCACCGACCGTCTCGGCGGCGGCGGCGAGTTCGGCGTTGGTCTTCGCGGCCCGGTTGCCGAGCCGGGTCAGCGTCTTGGCGGCGCCCGTCAGCTCGGCGGCGAACCTGACCGGCGACGACATCCGGTGTTCGTTGAGGACGAGCTGGGCACGGCTGAGGGCCGGCACCAGACGGGCCATCAGCTGCTCGGCGGCACGGCGCGCAGCCTCCTCGCGACGGTCGACCGCCGCCCTGCGGAAGCTGTGCACGAGCGCCAGCGCGAACAGCACGGCGATCGCGACCGTCGCGCTCATCGCGACCGTGCCGAACGTGTAGAGCCCGGCGAGGTGCCCCTCGAACCCGGACTGCCACAGCTGGAGGAAGGGCCGCGCCGCGGCCTTCGGGTTGTCGCCCGTCAGGGCCCCGTACGCGCTGGACGCCTCGGTCAGACCGTGCCAGGTGAACAGCAGCGGCAGGAAGACCAGCGCGCCGAGCCCGGCCTCCAGCCAGCCCCACGCCTTGTGTTCGACGGCCGGGTCGACCGCCACGCTCTCGGGCCGCCCGTACGCGGCGAGCAGATCGAGGTCCGCCCAGGTACCGAGGCCGTCGGTGTCCGCGGCACGCAACGCCTTGGCCAGCGCCTGGAGTTCCTCGGCTCTCGGTGCGAGCCCGCGTTCATCGGCGAGGTCACCGATCCGCTGGCCGACCACGTGCCGGTCCGTCAGGCCCCCCATGACCATCCCCCAACTCCCTCGTGAGCACCGGGAGTGCGCGTCACGAGCCGGCCCGCAGGTACGGCGGCCCCCCGGCCTCACGCGGCCCGCGCCCCGCAGGACGCGACCACAGGCGCACAGCGTACGACACACGCCACGGAGCGCGTACGGTCCTTGGCGCATTGGGAGTTGGCCACTCCGGCGGGTTCATCGAGTGATCGAGGTGACACCGGTTGCCGCGACGGACAGGTCCCAGATGCGTGCGGCAGCGTCGGGGGCGACGGCGCACTCGCGGACGCCGCCGTCGTCCATGGGCATCGGCGCGGTGGCCGAGCGGCCCGCACTCAGCCTTCACGCGCTGCGCTTCTACGAACGCGAGTGCCTGCTGATCGGACCGGTTCAGCGCGCCGCGGGCGGTCAGCGAAGATATTCCGCCACCGATGTCGACCGGTTGCTGATCTCCGCCAAGCTGCGTGAATCCGGTATGCCGATCTCAAGCGGTTCGCCGAGCTTGTGCGGTGTGGTCCGGGCAACTCTGGAACGCGACCGCTTGAGACAAGGTCGGACTTCATGACCTCGGGTATGACCTTCAGGTCAGCCGGATGCCCTGTGACGTGAGGAGGCTGAGGCCCGAGCAGCCGGCGCCGCCGCTCGGATCCGGCGCGTATACCCAGTACAGCGCGAAGAGCTGGACGAACAGCACCAGCGCAACCACACAGACAAGCGCCACCTGAGCACCGGTGAAGCGCGAGGTACGGCGGCAGGTGAGCACCAGCGCGGCCACGCTGCACAAGGGCCCTGCCCACGCGGTGACGTACATCCGCGTCGAAGGTCCCAGGTACTCGCAGTTCTGGAACGTGTCCCCGTCGAAGGAGATATGAGCGGCCAACAGCCCGGCCGATATGACGGCCAGGACGACGGCGGCGACGAGGAGGCCGTTGCGGCTGCGGGAGGTGGTGGGGTTCATCGTTGCCATCAGTACCAGTCAGGGTTGGGGCGGACAATGCGGACGTTCTGCGCACCTTCATGCTTCTCTGTGGCGTTGATCCGGCCTTCGAGACTGACGTTCTGGTACGAGTCGGTGTGTTGGGTGTACTTGATCTCACCGTCCGGCATGACCGCCGTGACGATCGCCGCGTGGTGCGTGTTGCCCTTCTCGATCGAGTCGTTCGGGCCGGACTGTTCGTAGTAGAGGATGTCTCCCGGCTTCACGTCGGCGCGCGAGACCTCCTGCCCACCGTGCTGGAGCATGAAATTCTGATTGTTCTCGGCGGCAGTCCAGTTGTCCGAGTAGGCCAGCTTCTTGTCGATCCAGTCGTTGCCTGTCCGGTTGCCGATCATCCAGCTGTCGTCGTCGGTGGTGCCCTCCCAGAACGACGTCTTCTCCTTCATCCCTGCGGCGTGCAGCGCGTTGGAGACAAAGTTGGTGCAGTTGTTTCCGAAGTCGGTGGGGTCACCCTTGTCCCAGTTGTCCAGGGCGTACTGGACCAGCTTCACGCGGTCGTACTTGCCGTTGCCACGCAGATCCGTGCGCACGTCCTCCGGGATGCCGTCGAGATTGGCTATGAGGACCGGCTCGGCCAGCATCATGTCCTTGCGCTGCTGGGGGGTCAGACCGCCCCACCACTGACGGACCGTCGTCGGGTCCTGCCCAACG
Source organism: Streptomyces sp. NBC_00569 (assembly GCF_036345255.1). Lineage (NCBI taxonomy): Bacteria > Bacillati > Actinomycetota > Actinomycetes > Kitasatosporales > Streptomycetaceae > Streptomyces > Streptomyces sp. NBC_00569. Next base: position 5,963,103 of record NZ_CP107783.1, on the reverse strand, counting down.
GGTATGTCGGCGGCCAGCATCTCCATCTGCACGTGCGAGGCGTGGGTCTGCAGTTCGTTGAGCGCTTTGTCGGGGTCGGTCAGACCCGTCTGGTTCGCGAGCTTGGTGAACTCGGCGGCGGCGAGCTTGTCGGCGGTCGTCACCTGCTCGACAGCCTGATTGATGAGGTCCAGCACTTGCGAGCGGTACGGGCCCAACTCCTCGGCCTCGGTACGGTTGCGCACCGGCGGGCCGGTGATAGTGCCGTCGACGCCGATCGTCAGGCCGTACTGGTCGGCCAGCTGCTGCGCCTCGCGCATGGTGCTGTGGGCGGTCTCGATGGCGGTGGTCATGCCGTCGGCAACCATGTTGACGGCGAGCAGAATGTCGTAGGCCACCTCGAACTGGTTGGCCAACTTCTCAAACTTGCCCGCGGCGGCCTTCCCCACCTCGTCGGTCCAGTTCTCGGCCAGCGGCTTGACCCCGTAGTCGCGCAGGTCCTTCGCGGCGGCCAGCGCGTACCCGGCCAGGGAGTGCCATTCGTCCGAAGCCGTCTTCCACTTGCTCGGGCGGGCGTTGTTGATGCCTTCGTACGAAACCATGCTCACGCCTTCCGCAGATCTTGGACGGCGGCCCGCAACCGAGCCTCAGCTTCGAGGTCCGCGCCACGGAGACCGTTGGCCGAATCCCTCAACTTCGCACTGAGATCACCCATTTGCCTGGCGAGGGACACCATGTGTTCCTCCCAGTTCAGGGCACACACCTGCAGCTGGACGGGGCTCAGCCAGCCGTTGCCGTAGTGGGCCGTGTACACCTCGTCGCTGGTGTCGAGAGCATGACTCAGCCGCTTCATGGCATCGTGCGACAGGGTCTCGGTGTCGTCGGCCGCACCGTGCACGCCCTTGTGCTTGATGTCGATGTCCGGGCGGCCCCCGCCGCCGTCCGGGGCGGCCAGCTGATTGAGCCGCATCTGCGCCGAGGGCTGATCGGATGCACCGGCTGCGTTCCGGTGCCGCTCCGCCGCCTCGGCTTTCAGCTGTTCCCACTCGTCCCATGCCATGAACGTCCCCGTCCCCCGTGTGCACGCGTACACCTGCGCGCCCGCGGCGACATCGCACTGCCCAAGCCCTCAAAGCCGCACATCGCCGCGAACCCGCCAACAGACAAAGGTAGCAAGCGACGGTAATGAACACGCCAAAACGCTTGGCGGGTGACACGTCCCTCATGTGAAGACTTTCAGGCGACCGCCCGAGGGGTGCCCCTGTGGGCTTCGCTCGCCAGGCCTGGAGACAGGCTTTGAGTACCACCAGGGCAAGCCACCCACGCGCCGGAGCCCACGCGAACGGCCCCCGGCACGCCGGGGGCCGTTGCATTTGTGCAGTTCAGAAGCGCCTCAGAGCCCAGTGTCAGCCCAGGATTTCCCCACCATGGCGCCCGCGATCAGCCCGAAGCGGACCCGAACGGACCGGAACGGACCGGAAGTCGATCAGCGCCCACGAGCGTCATAAAGCGCCTTGCCCTGCGAGAACCCTATGAAGGCAAGTTCCTGGCCATCACGATGCGCTGGACCTGGTTCGTGCCTTCATAGATCTGCGTGATCTTCGCGTCGCGCATCATGCGCTCGACCGGGTAGTCACGGGTGTAGCCGTAGCCGCCGAGGAGCTGGACGGCGTCCGTGGTGACCTCCATGGCGACGTCCGAGGCGAAGCACTTGGCCGCGGCGCCCTGGAAGGTGAGGTCCTCTCCTGCACCTCCGGCGGCGACTCGCTCCGACTTGGCCGCGGCCTGGTAGGTCAGGGCGCGGGCGGCCTCGATCTTCATGGCCATGTCGGCGAGCATGAACTGGATGCCCTGGAAGTCGGCGATCGGCTTGCCGAACTGCTTGCGCTCCTTGACGTAGCCCTTGGCGTAGTCGAGGGCGCCCTGGGCGATTCCGAGGGCCTGGGCCGCGATGGTGACGCGGGTGTGGTCCAGGGTCTTCATCGCCGTGGCGAAGCCGGTGCCCTCTTCCCCGATCATGCGGTCCGCGGGGATGCGGACGTTGTCGAGGTAGACCTCGCGCGTCGGGGAGCCCTTGATGCCGAGCTTTCGCTCCGGGGCACCGAAGGAGACGCCCTCGTCGGACTTCTCGACGACGAAGGCGGAGATGCCCTTCGAGCGCTTGGTCGGGTCGGTGACGGCCATGACCGTGTAGTACTCGGAGACGCCGGCGTTGGTGATCCAGCGCTTCACGCCGTTGAGGACCCAGAAGTCGCCGTCGCGGACCGCGCGCGTCTTCATGCCCGCCGCGTCCGAACCCGCGTCCGGCTCGGAGAGGCAGTACGAGAACATGCCCTCGCCCTTGGCGAGCGGCGTCATGTACTTCTTCTTCAGCTCCTCGGAGCCGGAGAGGATGACGGGCAGCGAGCCCAGTTTGTTCACGGCCGGGATGAGGGAGGAGCTGGCGCAGACGCGGGCCACCTCCTCGATCACGATGACGGTCGCGAGGGCGTCGGCCCCGGCGCCGCCGTAGGACTCCGGTACGTGCACCGCCTGGAGGTCATTGGCGACGAGGGCGTCGAGGGCCTCCTGCGGGAAACGCGCCTCTTCGTCGACCGCCGCGGCGAACGGCGCGATCTTGGCCTCGCACAGAGCCCGCACGGACTCGCGGAGCATGTCGTGCTCTTCGGCCGGACGGTACAGGTCGAATTCGGGCGAACCTGCCAAGGTGACTCACGCTCCAAGGACGCTAATTACCGTTAAGTAACCCAAATTTTATGCCTCTGCCCACCTGAGGGATACGTGAGCTACGCGACAGGGGAAACGTGCCCTGTGAGGGGCCGTGCCACGCCCGACTATGCTCGGGGCCGCACTGCAGCCGTCCACCTCTGGAGCTCTCATGGCCTTGAAGATCACCGTGATCGGCACCGGCTACCTCGGCGCCACGCACGCCGCTGCCATGGCCGAACTCGGCTTCGAGGTGCTCGGGCTCGATGTCGTGCCCGAGAAGATCGAGATGCTCACGCGGGGCGAGGTCCCCATGTACGAGCCCGGTCTCGAGGACTTGCTGCGCAAGCACGTCGCCGGCATCGAGGGGTCGACCGGGCGGCTGCGCTTCACCATGGACTGGGCCGAGGTCGCCGAGTTCGGTGACGTCCACTTCGTGTGCGTGAACACTCCGCAGAAGCACGGCGAGTACGCCTGCGACATGTCGTACGTCGACGCCGCGGTGGAGTCGCTGGCCAAGCACCTGGGCAAGCCTGCGCTCGTCGTCGGCAAGTCGACCGTGCCCGTCGGCAGCGCCGAGCGGCTCGCGGCCCGCATCCTGGAGCTGGCGCCCGCCGGCGGCGAGGTCGAGCTGGCCTGGAACCCGGAGTTCCTGCGCGAGGGCTTCGCCGTGCAGGACACGCTGCACCCGGACCGGATCGTGGTCGGCGTGTGCAGCGACCGCGCCGAGAAGACCCTGCGCGAGGTGTACGCGACGCCGGTCGGTCAGGGCTCGCCGTTCGTGGTGACGGACTTCCCGACGGCCGAGCTGGTCAAGACGGCCGCCAACTCGTTCCTCGCGACGAAGATCTCCTTCATCAACGCGATGGCCGAGGTGTGCGAGGCCGCGGGCGGTGACGTCGCGAAGCTCGCCGAGGCGATCGGCTACGACGAGCGGATCGGGTCCAAGTTCCTGCGGGCCGGGATCGGCTTCGGCGGCGGCTGCCTGCCCAAGGACATCCGCGCGTTCATGGCGCGCGCCGGTGAGCTGGGCGCCGACCAGGCGCTGACGTTCCTGCGCGAGATCGACTCCATCAACATGCGGCGCCGCGGCCAGATGGTCGAGATGACCCGCGAGGCGCTCGGCGGCGGCTCGTTCCTGGGCAAGCGGGTCGCGGTGCTCGGCGCCACGTTCAAGCCGGACTCCGACGACGTACGGGACTCCCCCGCCCTGAACGTGGCCGGGCAGATCCACCTCCAGGGCGGTCAGGTCACGGTCTACGACCCGAAGGGCATGGACAACGCGCGGCGCCTGTTCCCCACGCTCGGCTACGCGGAGTCCGCCGAGGCGGCCGTGCGGGGCGCGGACGTGGTGCTGCACCTGACGGAGTGGCGCGAGTTCCGCGAGCTGGACCCGGCGGCGCTCGGTGAGCTGGCCGGCACGCGGCTGATCCTCGACGGGCGCAACGCGCTGGACCCGGTGCTGTGGCGCAAGGCGGGCTGGACGTACCGGGCGATGGGCCGCCCGGCCGCCTGAGCCTCTATTTCGCGCGGTAGCGGCGCATCTTCGCGCGCGCTCCGCACACCGCCATCGAGCACCAGCGACCGCGGCCCGCCGGGCTGCGGTCGTAGTACACCCAGTGGCAGTCGGGGGCCTCGCAGGCCTTCAGGCGGGGCCAGGTGCCGTCCGCGTGCGCCTGGGCGATCGCCGCCGCGACGCGCGAGACGAGCGCGTGCGGGTCCGCCGGCGCGAGAGAGGCCGAGCCGTCCGTCGCGTCGACGGTGACCAGGAGCGGGGCCTCGGCGAGCAGCCCGTGCAGGGGTGTCACCGAGCGGTGGGGGGCGTGTCCGCCGTGTGCGAGGCAGGCGGCGCGCAGTGATTCGCGCAGTTCGCGCGCCGGTTCCGCCTCCTGCCGAGTGAGGCCGAGGGCCTCGCGCCCCTTCTCCGTGTCGAGTGCGTCGGCGCCCGTCTCGATGTCGAGGGTGTTCACCAGGTCCTGGATCAGGGCCAGTCCCCCGGGTGCGGGCACGCGGTCGTTCATGGTTGCGACGTTACCCCTATTGCGGGAGCATGCAGTAACGCGGTTACCTCATGAATGCTCCTACAGGTAACCCTCACACCGAGGAGATGTCATGGCTCTCGCCACGCTGGGTGTCGTCGTCCTGGACTGTCCCGAACCGCGCGCGCTCGCCGATTTCTACGCGGAGGTGCTCGGCGGCGAGGTGACGAGCGACGACGGCACCTGGGTCGACCTGGAGGTGCCGGGCGGCCGGGCGCTCGCGTTCCAGGCGGCGCCCGACTTCGTGCGGCCGGCCTGGCCCGCGCCCGACCGGCCGCAGCAGTTCCACCTGGACCTCACGGTCGAGGACCTCGACACGGCGGAGAAGGGCGTACTGGCCCTGGGCGCGAGGGTCCTCGACGCGGAGGACCGCTCGCGCACCTGGCGGGTCTACGCGGACCCGGCAGGGCACCCGTTCTGCCTGTGCGCCTGCTGAGTCCGCTCCCCCGGCCGCCCGTCAGGTGTCGAGGCGTTCGATCCTCGCCGTCGACGGCGGGCGGCGCAGCGCGGCCGCCCGCGCCGCGAACTCCGACTCGCGCAGCACACGCTGGACGTTGCCCCACGTGAGCTGTGCCAGATCGGACTCCGGCCAGCCACGCTCGACCAGTTCCGCGATGAGGTACGGGTAGCGCGAGACGTCGGCGAGACCGTCCGGGTGCACGGCTCCGGTGTCGTACGCGCCGCAGAGGCCGACGGACTCCGGACCCGCCACCCGTCTCACATGGTCGAGATGGTCGGCCACGTCGCCGAGTTCGGGGCCGGTGCGCTCCGCGGAGCACGGCACGAGGCACACTCCCCCGGCGGCGCCGAGGACGGCGAGCAGGTCGTCGGGGACGTTGTCGGGGTGGCTGTTGAGGGCGTGGGCCCCGGAGTGGGTGAGGATCACCGGGGCCCTGGTGACGGCGAGGACCCGGCGGGCCGTGCGCACGGAGGCGCCGGTGAGGTCGGCGAGGACGCCGAGCCGGTTCATCTCGCGCACCACCTCCTCGCCGAACCGGGTCAGCCCTGCCTCGGTGGCCCAGGAGGCGCCGCTGAGGGTGAGTACGCGCAGGCCGAGCGTGTGCAGGGCGCGCAGCGTGGCGAGGGAGTCGCCGATGGCGGCCGCGGGTGCGGGGCCCATGAGGACGGCGATACGGCCGTATGCGCGGGCGTCGCACGCCTCGGAGGCGGAGCGGGCCAGGCGCAGGCCCTCGGGGTACTCGGCCACGACGTGCTTGGCGAGGTCGAGCTGTTCGAGGACGGCGGTGACGGGGTTTTCGGCGTGTGCCGTGCCGGGCAGCAGGCGCAGCGTCCACAGAAGGGCGCTGACGCCTCCGTCACGCAGCCGCGGGAGGTCGGTGTCGACCGAGCTGTCGCCCAGTTCGAGGTCGTACCAGGGCAGTGTGCGCAGCGTTGCGGGCAGACCGCAGTAGCCGTCGGCGACGGGGTGGGTCGTGAGGAGGGCGCGGGCGCGGGTGAGCGCGTCGCCCGCGGCGGGCGCGGGAGGCTCCTCGATCGGTGAGGAGAGCTCGGCGAGCTCGCCCATCTCGGCGGTGGCGGTCAGTTCGTCCTGCAGTTCTGCCATGGCAAAGCTCCGGGCATCGACGGTGTCGGCAGTAGCGTTCACCGTCACACGCATGGCCCGCAGCCACCTGGTGGGCGGCGCGTTCGGGCGACACCGGCCCGCCCAAACCCCGGAGCGGCACCACTCCGGAGGTTTCTGCAGGTCGCCCGGCCTACGGGCCCAGGCGCCCGGCCGACGGGCCCGTCGCCTCAGGCGTCGAGCCCGGTCGCCCGGTCGCTCAGCCGTCGAGCTGGTCGAGCGTCGCGTTCGAGGGGCCGCGCCGCGCCTGCTCGTCGCGGGCCACGTCCTCCGCCGCGCCGAGGACCCGTACCGCGTTCTGCCAGGTCAGCTTGGCGAGATCGGCGTCCGACCAGCCGCGGTCGACGAGCTCCGCGATCAGGTTCGGGTAGCCCGAGACATCACCGAGGCCGTCCGGCAGGAATGCCGTGCCGTCGTAGTCGCCGCCGATGCCGATGTGGTCGACGCCGGCGACCTCGCGCATGTGGTCGAGGTGGTCGGCGACCGTGGAGACGGTGGCGACCGGGCGCGGGTGCGCCTCCTCGAAGGCGCGGTGGAGCTTCATGGCCTGCGCCGACGTGTCCAGGTGGTGGAAACCGTGCGCGCGCAGGTTGTCGTCCGCGGCGGCGGTCCAGTCGACGGCGGCCTGCAGGACGAACTTCGGCACGAACGTGGCCATCGCGACGCCGCCGTTCGCCGGAAGCCGCTCCAGGACGTCGTCGGGGATGTTGCGCGGGTGGTCGCACACGGCGCGCGAGGACGAGTGGGAGAAGATCACCGGCGCGACCGACGTGTCGAGCGCGGCCCGCATCGTGGTCGCCGCCACGTGCGAGAGGTCGACGAGCATGCCGGACCGGTTCATCTCCCGTACGACCTCGTGGCCGAAGGGCGAGAGCCCGCCGACGCCCGGCTCGTCCGTCGCCGAGTCCGCCCACGCGATGTTGTCGTTGTGCGTGAGCGTCATGTAGCGCACGCCCAGGGTGTGCAGCGCGCGCAGCGTGGCCAGCGAGTTGCCGATGGAGTGGCCGCCCTCGGCGCCCATGAGGGAGGCGATACGGCCCTCGGTGCGGGCGGCCTCCATGTCGGCGGCCGTCAGCGCGCGGCGCAGGTCGGCCGGGTAGCGCTCGATCAGCTGCTGGACGCAGTCGATCTGCTCCAGGGTGGCGCTGACGGCCACGTCGCCGGCCATGTCCGAGCGCACGTACACGGACCAGAACTGCGCGCCGACCCCGCCGGCCCGCAGCCGGGCCAGGTCGGTGTGCAGATGCGCGCTCTGGTCGACGGCGATGTCACGCGCGTCGATGTCGTACGCGACCTGCTCGCGCAGTGCCCACGGCAGGTCGTTGTGGCCGTCGACGACGGGGAAGTCGGCGAGTATCGCGCGGGCCCGCTCCAGGGAGGTGGTCATCGCGGTCACTTCCCGAAGCCGAAGCCGGACGCGCCCTCGACCTTGGCGCGCAGTCGCTTGCCCTTCTCCGTGGCCTGGTCGTTGAGCTCCTGCTGGAACTCCCGCATGCGGCCGAGGAGTTCCTCGTCGTGGGCGGCGAGGATCCGGGCCGCGAGCAGGCCCGCGTTGCGCGCGCCGCCGACGGAGACGGTGGCGACGGGGACGCCCGCGGGCATCTGCACGATGGACAGCAGGCTGTCCATGCCGTCGAGGTACTTCAGCGGGACCGGGACGCCGATGACGGGCAGCGGGGTCACGGAGGCGAGCATGCCCGGCAGGTGGGCGGCTCCCCCGGCACCCGCGATGATCGCCTTGAGGCCGCGGCCGTCGGCGTGCTCGCCGTACGCGATCATCTCGCGCGGCATGCGGTGCGCGGAGACGACGTCCACCTCGTAGGGGATCTCGAACTCGTCGAGAGCCTGGGCGGCGGCCTCCATGACGGGCCAGTCGGAGTCGGAACCCATGACAATGCCAACGACAGGGGACGTGCTCATTCGGTGATCGTTCCTCTGAGGTAGCCGGCTGCGTGACGGGCGCGCTCCAGCACGTCGTCCAGGTCGTCGCCGTAGGTGTTGACGTGGCCGACCTTGCGTCCGGGCTTCACGTCCTTGCCGTACATGTGGATCTTGAGCTTCGGGTCACGGGCCATGCAGTGCAGGTACGCGGAGTACATGTCCGGGTAGTCGCCGCCGAGGACGTTGCACATGACCGTCCAGGGGGCGCGCGGGCGCGGGTCGCCGAGCGGGAGGTCGAGGACGGCGCGGACGTGGTTCGCGAACTGCGAGGTCACGGCCCCGTCCTGGGTCCAGTGGCCGGAGTTGTGCGGGCGCATCGCCAGTTCGTTGACGAGGATGCGGCCGTCGCGGGTCTCGAAGAGTTCCACCGCGAGGTGCCCGACGACACCGAGCTCCTTCGCGATGCCGAGGGCCAGCTGTTCGGCGCGCAGGGCGAGGCCCTCGTCGAGGCCGGGGGCGGGCGCGATCACCGTGTCGCACACGCCGTCGACCTGCCGGGACTCGACGACGGGGTAGGCCACGGCCTGGCCGTGCGGGGAGCGGACGACATTGGCCGCGAGCTCCCGTACGAAGTCGACCTTCTCCTCCGCGAGGACGGGGACGCCGGCCTTGAAGGGCTCGGCCGCGTCCTCCAGGGACCGTACGAACCACACCCCCTTCCCGTCGTAGCCGCCGCGCACCGTCTTGAGGATCACGGGGAACCCGTCACTGGTGGAATCGCCGCCAGCGGCGCCCTCCGCCGCGAAGGCCGCCACGTCGGCGGGGTCCTTCACCAGGCGGTGGCGCGGACAGGGAGCACCGATCTGCGTGAGTCTCGCGCGCATCACACCCTTGTCCTGGGCGTGCACCAGAGCGTCGGGTCCGGGGCGCACGGGGATGCCGTCCGCCTCCAGGGCCCGCAGGTGCTCCGTGGGCACGTGCTCGTGATCGAAGGTGATCACGTCACAGCCCCGCGCGAAGTCACGCAGCGTGTCCAGGTCGCGATAGTCGCCTATGACGACTTCGCTGACCACCTGCGCCGCGGAATCCTGAGGAGTGTCACTGAGGAGCTTGAACTTGATGCCGAGCGGGATGCCCGCCTCGTGTGTCATACGAGCGAGCTGCCCCCCGCCGACCATGCCGACTACCGGGAACGTCACACCCCCAGGGTATCGGCCGACCCGCGGTGCCAGGATTACCGGCGTCCCCAGGCGCCCGACCAGCCGCCTGGTTAGCATGACGGGGTCGATATATCGGAATCTACGGGGGCTGGGGCGAGCACGATGAACGGACCTGCCACATGGCGTGCGCGGCTCGACCAGCTCGGCCGCGAGGTCGCCAAGTTCGGGGCCGTGGGCGCGCTCGGAACGCTGGTGAACTTCGGCGTCTCCAACTTTCTGTGGCACACCACGAGCCTTCAGGCCGTGCGGGCCAACATCATCGCCACGGTCATCGCGATCGCCGTCAACTACGTGGGGTTCCGCTACTTCACCTACCGTGACCGCGACAAGAGCGGCCGGACGCGGGAGCTCTCGCTCTTCCTGGCGTTCAGCGCGGTCGGCCTGGTGATCGAGAACGGCGTCCTGTACGTGGCGATCTACGGCTTCGGCTGGGACAGCTCGCTCCAGCGCAACATCTTCAAGGTCATCGGCATCGGCATCGCGACGCTGTTCCGCTTCTGGTCGTACCGCACGTGGGTCTTCAAGACCCTGCCCGGCCACGAGACCGTCACCCGCGCTGAATCGTTCCTGGAGACCGGGGACGGCCGGGACGGGCCGGACGGACGCGAGGACCGCCGCTCCGACGTGCAGCGCACCCACCGCTGACCGGGCCGGGTCCGCTCCCCCAGCCGCCGACCCGCCGGCCGGCTAACGGACCGTCTCGGGCCCGTCGCCGGGCGCCGGCTTCTTCAGCGGCGTACGCGACAGGAACAGCCCGAACACCGGCGGGTTCGTCTGGAGCATCTCCAGGCGGCCGCCGTCCGCCTCGGCCAGGTCGCGGGCGACCGCGAGGCCGATACCCGTCGAGTTGCGGCCGCTGATGGTCCGCTCGAAGATCCGCGCGCCCAGATCCCCCGGCACCCCCGGCCCCTCGTCCGTGACCTCGACGACGGCCTGGTTGCCGATGACGCGGGTGCGCAGCGCGACGGTGCCGCCGCCGTGCATGAGCGAGTTCTCGATCAGCGCGGCAAGGACCTGGGCGACGGCGCCCGGCGTGCCCACGGCCTTCAGATGCCGCTTGCCCGAGGAGACGATGGCGCGGCCGGCGCTGCGGTAGGCCGGGCGCCACTCCTCCAGCTGCTGCTTGATGACCTCGTCCAGGTCGAAGGAGACCGCGGAGCCGGTACGCGGGTCGCGGGAGTTGGTCAGCAGCCGCTCCACGACGTCCGTGAGGCGCTCGACCTGCGCGAGCGCGATCGTCGCCTCCTCCTTCACCGTGTCCAGGTCGTCGGTGACGGTGATCTCCTCCAAGCGCATGGAGAGGGCCGTGAGGGGCGTACGGAGCTGGTGCGAGGCGTCGGCGGCCAGGCGCCGCTCGGCGGTCAGCATGCGGGCGATCCGCTCGGCGCTGGAGTCGAGGACGTCCGCGACGCGGTCCAGCTCGGTCACCCCGTAGCGGCGGTGGCGGGGGCGGGGGTCGCCCGAGCCGAGGCGCTCCGCGGTGGAGGCGAGGTCGGTGAGCGGGGACGTGAGCCGGTTGGCCTGGCGCACGGCGAGCAGGACCGCGGCGATGACGGCGAGCAGCGCCACCCCGGCGATGATCAGCAGGGTGCGGCCGACCTCGCGGGTGACGGAGGAGCGCGGCTCCTCGACGGTGACCGTCTCGCCCTTCTCGCCCTTGGCGGTGGCCTGGATGACGTCCCCCGCGGGGCGCTCCCCGATCTCGATGGGGGCGCGCTCCGGCAGCTCGATCCTGGCGTACCGGTCGGGGCCGACCTGGTTCCTCAGGATCGCGCCGGTGACCTGTTCGTCACCGAGGAGCCGGCTGTCGACGATGCTGACGAGCCGGACCGCCTCGGAGTCCACCCGCTCCTGGGCGCTGTTGGTGATCGTGCGGGTCTCGACGATGACGAGCGAGACCCCGAAGACAGCGATCACGACGAGCACGACGGCGAGCGTGGAGTTGATCAGACGGCGGCGCATAGCTGTACCCGTACGTCAGCTCTTCTCGAAACGGAAGCCGACGCCGCGCACCGTGGCGATGTAGCGGGGGTTGGCGGCGTCGTCGCCGAGCTTCTTGCGCAGCCAGGAGATGTGCATGTCGAGGGTCTTCGTCGAGGACCACCAGGTGGTGTCCCAGACCTCGCGCATCAGCTGGTCGCGGGTGACGACGCGGCCGGCGTCGCGCACCAGGACCCGCAGCAGGTCGAACTCCTTGGCGGTGAGCTGGAGTTCCTCGTCGCCCATCCACGCGCGGTGCGACTCGACGTCGATGCGGACGCCGTGCGTGGCGGGCGGCTGCTGGGGCTCGGCGGCGCCGCGCCGCAGCAGGGCCCGTACACGGGCGAGCAGTTCGGCGAGGCGGAACGGCTTGGTGACGTAGTCGTCGGCGCCGGCGTCCAGGCCGACGACGGTGTCCACCTCGTCGGCGCGCGCGGTCAGGATGAGGATGGGCACCGTGTGCCCTTCGGCGCGCATCCGCCGGGCGACCTCGAGGCCGTCCATGCCGGGCAGTCCCAGGTCGAGTACGACGAGGTCGATGCTGCCCTGCAGTCCGGCGTCGAGCGCGGTCGGGCCGTCCTCACGCACCTCGACCTCGTAACCCTCCCTGCGCAGGGCACGGGCCAGTGGCTCCGAGATGGACGCGTCGTCCTCGGCGAGCAGTACACGGGTCATGCAGTGATGGTAGTCCGCGCCGGACCGCGGCCGGGGGGTGATCCACCAGGGCCGAGACCTGGCCGGGCGGGCCTGCGGCTGTGGGATGAGATCCTGGGAGACGCCTTCGAATCCGCGTGAACGGTTCCGTCAGGACCTGTGATCCATCTCTCAAGTCCTTCCATATGCCGCACTGTCGTGTCGTATGGTGAATCAACGCCTGATGCACTAAAGAACGGCCTTTGAGCGCACCGCGCTGCGAAGGTCTCTTTCATGTGTGAGCTGGTCACCGCCAGCGTTGCAGGAATGACCTTTGGGCCGGACCCCGGACGCGAAGTCGCGTACGGGGTGTGGATCTCGGGACAGCCGTACCTGGCCTCCGTAAGCGTCTTCGTACGCGGAGGCGATCCCCTGTGGATGTGGGGATGAGGACGGCAGGTCCCGGTGCCGGCCACCCCCCACTGGCCGCGCGGTCACCCACGACCCGCGACCCGTACCAGCAAGGACCCTCCATGGCGACCAGCCTGACGAAGGAATCCACCGGGGCACCCTCCGGCGGCAAGACCTTCTTCGGCCACCCTCGCGGTCTGGCCACTCTGTTCATGACCGAGATGTGGGAGCGTTTCTCCTACTACGGCATGCGCGCCCTGCTTCCGCTGTACCTGGTGGCCCCCGAGGGGCTCGGCCTCGACGCGGGCACCGCGATCGCCATCTACTCCGTCTACGTCTCGACGGTGTACCTGCTCGCCATGCCCGGTGGCTGGTTCGGTGACCGCGTGTGGGGTCCCCGCAAGACGACCGCGATCGCCGGTGCGGTGATCATGCTCGGTCACCTGCTGCTGGCCGTCCCGTCGAACGGCGTCTTCTACGTCGGTCTGCTCTTCGTGGCCGTCGGTTCGGGTCTGCTGAAGTCCAACATCTCGACGATGGTCGGCCACCTCTACAACGGCCCCGACGACCCGCGTCGTGACGGCGGATTCACCGTCTTCTACATGGGCATCAACCTCGGCGCGTTCGCCGCGCCGCTGGTCATCGGCACCGTCGGCCAGAACGTGAACTGGCACATCGGCTTCGCGCTCGCCGCGGTCGGTATGGCGATCGGCCTCGGCCAGTTCCTGCTGGGCACCCGCCACCTGTCGGAGACGTCGTCGGTCGTCCCGAAGCCGCTGGACGCCGCCGAGCGCGCCGCCACGCTGAAGAAGTCGATGATCTGGCTGCTCATCGCGGTCGTCTTCTACGGCATCGTCGTGGGCACCGGCACCTACACCCTGAACTGGGTGATGGTCCCGCTCATGCTGATCGGTCTGATCGTCCCGATCATGGTCCTCGGCCGCATCAAGCGCGACAAGGAACTGACGAGCGCCGAGCAGTCGAAGGTCTCCGGCTACATCTGGTTCTTCGTCGCCGCCGCCGTCTTCTGGATGATCTACGACCAGGGTGGCTCGACCCTGTCGATCTTCGCCGACAGCCACGCCAACACGAGCGTCCTCGGCTGGGACTTCCCGGTCTCCTGGTTCCAGTCCGTGAACCCGGTGATCATCATGGCGCTGGCCCCGGTCGCCGCCATGATCTGGCTGGCGCTGGCCCGCAAGGGCAAGGAGCCGAGCACGGTCACCAAGTTCTCGCTGGGTCTGGCCCTCGTCGGTATCTCCTTCTTCGTCTTCCTGCTGCCGCTGACGGCCGCGGGCGACGGCAAGGTCAGCCCCTGGTGGCTCGTCCTGATCTACTTCATCCAGACGGTCGGTGAGCTGACGCTCTCCCCGGTCGGCCTCTCGGTGACCACCAAGATGGCCCCGGCGAAGTACGGCTCCCAGATGATGGGTGTCTGGTTCCTCGCGGTGACGGCGGGCGACGCGGTGACGGGTCTGCTCTCCACCTACGGCGCCGACCTCAACGGCTCGGGCGTCGTGGCCCTGGAGGCCGCACTCGCGGTGATCGCGGGTGGCGCGGTCTTCATGTACCGCAAGAAGGTCAAGGAGCTCATGGGCGACGTCCGTTAGTCGCTCCGCTCGGCCAGCTGGCATCTGAAGGGCCGCCGCACCGGATTCGGTGCGGCGGCCCTTCGGCGTTGCGGGGAGTCTCCGGTCAGCGCAGCCTGGCCCGCCGCTTCGGCAGGAACGTGAAGACCGCTCCGCCCAGCAGGATCACCGTGCCCGCGACCAGGCCGAGGGCGCGCAGGATGCCGTCGTTCGAGGAACCTGTCTCCGCGAGGCCGCCGGAGGTGTCCGCGCCGCCCGCCGAGCCGCCGGCCGAACCCGAGCCGCCGGCCGCGCCGCCCGGCTGGGCCGCCGTGTCGATCTCCAGGGAGACCTCCGTCTTCGACGGGGTGCACGTCGTCGTCGTGCCGAGGGCCTTCACGGTGAGGACCCCGGGCGACAGCGTCGACTTGCCGTCGGCTCCCGGCTTGTAGGTGCCCGTCAGATCGGGGATGTTGATGGGCTCACCGGACTTGATGGGCTCCTTGTTCGTGGGGCCCTCCACGTGCACGGTGCCCTTGTCGGCGCCGCCCAGCTTCACCTCCATCGACGGCTTGACCGAGTCCGCGGGGATGTCGGCCGGGCTGTCCATGACGGACTTCTTGAACTGGACCGTGAGGCCGTAGTTCCCGCCGTCCTTCTTCGCGTTGATCTGCACGGGCGAGGTGGCGCTCTTGTCGCCGATGGGCGTCTTGCACTTGTACGGGATCTGGACTTCCTTGCCGGTGAAGTCGCTCTTCCCGCCACCGCTGCCACCGGTGTCGCTGCCGGAGCTGGGGGCGCCGGTGGGAGTGCTACTGGCGCTGCCCGTCGGCAGGCCCGTGGGGAGCCCCGTGGGCAGTCCCGTCGGAAGCCCGGTGGGCAGCCCGCCCGTGGTGGCGCCGCCCGCGTCGGTGACCTTGATGGTCGCGCCGGGCTTCACGGCCTCCTTGGGCGAGCACTTGGTGTCCGTCGAGATCGGCTTGCTGACGTTGATGTTGTACTTGTCAGGGGTCAGCGTCACCTCGCCGGGCGCCGTCAGCTTGATCTTGCCCTTCATGTCGGACAGCACCATGGGGCTGTTCTTCTTGATCGGCGGGTTGCTGCGCGTGCCCTCCACCGCCAGGTCCGCGGTCTGCGCGCCGCCCACCTTGACGGTGCCGGTGGGCTTGACGGTGTCCTTGTCCAGGTCGAGGACGTCGGGGTTGTTCGAGGCGGCCTGGGTCGTCTTCCAGACGACCTCCACCTCGTCCCCCACCTTCGCCTCGGCGGGCGCCGTGATCTCCACCTTGGTCGTGCCCTCCACGGGGGGCAGGCCGGAGATCGAGGGCGGGATGCACTCCGTCTTGTACGCGACTTCGGCGGCCTGTGCCGGTGCGGCGGCGAGCAGGAGGCCCGCACCGCCCAGCATCAGGGCGACGCCGGCCGCGCTCACTCTCCGTTGGGTGCTCACGTGTTTCCCTTCGTTGTCGGGCTGTTGTCTGACGGTGCGGAGAGCTGACCGGCCGGTGCGCCCGGATCGGTGTCCGGGGTGAACCAGGGCAGGGCCGTAGTGGTGGGGGTGCCGGTTCCCGTGGTGTCGCGCGGCGGCCTCGCGGCGCGCCGGGAGACCTCGGGCATGCGCAGCTTCGGTACGCGCGCGGCCAGTTCGGGAAAGTGCAGCGCGCCCCGGTGCCGGCCCGCGCCGCCGGACCGCCGAGGGCGGACACGGTCGACGACGGCCATCCCGATCCGGAACACGGCGGCCGGTACGACGACGCAGAGCAGGATCCAGAAGAGCGTCACGCCCCAGGGGCGGCCCACGCCCCACGGTTGCTCGGCGAGGACCTTGCCGCCGAACTTGAGGGAGACCAGGTAGTTGCCGTGTGCCCCCGAGGTGAGCTCGACGGGCAGCTTGATCTGCGCCTTCCTGCCGGGGGCGATCGTGCCGCGCCACTGCTGGTCCTCCCACTGCGGGGCGAACACGCCGTGGGAGGTGCCGACCTGGAAGACCGGGTCCTTGAGGGGGGCCGAGCCGACGTTGCCGACGGTGAAGACGAAGGTGCGCGACGCCGGGGCGCCGAACCAGGTCAGGACGCCGCTCGAACCGTCGAGCCGGGTGTCGGTGAGGACGGACAGCTTGCCGCCGCCCGACTGCGCGGGCAGCGCCTTGACCGGATGGCCAGCGACCTTGAGCACCGCGTCCGCCTGGGCCTTGTCGCCGGTGACGGTCGCCACGTGGACGACGCACGGGCAGGGCACGGGCGGCTCGGCGACCGGGAGCTTCTTGCTGAAGGTGCCCTTGTCCCCGGTGGTGACGGCGCGGCCGTCGGCGTTGACGCAGGAGTTCGTGCCGCCGATGACTCCCCTGCCGGGTTCGGACTGGCCGCAGATCAGCAGCATGAGCAGTGTTCTGGGACGCCAGCCCGAGCCGCTGACGGTGATCGAACCGCCCGTGCCCGCCTGGGACTTGGAGAGGGTGACGGCCGGCCCGTCGGCGGCGGAGGCGGCCTGCAGCGGCAGGGCGACGAGGCCGAGCGCGGTGACGAGGACGAGCGCTGCCGCCCACAGCCGGGGCCCGCAGCGGTGGCGGCGGTTCATGACCAACTCCCTTGGATCTCTTGGCTCCCGTGGTTCCCGCTGTTCGCGCCGTTCTCGCCCTTGCCGCCGTTCGCAGGCCGCCGTCGGCGTACGAACCAGAAGGCCGCGCCCCCGGCGGCCAGGATCACCGTGCACGTTCCGGCGACCGCCGCCCACGGCACGAACCGCTTCGTCGCCGTCGCCTCGTCGTGCGCTCCGCCCCCGGCCGTGACCGTGAGCCGCACCCGGACCGAGTCGAGGGCGGGGGTGTTCTTCCAGGGCTCGCTGAGGGTGACGCGACGGCCCGGCAGCAGCTCGACCGGCAGGGTGCGCGGGCGCCGGTCGAGCGCCCGGCCGAGTACGCCGTCGGCGCGCACGGCGAGCCTCGGGGTCAGGACGGTGTTGCCGCGGTTGACGAGGTCGTACGAGATCCGGCCGCCGGTGACCCGGACCCGCTCGACGGTGAGCGCCGAGAGGGTGGGGCCGCTGACCCGCAGATGGACGCTGACCCCGGAGTCCCGTCCGTTCGCGCTCACCACGACGGCGCCCGGGTGGTCGCCGGGTGCGGCGTCGGCCGGGACGGTGACGGTGAAGGGCACCTCGGCGCGGGTGCGCGCCGGGATCTTCACCTCGCGCCGGGCGAAGGCGATCCACGCGCCCGTGTCGGTCGACCTCGCGCGCAGGGAGAGGGCGCCGGTGCCGGTGTTGTCGGCGTCGGCGCCACGCAGCCGTACGGTCAGGGGGCGGGCGCCGGGGTTGGTGACGGCCACCTTGTCCTGGAGCACGGTGCCGGGCACCCCCTCCGCGTAGAAGTAGGGGCGCCCGTCCTGCGCGGGCCTGGTGCCGCCGCCGGCCGACGGCGAGACGGACCAGGCGGGCGCCGAGCCGGCCGCGGCCGCCGGGACCCCCGCCCCCGCGGTCAGCAGGACGGCGGCCCCGCACAGCGCGCGCAGGCGGGCGCGAGCCCGGGGACTGGACGGCATCGGCGGCTCCAGGTCGTCGCGTACGGATGTCGGACGGGCACGGCCGCCGAGGTCAGCGCGCCGCCTGGTTGCGCCGCGTCAGCCACAGCACGCCCGCGGCGCCCGCCAGCAGCACCGTGCCGCCGAGGGTGCCGAGCGCGATCGCGGAGTCCTCGGGTCCCGTCTGCGGCAGTTCGCCGCCGGACGGGGTGCTCTGCGAGCCGCCCGAAGTGCCGCCGCCCCCGGCCGACTTGACGTCCAGGGTCAGTGACGGCTTCGGACTGTTCGCGGGTGTGCACGTGGTCGTGGTGCCGAGCGCCTTGATGGTGAGGACACCCGCCGTGAAGGTGACCTTGCCGCTCTTCGCCGGGGTGTAGGTGCCCGACAGGTCACTGATCTTGATGGGGGTGTTGGCGGGGACCGCTTCCGCGTTCGGCGGCCCGGACACCGGCAGGGAGCCGGTCTCCGCGCCGCCCAGCTTGATGACGGCGCTGGGCTTCATGGCGCCCTTGCCGAGCTCGACCGGGCTGGACGAGACGCCCTTCTGGAAGGACATGGTGATCTTGTAGCCGCTGCCGCTCTTCACGCCCTTGATGTCGATCGGGGAGACCGCTCCCTTGTTCCCGATCGGCGTCTTGCACTGGTAGTTGACGTCCTGCACATCGGCCTGGGCTGCGGGGGCGGCCATCAGCACCCCGGAGCCGGCCAGGGCCGCGGCCAGCGCGAGCGCTGCCGTTCGCTTCTGGTACGTCCGGTACGACACCTCGAGTTCCCCTCATGCCGGGAGTTCCTGAGTTGCACGCGCCAAGTTACTGACGGCACATCAGATTGGGCGCTCAAGGTACGCCGGGGACCTTGTCGAGGGAAGACATAAGTGCGCGCCGGATCCGATGGGATCCGGCGCGTGCGAAGAGACGTGCGAACCCGGGGTAACCCCAGGCCCCCCAAGGGCTCCCGTCAGGCGGGCGCCCCGACTTCGGCCCACACGGTCTTGCCCGGGACGCCGGCGGTCCTGACGACTCCCCAGTCCACGCACAGGCGCTGCACGATGAACATCCCGTGCCCTCCGGGACGGCCGGCGCGGTGCGGGTTCCGGGGCGTGGGCTGTCCGGCCCCCCGGTCGGCGACCTCGATGCGCAGCACCTTGCTGTCGCAGGAGATGCGCAGCTCCTCGGGACCCTCGGCGTGCAGACAGGCGTTGGTGACCAGCTCGGAGACGACGAGCAGGACATCCTCGGCGGCGGCCCGCCGGTCGGCGGTGTCCGCAGGCATCCAGCCCCACGCGTGCAGCGCCTCGCGGGTGAAGTCACGGGCCAGGGGGACGATGCCGGCCGCCCCGACCAGGTTCAGCCTGCGGCTCTGGTGCCCGGCTGCCCGCCCGACGTCGACGGGGGACAGACCTGGCGTGCCACCGGTTTCGCCGGCGGCTTCCGGCTCCGGGCCGCGGTCGCCCGGCGAGTAAGGCCGGGTGGTGCTCATCAGCACTTCACCTCACCGAGACTCTTGACGTGTGATGTGTGGAAAAGATCCGCCGTGGCGGCGTGGTCCGGCGTGGGACCCAGCATGTCTCCTGCCCGACCGATCCGTGAGAACACCCACTTGTTCGGCATGGCTGGTGTGACACTGGTAACGCCTCGATCACGTAGAGACAACTGACGCGTAACTTCCGTGCTTCACCTGCGTACGCGTCCCGTCACTCGTCGAGAGCCGCGGCCAGCGACTCATGAACGGTGAAGACGGCCTCCGCGCCGGTGATCTCGAAGACCCGGGCCACCACGGGCAGCATCCCGGCCAGATGGACTCCGCCACCGGCGGCCTCCGCCTTGAGGCGGGCACCCAGCAGCACATTGAGCCCGGTCGAATCACAGAACTCCAGGCGTGAGCAGTCGATCACCAGCCGTGAGAATCCCGCGGTGAGACAGCTCTCCAGCGGTTCTCGCAATAGATCGGCGGTGTGGTGATCCAGCTCACCCGCCGGAGTCACGACGGCGCTGGCGCCCTCTTCCCGCACCTCGACCAGAAGCCGGCCCCGATGCGCGCTGCCGACTGTCCCGCGGTCCATGACGTCTCTCTCTTCCGAGTCTGCTCGACCGTCGTGGCTGTTCATTGACGCCCTCGAACACTACGCCTTCAGTATGCCCTCCGGTACCCGAACAACCCCTAGGAAACGGACATTTACGCACAGAACGCACTTGCGGGCAGAGCGTAAAAGCGGGTAGGCCTAGTAAGGACAGCTATCGACCACGGCCGGCTTTGGAGGCGCCGCACACCGCAGTGCACGTATTGGCATCGGCAGCCATATGCCGAGAACGATGGAGGACATCATGTCACCCCGGCTCGACGAATCGCGTACTGACCAGGCGTCGACGTCGACACCCCCACCGGAACACGAGGCCTTCGACAACCTGGCCGGCCTGCCGGAGATCCCGCCTTTCGACGAGGTGGCCCCCCAGGACGCACGGGCCCTGTCCAAAACGCTCTTCGAGCGGCTGGAGTCCCTCGAAGAGGGCACCCACGAGTATTCGTATGTCCGCAACACGCTGGTTGAACTCAATCTCGCCCTGGTGAAGTTCGCGGCGTCCCGGTTCCGCTCCCGCAGCGAGCCGATGGAGGACATCATCCAGGTCGGCACGATCGGCCTGATCAAGGCGATCGACCGCTTCGAGCTGAGCCGTGGCGTCGAGTTCCCCACGTTCGCGATGCCGACCATCGTCGGCGAGATCAAGCGCTTCTTCCGTGACACGTCCTGGTCGGTCCGCGTTCCGCGGCGGCTCCAGGAGCTTCGTCTCGACCTTGCCAAGGCGGGCGACGAACTCGCCCAGCAGTTCGACCGCGCACCGACGGTGGGCGAGCTCGCCGAGCGCCTGGGCATCACGAACGACGAGGTCGTCGAGGGCATGGCCGCCTCCAACGCCTATACGGCCAGCTCCCTGGACGCACAGCCCGAGGAGGACGACTCCGAGGGCGCGCTCGCGGACCGCATCGGGTACGAGGACCACGGGCTCGAGGGCATCGAGTACGTCGAGTCCCTGAAGCCCCTGATCGCCGAACTCCCGTCCCGGGACCGGAAGATCCTCTCCCTGCGCTTCGTCGCCAACATGACGCAGTCGGAGATCGGTGAGGAGCTGGGCATCTCGCAGATGCACGTGTCCCGGCTGCTGTCGCGCACGCTGGTGCGCCTGCGCAAGGGCCTCACGCTCGAGGAATAGCCGTCACGCCGGAGCCATGACCTCCCTCGCCTCCGCGCATGCGATGCAGCGCGGAGGCGAGGTGTTTTGCGGCTCAGGCGGCGCGCACTCCGCGCCGCCAGACCGCCGACACCAGCGGCACGCCCGGCCGGTAGGCCAGGTGCACATGGCTCGGCGCGTCGAGCAGGGCCAGGTCCGCGTACGCGCCCGGCGCCACGCGGCCGACGTCGTCGCGGCGCAGCGCCCGCGCGCCACCCGCCGTCGCGGACCAGATCGCCTCGTCCGGCGTCATCCCCATGTCCCGTACGGCCAGGGCGATGCAGAACGGCACCGAGGACGTGAAGGACGAGCCCGGGTTGCAGTCCGTGGACAGCGCCACGGTCGCTCCCGCGTCCAGGAGGCGGCGGGCGTCGGGCCACTCCGCGCGCGTGGAGAACTCGGCGCCGGGCAGCAGCGTGGCGACCGTCCCGCTGTTGGCGAGGGCGTCGACGTCCGCGTCCGTGAGGTGCGTGCAGTGGTCGGCGCTCGCCGCGTCGAGTTCGACCGCGAGCTGGACCCCGGGCCCATGGCCGAGCTGGTTCGCGTGGACGCGGGGGTGCAGACCGCGGGCCTTGCCGGCCGTGAGGATCGCGCGGGCCTGGTCGCCGTCGAAGGCGCCCTTCTCGCAGAAGACGTCGACCCAGCGCGCGTGCGGGGCGCAGGCGTCCAGCATCTCGCCGGTGACGAGCGCGACGTAGGCGGCCGGGTCGTCCGCGTAGTCCGGCGACACGATGTGCGCGCCGAGGTAGGTGACCTCGTCGGTGTGCCGCGCCGCGATGCGCAGCGCCCTCTCCTCGTCGTCGGTGGTCAGCCCGTAGCCCGACTTCGTCTCGAACGTCGTCGTGCCCTGGCGCAGCGCCTCGGCGAGGTAGTGGGTGAGGTTCGCCTCCAGCTCCGCGTCCGTGGCGGCGCGGGTGGCCGCGACCGTCGTGCGGATGCCTCCGGCGGAGTAACTGCGGCCCGACATACGGGCGTTGAACTCCTGGGTGCGGTCGCCCGCGAACACCAGGTGGGAGTGCGAGTCGACGAAGCCGGGGATGACGGCGCGGCCCTCGGCGTCGTGGGTGGCGTCGGCGGCGGGGGCCTTCGCCTGCGGCCCCACCCAGACGATCCGGTCGCCCTCGACGACCACCGCCGCGTTCTCGATGAGCCCGAGCGGGCTGTCGCCGTGGGCCGGGTCGTTGGTGACCAGGGAGCCGATGTTGGTGATGACGGTGGTGGTCATGGTTCCTCTCCGTGGGTGGGGGATGTGTTTTCCCCGAACCCGCCCCTTCCCGAATCCGGGGCTCCGCCCCGGACCCCGCTCCCCAAGCGCCGGAGAGGCTGTTTTCCAGCCCGTCCGGCGATCGAGGAGTTCGGGGAAGGGGCGGGGTCGGGGAGACGGAGCGTCTACGCCCGCAGCGCCCCGATCGCCGCGGCCAGCGCCCCGGGGACGTCTCCGACCAGCTCGTGCCGGCCGTCACGGACGATGTGCCGGCCGCCCACGACCGTGTGCCGCACATCCGCGGCCGACGCCGCGAACACCGCCGTCTCCGCCCCGAGGCGCGGCACCGGGCCCGCCGTCCGTACGGAGTCCAGCGCGACCGTCGTGAGGTCGGCGAGGGCCCCGCGTTCGATCCGGCCGGCGTCGTTCCAGCCGAGCGCCGCGTGGCCGTCGGCCGTGGCGGCGCGCAGCAGCGCCGCCGCCGTCCAGTGGCCCCGCGTCCGCGTGCGCAGCCGCTCGTTCAGCTCCATCGCCCGCGCCTCTTCGAAGAGGTCGATGACGGCGTGGCTGTCCGAGCCCAGGGAGAGCGGTGAGCCCTCCTTCTGGAGGGCGACGGCGGGGCCGATGCCGTCGGCCAGGTCGCGTTCCGTGGTGGGGCACATGCACGTGCCCGTCCCGGAACCGCCGAGCAGGGCGATGTCCTCGTCGGTGAGGTGCGTGTTGTGGACGCCCGTGGTGTTCGGGCCGAGCACGCCGTGGTCCGCGAGGAGCCGGGTCGGCGTGCAGTCGTGCGCGGCCAGGCACGCCTCGTTCTCCGCGGTCTGCTCGGAGAGGTGGACGTGCAGGGGCGCGCCGCGCGTGCCCGCCCACTCGGCGACCGTGTCGAGCTGGTCCGCGGGGACGGCCCGTACGGAGTGGATCGCCGCGCCGATGCGCGCGTGGTCGCGGTCCTTGAGGAGCGTGGCCCGCTCGGCCCACGCCTCGGTGGTGCCGTCGGAGAAGCGCCGCTGGTGGCGGTCCGGCTCCTTGCCGAAGCCCGAGGAGACATACGCCGTGTCGAGGAGCGTGATGCGGATGCCGGCCTCGGCGGCCGCCGCGATCAGGGCCT
Organism: Streptomyces sp. NBC_00569; assembly: GCF_036345255.1. NCBI lineage: Bacteria > Bacillati > Actinomycetota > Actinomycetes > Kitasatosporales > Streptomycetaceae > Streptomyces > Streptomyces sp. NBC_00569. The sequence continues at coordinate 5,940,047 of NZ_CP107783.1, read as the reverse complement.
CGCCCATCGCGTTCGGGTCGTCGTACGGGGTGCCGCCCGGCGCGTGGTGCAGATAGTGGAACTCGCCGACGGTGGAGATCCCGGCGAGCGCCATCTCCGCGTACACCGCCCTGGCCAGCGCGTGATACGTGTCCGGGGTCAGCCGGTCCGCGACCGAGTACATGACCTCGCGCCACGTCCAGAACGTGCCCGAGCCCACCTGGACGGTGGAGCGCAGGGCGCGGTGGAAGGCGTGGCTGTGGGCGTTGGCCAGGCCGGGGACGGTCAGGCCGCGCAGAACGGTCGCGCCGGGGGGCGGGGTGCCGACGCCGGTGCGCACGTCCGCGATGCGGCCGTCCCGCGACACCTCGACGACCACGCCCGGCTCGACCTCCGGGTCGAGCCAGGCATGCTCCAGCCAGTACGTCACCTGCACGCCAAGCCCTCCAGTACGTCGGCGAGTGCGCTCACCCCGGCGAGGCAGTCGTCCTCCGCGGCGTGTTCGGCCGGGGAGTGCGAGACGCCCGTGGGGTTGCGCACGAACAGCATGGCGGTCGGCACGGAGTCCGCGAGGATTCCGGCGTCGTGTCCCGCGCCGGTGCCGAGCACCGGGACGGTGAGCCGGTCGTCGGTGCCGAGGATGCGGCCGAGCTCGTCGCGCAGCGCGTGGTCGAACTCGACGACCGGCGTGAACGACTCGCGCACGGTCTCCAGGTCGATGCCGTGCGCGTCGGCGTATTCGCGGGCCGCCTTCTCGACGGCCGTGACGACCGTGTCGAGGGTCTGCTGGTCGGCGGCGCGGGAGTCGAGCCAGCCGCGGACCAGGGACGGGATGGCGTTGACGCCGTTCGGCTCGACGGAGATCTTGCCGAACGTGGCGACGGCGCCCGCGAGTTCCGCCTCGCGGCGGGCCGCGAGGACGGTCTGCGCGTACGACAGCATCGGGTCACGGCGGTCCACGAGACGCGTGGTGCCCGCGTGGTTGGCCTCGCCGCGGAAGTCGAAGCGCCAGCGGCCGTGCGGCCAGATCGCGCTCGCGATGCCCACGGCGTCGCCGGACAGGTCCAGGGCACGTCCCTGCTCCACGTGCAGCTCGACGAAGGCGCCGATGCGCGCGAGCCGCTCGGGGTCCGGGCCGATCGCCTCCGGGTCGTGGCCCGCCCGCTCCATGGCCTGCGGGAGGCTGACGCCGTCGCCGTCCCGCAGCTGCGCCGCCTGCTCCGGGGTGAGCCGGCCCGCGGTGAGGCGGGAGCCGACGCAGGCGAGGCCGAACCGGGCCCCCTCCTCGTCACCGAAGTTGGTGAGGGCGAGGGGGCGGGTGAACTCCGCTCCCCTGCGGCGGAGTTCGTCGAGGGCGGCGAAGGACGACACGACCCCGAGGGGCCCGTCGAACGCGCCGCCGTCCGGTACGGAGTCCAGGTGGGAGCCCGTGACGACGGCGTCCCCCGCGGCGGGGTCGCCGAGCCAGGCCCACTGGTTGCCGTTGCGGTCGAGTTCGTAGGTCAGGCCGCGGGACTCGGCCTGGTCCTTGAACCAGGCCCGGCAGTCGGTGTCGGCGGCGGTCCAGGCGTAGCGGCGGTAGCCGCCGCTCCCGTCGTTGCGGCCGATGGGCGCGAGATCGCGCCACATCTCGCCGAAGGAAGGACTCGTCACGCGTCGTCACCCTCGCGCATCGGCACCCGCACCCCGCGCTCGGCCGCGACGTCGGCCGCGTGCTCGTAGCCCGCGTCGACGTGGCGGATGACGCCCATCGCCGGGTCGTTGGTGAGGACGCGCTCGATCTTCTGCGCGGCCAGCTCGGTGCCGTCGGCGACGCAGACCTGGCCGGCGTGGATGGAGCGGCCCATGCCGACACCGCCGCCGTGGTGGAGGGAGACCCAGGAGGCGCCGGAGGCCGTGTTGACCAGGGCGTTGAGCAGCGGCCAGTCGGCGATGGCGTCGGAGCCGTCCTTCATGGCCTCGGTCTCGCGGTACGGGGAGGCGACCGAGCCGGAGTCGAGGTGGTCACGGCCGATGGCGACCGGGGCGGAGAGCTCGCCGGAGGCGACCATCTCGTTGAACTTCAGACCGGCCAGGTGGCGCTCGCCGTAGCCGAGCCAGCAGATGCGCGCGGGCAGGCCTTCGAAGGCGATCCGCTCGGCGGCCATGTCGATCCAGCGGTGCAGGTGCTTGTTCTCCGGGAACAGCTCCTTGATCGCCTTGTCCGTCTTGGCGATGTCCTCCGGGTCGCCGGACAGGGCGGCCCAGCGGAACGGGCCGAGGCCCTCCTCGAACAGCGGGCGGATGTGCGCCGGAACGAAGCCGGGGAAGTCGAAGGCGCGCTCGCAGCCCGCCTTGCGGGCCTCGTCGCGGATGGAGTTGCCGTAGTCGAAGACCTCGGCGCCGCGGTCGAGGAAGCCGATCATGGCCTCGACGTGAAGGCGCATCGAGTGGCGCGCCTTGTCGGTGAAGCCGGCCGGGTCGGCCTCGCGCTCCTTGTCCCAGTCCTCGACCGAGATGCCGACGGGCAGGTAGGCCAGCGGGTCGTGGGCGGAGGTCTGGTCGGTGACGATGTCGATCGGGGCCTCGCGGCGCAGCAGCTCCGGGAAGATCTCGGCGGCGTTGCCCACCACGCCGATGGACAGGCCGCGGCGCTCGTCGCGGGCCTGGACCGCGAGCTCCAGGGCGTGGTCCAGGTTGTCGGCCTTCACGTCCAGGTAGCGGGTGCCGATGCGGCGGTCGATGCGGGTCTCGTCGACGTCGACGCAGAGGGCGACGCCCTCGTTCATGGTGACGGCGAGCGGCTGGGCGCCGCCCATGCCGCCGACGCCGGCGGTGAGGGTGATGGTCCCGGCGAGGGTGCCGTTGAACTTCTTGCGGGCGACGGCGCCGAAGGTCTCGTAGGTGCCCTGGACGATGCCCTGCGAGCCGATGTAGATCCACGAACCGGCCGTCATCTGGCCGTACATGGTCAGGCCCTCGGCCTCCAGCTTGCGGAACTCCTCCCAGTTCGCCCAGTCGCCCACCAGGTTGGAGTTGGCGAGCAGCACACGCGGCGCCCACTCGCTGGTGCGCATGACACCGACCGGCTTGCCGGACTGCACGAGGAGGGTCTCGTCCGACTTCAGCGTCTTGAGCGTGCGCACGATCGCGTCGTACGCCTCCCAGGAGCGGGCCGCTTTGCCGGTGCCCCCGTAGACGACCAGCTTGTCGGGGTGCTCGGCAACCTCCGCGTCGAGGTTGTTCATGAGCATCCGCAGGGCGCCCTCCTGCTGCCATCCCAGGGTGTTCAGTTCCGTACCGCGCGGGGCTCGTACGGGGCGGGGTCCTGACATGGCTGCCTCCTAGAAACTGTTGACGTAGTTATTCACATCCTGGCGTTCTGAATAGAGCTAGTCAATACATCTCCGCGGCCGGTTGCCGCGCCACCTCGCCGGACAGGAGTGATCGCCTGGTCGCGGGGATCGCCGGGAGGGCCGGAGACGGCGCGCCGGGGACTAGGGTCGGGGGTGCCGCCGGAGGTCCGAGAGGGCTCCTGCGGGGGCTTAGAGGGAGCTCTGGGAGCGCTCCGGGAGGGTCATGCGGAGGGGCTTCCTCCGGGCACGTCGATGTCCCCGACTCCCGCGATTATCAGGCTGGTTGGCGGATTTTAGTCGCTCCACGCATGTTCCACTGGAAAATGCCAGAACCCTCACCTGGGCTCCGTACGTTGCGTAGCGTCGTGCACACGGCCGAACGTCACGTACGGGAGGAGTCCGGTGTGCCCGGAATCGACGAGTGCCTGCTGGAAGCCATGCGGCTGCCCGGTGCGCGGGGTGCCTCCGTGGTCGACTGGACCAGCGGTCTCGCCCTCGGCACCGTCGGGGACTCGCCGAACGGGGACCACGAGGCGACCGCCGCGGAGGCCGCCGAGCTGGCCCGGATGACGGCCGAGCACCGCGCCTTCGCGCCCACCGGCGGCGCCGACTGGTCCGCCGGCGAGCCGCCGGTCGAGGACGTCATCGTCACCAGCCGGGACGGCTATCACGTACTGCGCTTCGTGCGGACCACGTTCGACAGCAGCGTCTTCCTCCATCTCTGGCTCGACCGGGAGCAGGGCAACCTGGCGCTGTCCCGCATCCGGCTCGGCGAGATGGCGGACCGGCTGGTGCTCGGGTGACCACGACGGCGGCGGCCAGGACCGAGGGCCGCACCACGACATCGGCCGGAGTCTCCCCGATGCTGCGCCGCCTCGCCGAGGAGCGGGCCACCGGCGCCCTGCTGCGCGACCGCGGCACGCTCTACCTCGCCGACGGACAGGTCGTGCACGCCGAGAGCCCCGCGACGCCCGGCATCGACGTCCTGCTCACCACCGGCGGCGCCCTGCACCCCGACGGCTGGTGGGAGGCCGTCGACGCGGCCGGGACCCGGCAGCGGGTCGGCCGGTACCTCGTGGAGAGCGGCAGGCTCACCGACGGCGCGCTCGAACTGTGCCACCTGGGCGCCCTCTACGACGCGGCGTTCTTCGCACTCGCGCCCAGCGGCGCCCCGGCCCGCTTCCGCTACGGCGCCGCCCACTGGTTCGGCACCGTCCACCCCGTCTCCGTCGCGTCCGTGGAGGCCGAGACGCTGCGCCGGCGCGAGCTGCTGCACGGCATCTGGCCCGACGCCGCCGCCGACACGGCACCCCTCGAGCGGGGCGGCGGCCACAGCCCCGCGGTCCCGCCGCGCCAGCGCGCCGTGCTCGCCCTGGTCGACGGGGTGCGCACCGCGGCCGACATCTCCCACGTCCTCGGCAGGCCCGCCTTCCACACCCTGGTGGACCTGCGCAGGCTCGCCGCCGCCGGCCTCGTACGGGCCGCGGCACCGCGTCCGCTGCCGCCCCCGGCCACGCCCACCTGGGCGGGCGCGGCGTCGACCGACCCCGATGTCGCCCTGTTACGCCGCCTCAGAGACGCGCTGGAGGCCCTGTGAGACGCGCGCTCCGCCAGCGTGCCGAGAGGAGACAGCTGATGACGGCCGAGGCCGAAGTCCTCGAAGAACTGCACCGGTTGAGAGCCCGCGTGCCCCGCCTCACGGGCGCGCTCGCGGCAGGTGTCGACGGGCTCGTCCTCGCCCACGACACCCCGGGCGTGGAGGCCGAGGGCATCGCCGCGCTCACCGCCGCCGCGCTCGGCGTGGCCCTGCGCATGGCCGACGCGACGGGGCGCGGCGACCTGCGCGAACTCCTCGTGCGCGGCACGCACGGCTATGTGGCCACCTACGCGGCCGGCCCGTCCGCGGTCCTGACGCTGCTCGCGGACGACCAGGTCAGCGTCGGCCGCCTGCACCTGGAGGGCCGCCGCTGCGGGGCGCGCATCGGCGAACTCGTGGCGGACGTCCTGACGCCCGTCGAACCGCCCGCGCCCGACCGGCGCCAGCCCCGGCCGTCAACCCGGCAACAGCGGCTGCCCACCCGCCCCGTACCGCCCCAGTCAACTTCCTGAGCGAAACCACCGCACACGCGATCCCTCGAAAGGACCGACCATGGCCAACACCGAAGCCGCCCTCAAGGACGCCGTCACCTCGATCGAAGGCGCCACAGCAGCCGCGCTCGTCGACTACACCAGCGGCATGGCGCTCGGCACCATCGGCAGCACCAAGGACTTCGACCTCGAAGTGGCCGCCGCGGGCAACACCGACGTCGTGCGGGCCAAGCTCCGCACCATGGAGCACCTCGGCCTCAAGGACGAGATCGAGGACGTCCTGATCACGCTCGGCACCCAGTACCACCTGATCCGCCTGCTGTCGGGGCGTTCGGGCAACGGTCTCTTCCTCTACCTGGTCCTCGACAAGAGCCGCGCCAACCTGGCGATGGCGCGCCACCAGCTGAAGAAGATCGAGACGGACCTCGAGGTCTGAGCCCTCCGGCCCGCACGCCCGGTCAGGGGCGGCGCCGCGCCCCACCGGGTGCGGCGTCGCCCGCGCCGGTGCCCGTCGACCGGTAGCCCTTGACGCGGGTGCCCGCGGGATTGCCCGCGCGCCCGTCGAGCCAGTCGACCCGTACCCACAGGAGCTGGTCGTCGCGTCGTTCCAGGCGGCCGAGGCGGGTCGCCCGCAGCCACAGGCCGGCGCCCGTGCCGGCGACGAGGAGGCCGCCCGCGGCGGGCAGCGCGAAGGCGGAGCCGAGAGCGGCGAGGAAGGCGAGGAGCAGCCACCAGCGGTGGCCGCGGCGCCAGTTGCGCACCGTCACCGCGCGGTCCTGGAGGACGTCGTGCTTGCCCGCGCGCGACGCCGAGCGCGCCAGACCCGCGTGGCGCTTTCGCCGGACGCCCGCGACCGTGGCCGCCGAGAGCAGGAAGAGGACCGCTCCCGCGAGCACGCCGATACGGCGGCCGGTGAGTCCCGGTGGGAGCACTCCGATGCCCGCGGCGCACACCCCGAGCCACCACAGGGGCACGGCCCCGGCCCTCACGACCACCGCCACCCGGGCCAGACCCTGCCCACCGCGCGTCGCCACGTCCGCCACCTCCGCACTCCGGTGTCACATCGACCGGGCGGAGACTAACGAGGCAATCTGAGGGCTCCCTGAGAGCGGGCCGGAGGCTCAGTCCTCCCAGTCCGAGGTGTCGCGGCGCTCCTTGCGCGACCCGAAGCGCGGCATCCACCGCACCGCGTGCAGCGCGTTCACCCCGACGATGCCCGTCCAGGCGATCAGCAGGCCGGGCAGACCGGCGTTGACGACGGCGATCGCGGACAGCGGGACGGCGAGGACCAGGGAGACGATGCCGAAGCCGAAGCGCTCGCCCCAGCTGTCGCTGTCGCCGCGCGGGGAACGCGAGCCCCGCGCGACGACCATCTGCTGCTCCGCCAGCTGCCGCTGCACGCGGCGGTCCACGGCACCGTCGAGGCGCTGCTCGACCTTGTCCAGGAACGAGTCGACGAGCGCGGACTCGTACTCCTCGCCGAGTTCCCTGCGTGCGTGCAGGGTGGCGTCGAGTTCCTTCTTGAGTTCGGCGTCACGGGCTTCCATACCGCCCCACGGTACGGAGCCGGCGCCGCCGTGACAGTGGGGCTAACCCCCCTCTTGTCCCTGGGCCGGGCCCTACTCGGCCGCCACCGGCTCGCGCAGCGTCCGCTCGGGGATGTGCGCCGTGTTGCGCCGGGCCACGGCCCAGTACAGGACGGCCGGCACCACGAGCCCCACGATCCAGGAGATGTCGGCGCCGCCGAGCGGCTCGACGAGCGGGCCCGTGTAGAAGTGCGTGGCGAGGAACGGGAGCTGCGCGAGGAGCCCGATCCCGTACACGGTGAGCGCGTCCCAGCGCCAGGCCCCGTAGCGCCCGTGCGGGTCGGAGAGGGCCGGGATGTCGTACCGCTCCTTGGAGATCAGGTAGTAGTCGACCAGGTTGATCGCCGACCAGGGCGTGAAGAACGTCAGCAGGAACAGCAGGAAGTCCTTGAAGGACGACAGGAAGCTGTCCTTGCCGACCAGCGCGACCGCCGTGCCCGCGACCATGATCAGCGCGATGTACACGGCCCTGGCGCGCTGCGAGAGGACCTTCTGCCCGCGGAATCCGCTGACGCTCGTCACCATCGACATGAAGCCGCCGTACGTGTTGAGCACGTTGATGGTCAGCTTGCCGAGCGCGATCACGAAGTACAGGAACGAGGCGATGATCCCGGCGCCGCCGAGGCCGACCACGTAACTGACCTGGTTGTCGAGGAACTTCGCGCCCGCCGTCGCCGCGACGAGGACGCCGAACGTCATCGACCACTGCGAGCCGATCGCCGACCCCGACAGCGTCCACCAGAACGTGGACTTCGCCGACGTCGTGCGGGGCAGATAGCGCGAGTAGTCCGCGACGTACGGTCCGAAGGCGAGCTGCCAGGACGCGGAGAGCGAGATGGCGAGCAGGAACATCGGGGCGTCGAAGTGCGCGTCGTGCAGCAGCGCGGACAGGTCGACCCGGTCCAGGAGCCGGATGCCGAGGTAGACGAAGGCGATCGCGCACACGATGCTGGCGACCCGGCCGAGCGCGTGGATGACGCGGTAGCCGACGGTCGCCATCACCCCGGTGACCAGGGCGAACACGATGATGCCCGTGGTGTCCCCGGTGTGCGTGAGCTCGCCGACGGCCTGCCCGGCGAGCACGCTGCCGCTGGCGAAGAACCCGACGTACATCAGGATCACCAGGAGCAGCGGGACGACCGCGCCGCGCACACCGAACTGGGCGCGGGACTGGATCATCTGCGGCAGGCCGAGCCTGGGGCCCTGTGCCGAGTGCAGTGCCATGACGGCGCCGCCCAGCAGGTTGCCGACGACGAGTCCGACGAGCGACCAGACCACGTCACCGCCGAAGACGACGGCGAGCGCGCCCGTCACGACGGCGGTGATCTGCAGGTTCGCGCCGAGCCAGAGCGTGAACTGCGAGAACGCCGTGCCGTGGCGTTCCGCGTCGGGTACTACGTCGATGGAGCGCCGCTCCACGAGTGCTTCGGCCATGATCCGACTCTCCTTCAGCCCTTGCTGATCCCGTGCTGACGCGCGTACGCGTCGGCGACGTCCTGGGGATCCTTCTTGTCCTTGTCCACCTGCCGGTTGAGCTCGGTGAGCTGCTCCGTCGTCAGTACGTTGCCCAGGCGCGCGAGCGCCTTGCGGACCGTCGAGTCGGCCTTGCGGTCGGCGACGAGCGGGACGACGTGCTGGCCGGGGACGAGGTTCTTGGGGTCGGTGAGGACGACCCAGTGGTTGTCGACGATGTCCGTGTCGGTGGTGAAGAGGTTCGCCACGTCGACGTCGCCCTTCTTCAGGGCGCCCTTGACCAGCGGCCCCGACGAGTCGAGGGACTTGAACTCCTTGAACTCGACGCCGTACACGTCCTTCAGGCCGACCGCGCCGACCTGGCGCTTCTTCACCTCGGGGGCGGCGCCGATGACGAGCTTGCCGTTGTGGTTCGCCAGGTCGGCGAGCGAGGTCAGCTTGTACTTCCTGGCCGTCTCGCGGGTGACGACGAACGCGTCGGAGTCCTCCGCCAGGCCGTAGGGCAGGATCTGCAGGCCCTTGGGCAGGGCGACGGCGAGGGCGTTCTGCATCTCGCCCTCCTCGGTGGCCTTCGACTTCGGGTCGAGGTAGTGCAGGAGGGCGCCCTGGTACTCGGGGAGCAGGTCGATGTCGCCGCCCTCGAGGGCGGGGATGAGGATCTCGCGGGTGCCGAGGTTGGGGCGGACCTTCGTCTTCACGCCGGCCGCTTCGAGGGCGGCCGCGTACAGGTAGCCGAGCACCTGGTTCTCGGTGAAGTTGGCGGTGCCGATGGTGACGCCGTTCTTGCTGGAGCCGCCGCCCCCGCCGCCCGAGCCCTGGCCGTCGAGAGAGGTGATGCCGCCGCTGCACGCGGCGAGCGCGGGGACGGAGGCTGCGGCGAACAGTCCGCCGATGACAGTCCTGCGGTTCATCTTGCGTGCTCCTAGGCCGACTTGGCGGGGCGGTGGCGGAAGAGGGCGCGCTGCAGTGCCGAGAGCGCGAGGTCGAGTACGACGGCGACGACCGCCACGAGGACGGCACCGCCGAGCACCTGCACGAGGTCGCGCTGGGCGAGCCCGTCGAAGACGTAGCGGCCGAGGCCGCCGAAGGAGACGTACGCGGCGATGGTCGCCGTGGCGACGACCTGGATCAGGGCGAGCCGCAGGCCGGTCATGATCAGGGGCATCGCGAGCGGCAGCTCGACCTGGAACAGGACCTGGTGGCCGCGCATGCCCTGGCCGCGCGCCGCGTCCTTGACCTCCGGGTCGACGGCGCTCATGCCCGCGTACGTGTTGGTGACGATCGACGGGACCGCGAGGGCCACGAGAGCGATGTAGACCGGCCACATGGACAGGCCGCTCGCCAGGAAGACGAGGACGACCAGGCCGACGGTCGGCAGCGCGCGCCCGAAGCTGGACAGGTTGATCGCGAGGAACGCGCCGCGCCCGGTGTGGCCGATGAGCAGGCCGAGCGGCAGTGCGATGACGGCCGCGATGAGCGTGGCGAGCAGCGAGTACTGGAGGTGCTCGGCGAGGCGGTGCCCGATGCCGTCGGGGCCCGCCCACTGGTCGCCGTCGACCAGCCACGCGCCGAGGTTCTTGAAGAGCTCGTACATCTCAGGCACTCCTCCGGCGGCGGGTCCAGGGGGTCAGCACGTACTGCACGGCGACGAGGACCGCGTCCGCGGCGAGCGCGAGGAGCAGGGTCAGCACGACGCCGGCGATGACCGGGGTCGGGAAGTTGCGCTGGAACCCGTCGGTGAACAGCTGGCCGAGCCCGCCGTCGCCGATGTACGTCGCCACGGAGACCAGGGAGATCGCCATGACGGTCGCGATGCGCACCCCGGCCATGATCACCGGCAGGGCGAGCGGCAGTTCGACGGTGAGCAGGGTGCGCAGCGGGCGCGTCCCCATGGCCTTCGCGGCCTCCTTGGTCTTCGCCGGCACCGAGTCGAGGCCCTCGACGGTGTTCCGCAGGAGCACCACGAGCGTGTAGATCGTCAGGCCGATGACCGTGGTGGTGCGGGTGAGCCCGGAGACCGGGAGCAGCAGGACGAACACCGCGATCGACGGGATCGTGAACAGGACGTTCGAGAACCCGAGCAGGAAACCGCGCAGCGGCTTGACGCGATGGGCGACGACGGCCAGCGGCAGCGAGATGAGCAGGCCCAGCGCGACGGCGGAGAGCGCCGCCTGGAGGTGCGAGAGCGTGAGCGTGGTGAGGTCGGAGGTGTGCTCCGAGATCCAGGACCAGTCGATGGTCATGAGGCCACGTCCGTGTCCTTGCGGACGGCGGTGTCACGGGTGCCGCCGGCGTCGTCGGCGGCCTTGGGCGCGTCCACGCGGGTGCCGGCGGCTATGTGGGCGAGGCCCGCGTGGTCATGGATCTCGTCGCGGGACGTGACGCCCGTCAGGACGCCGTCCGCGTCGACCCGGGCCACGAGGCCGCCGGGCGCCGCGATCGACTCGTTCAGCGCCGACAGGAGCGAGTCCGAGTCCCGCAGCGGGCGCACCGGCACCTCGGCGGAGGTGCCCTCGTCGCGCCACAGCAAGGGCTTGCGGGCCGCGTCGAGGACCAGTTCCCAGCCGGTGCCCTCGGGGGCCGGCCCCTGGCCGACGTCCGCGAGCGTGGTCAGGGACAGCAGCTTCAGGCCGCGCTCGGCGCCCAGGAAGTCGGCGACGAAGTCGTCCGCGGGGCGGGCGAGCAGCTCGGCGGGCGGCGCGCACTGCACGAGGTGACCGCCCGTACGGAAGACGGCTATCCGGTCGCCGAGCCGCACGGCCTCGTCGATGTCGTGCGTGACGAAGACGATGGTCTTGTTCAACTCCTGCTGGAGACGCAGGAGTTCGTCCTGGAGCTGGGTACGCACCACGGGGTCGACCGCGCCGAACGGCTCGTCCATGAGCAGCACCGGCGGGTCGGCGGCGAGCGCGCGGGCCACGCCGACGCGCTGCTGCTGACCGCCGGAGAGCTGGTGCGGGTAGCGCTTGCCGGCCTCGGCGGTGAGGCCGACGGTCTCCAGGAGCTCGGCCGCCCTCGCCCGCGCCTTGCGCCGGCCCCAGCCGAGCAGGAGCGGCACGGTCGCGATGTTGTCGAGGACGGTGCGGTGCGGGAAGAGGCCCGACTGCTGGATGACGTAGCCGATGGAGCGGCGCAGCTCTGCCGCGTCCTGCTCAAGGACGTCGCGGCCGCCGACGCGGATGGTGCCGGAGGTCGGGTCGACCATCCGGTTGATCATCCGCAGACTGGTCGTCTTGCCGCAACCGGAAGACCCGACGAAGACGGTCACGCCCCCTTCCGGCATGTCGAGCGTCAGGTCGTGCACTGCCGTCGTGCCGTTCGGGAAGCGTTTGTGGACCGTATCGAACTGGATCATGAGGAGTCCCCTTGCCCGGGCTGCATATCGTCATGCAGAGTTCTCTGTATCTGAATAAGTTGTCAATGCCCCGGCACACATCGCCAGGTAAATCGCTGGTTAACGAGGCCGAGGAACGAGACAAAACGTCCGTTTGAGGAGGGTTTGGCGCACCATGTCGTCTCACATCGCGGACACCGCGGGTAAGCCCCGAATGACGGCCACCCAGCGTCCCACGCCCGTCGTCGTGCTCGACGGACACGGTCTGCCCGTGCCCGACGTCGTCCGCCTGGCCGATTCCGCCGCCAGGCCCGTCCCCGGCACCGACGCCATGAAACGCGTCGAGGAGTCCTGGAACGCCGCCCGCGAGATCGCCGCCTGGGGCCGCGTCTACGGCCGCTCCACCGGCGTCGGCGCGAACCGGAACGAGGACGTGCCCACCGAGGCCGCCGCCGACCACGGCCTGCGCCTGCTGCGCAGCCACGCCGGCGCCATCGGCGAAGAGCTCCCCGCACGCCAGGTCCGCGCCATGCTCGCCGTCCGCGCCAACCAGCTCCTCGCCGGCGGCGCGGGACTACGCCCCACCGTCGTCACGGCCCTGTGCGAAGCCCTGGAGACCGGCGCCTACCCGGCCGTCAACGAATTCGGCTCCGTCGGCACCGGCGACATCGCAGCCCTCGCCCAGATGGGCCTCGCCCTCGCCGGCGAACACCCCTGGCGCGGCGACGGCGCCCCCGAGGCCCAGCCCCTCGACAACAACGACGCCCTCGCCCTGATCAGCAGCAACGCCCTCACCCTCGGCCAGTCCGCCCTGGCCCTCCACGAACTGCGCGACCTGATCTCCGCCACCCAGCTCGTCGCCGCGCTCTCCCTGCTGGCCGTCGACGGCTCCTACGAGGCGTACGCCCTGCCCGTCCACGAGGCCCGCCACCACCGCGGCTCGTACGACGTCGCCGCACGCATGCGCACCATCCTCGGCGCCCCCGAACGCCCCACCCCGCCCCTCGGCCGCATCCAGGACCCGTACGGCTTCCGCTGCGTCCCGCAGATCCACGGCCCGGCCCAGGACGCCGCCGACGCCCTCGAAGACGTACTCACCGTCGAGATCAACGCCGCCGCCGAGAACCCCCTCATCTCCCCCCAGGACATGGCCGCCTACCATCACGGCGGCTTCTACATGGCCCAACTCGCCCTGGCGCTGGACCACTTCAGGCTCGCCATCGCCCAGGTCGCCCGGCTCTCCACCTCGCGCCTGTCCACCCTCAACGAACCCTCCTACACCCGCCTGCGCCCCTTCCTCGCCGACGGCGAAGCCGCCTCGTCGGGCGTGATGATCCTCGAATACGCGGCCGGGGCGGCCCTCGGAGACCTGCGCGCCTTCGCCGCCCCCGCATCGCTCGGCCACGCGGTCCTCTCCCGCGGCGTCGAGGAACAGGCCAGCTTCGCGTCCCTCGCCGCCCGCCAGACCCTGCGCGTCTGCGACGCCTACCGTCTCGTCGTGGGCTGTGAACTCGTCGCGGCGGTAAGGGCGTTGCGCCAGCGCGACATGCACCCCGACCGCGAACTCCCGGTCGGCCGCGCCTTCGCCCTCGCGGATTCGGTCCTCGACCCCGATGCCACCGACCGCCCCCTGACGGAAGATGTCACCCGGGCCGCGGCGGGACTCCTGGACAGCTTCACCCGCATCGCCGACGGAACAGACGGACCGGCCACAGCCGGATCAGACCGCCCTGGGGGGACGGAATGAACGACAGCCCAGCCGCACGACTGCAACAGCTCTTCGAGGTTCACCGCCTGACGCCCACTCAGCGTCGCATCGCGCACTGCATGGTGCGCCGCGCCGCCGACGTCCCGTTCCTCTCCTCCGTGGAACTCGCCGAACTCGCCGGGGTCAGCCAGCCCTCCGTCACCCGCTTCGCCGTGGCACTGGGCTTCGACGGCTACCCCGCCCTGCGCAGACACCTGCGCGAGGTCGCCCCCGCCGAACCCACGACGCCCGCCTCGGCCAACGAGTACCAGCAGGCCGTCGAGGCCGAGATCGAGAACCTGCGCCACCTCGCGCAGCTCCTCGCCGACCCGGCCCCCGTCGAACGCGCGGGCCGCCTCCTCGCCGCCTCCCGCCCGCTCCTCGTCCTCGGCCTGCGCGCCGCCGCCTCCCAGGCCTACGGCTTCTCGTACTTCGCGGCGAAGGTCCACCCCGACGTACGGCTCCTCGACGAGGGCGGCACGATGCTCGCCGACCGCGTGGACGCCGCCGTCCGCGCCGGAGCCACCGCCCTCCTCTGCTTCGCGCTGCCCCGCCATCCCAAGGAAGTCGTCGACGCGCTCGCCTACGCCAAGTCGGCAGGCCTCACCGTGGTCACCGTCGCCGACTCGGCCTTCGCCCCCGTCGCCAAGCACTCGGACCTGCTGCTGCCCGCCGCGGTCGGCGAGGGCCTCGCCTTCGACACGGCGTGCTCACCTATGCTGCTCGGCCGCGTGCTCCTGGAAGCGATGTGCGACAACCTGCCCGAGGCGCAGGCCCGCCTGGAGGAATTCGACGTACGCGCCGCGGAGCGGGGCCTGTTCGTCGAATAGAAGAAGTGTGGCGCGGGGACCGCCGCACCCCCGTGAACGGGGGGCGGGACGACGGCGGTCCCCGCGAAGGACACGGAACCGGGTCAGGACCGGGGCACCGCGTCCGCAGGCGTCCATGGAGGTCCGGGAGCCGCTCCGGAGGTCCTTGACGCCGCTACAGTGCCGGCCTGAGCGGGGAGCCGCTCCCACCCCTGCCGACACCCACCAATGTGCCGGACCCGTGTTAAGCGGGTGCTGCGCGCACGTGTCGCGCTCGTACCGATTGCACGAACCCGCTCCGCCCTACTTCCCACCGCTCTTCGCGAGGAAGGCCAACAGGTCCTGGCGGCTCACCACACCCTTGGGCTTGCCCTCCACCAGGACGATCGCCGCGTCCGCGGAGCCGAGCACGGACATCAGGTCCTCCACCGGCTCACCCGAGCCGACCTGCGGCAGCGGGGCCGACATGTGCTTCTCCAGCGGGTCGCCGAGCGAGGCGCGCTGCGTGAACAGGGCGTCGAGCAGCTCCCGTTCGACGACGGAGCCGATGACCTCGGCCGCCATCACGTCCGGGTGTCCGGCTCCCGGCTTCACGATGGGCATCTGCGAGACGCCGTACTCGCGCAGCACCTCGATGGCCTCGCCGACGGTCTCCTCCGGGTGCATGTGGACGAGTGACGGCAGCGCGCCGCCCTCCTTGTCCTGGAGCACGTCGCCCACGCGCGCGCTCGTGCCCGTGTCGGCGAGGAAGCCGTAGTCGGCCATCCACTCGTCGTTGAAGATCTTGCTGAGGTAGCCGCGGCCGCTGTCCGGGAGGAGGACCACCACCACGTCGTCCGGGCCGAGGCGTTCGGCCACGCGCAGGGCCGCCACGACTGCCA
Organism: Streptomyces sp. NBC_00569; assembly: GCF_036345255.1. Taxonomy (NCBI): domain Bacteria; kingdom Bacillati; phylum Actinomycetota; class Actinomycetes; order Kitasatosporales; family Streptomycetaceae; genus Streptomyces; species Streptomyces sp. NBC_00569. The sequence goes on along the minus strand of NZ_CP107783.1, from coordinate 5,924,815 downwards.
TGCCGCAGGAGCCGCCCACGAGGAGGCCCTCCTCCTTGGCGAGGCGGCGGGTCATCTGGAAGGAGTCCTTGTCGGAGACCGCGACGATCTCGTCCGCGACCGTGCGGTCGTACGCCGTCGGCCAGAAGTCCTCGCCCACGCCCTCCACGAGGTACGGGCGCCCGGAGCCGCCGGAGTACACCGAGCCCTCCGGGTCGGCGCCGATGACCTGCACGCGGCCCTCGCTCACGTCCTTCAGATAGCGGCCGGTCCCGGAGATCGTGCCGCCCGTGCCGACGCCCGCCACGAAGTGCGTGATCTCGCCCTCCGTCTGCTCCCACAGCTCGGGGCCGGTGGAGTGATAGTGCGAGAGGGGGTTGTTGGGGTTGGAGTACTGGTCCGGCTTCCAGGCGCCGGGCGTCTCACGCACCAGCCGGTCGGAGACGTTGTAGTACGAGTCCGGGTGCTCCGGGTCCACGGCCGTCGGGCAGACGACGACCTCCGCGCCGTACGCCCGCATCACGTTGATCTTGTCCGTGGAGACCTTGTCGGGGCACACGAAGATGCACTTGTACCCCTTCTGCTGCGCCACGATGGCCAGGCCGACGCCCGTGTTGCCGCTGGTCGGCTCCACGATCGTGCCGCCGGGCTTGAGGGCGCCGCTCTCCTCCGCCGCCTCGATCATGCGCAGGGCGATGCGGTCCTTCACCGAGCCGCCGGGGTTGAAGTACTCGACCTTGGCCAGGACGGTCGCCTGAATGCCTTCGGTCACGCTGTTGAGCCTGACGAGCGGGGTGTTGCCGACGAGGCTGATCATCGAGTCGTGGAATTGCACCGTTGTCTCCGGGCTGCGATGGATCTGTGAGGGATCCGCGATGTGATGTGCGGTCAGCGTAAGCCGAGTGCCGCCCCTTCATCGCCTGTTGCGATTGGCCGACCGTACTTACGGGGCAATGACTGGATGTACGGCTGAAAAGGACTACGCAGAGGCAGGTGGCTGCGACGCATGTCGAGGGCGAGGGTGGCACGGCGGATCGCCGCGGGCGCGGCGTACGGCGGCGGCGGTATCGGTCTGGTAGGTGCCGCCGCGGTCGGTCTGTTGATCGCAGAGGTCCAGCTGGCGAAGCGGCAGGTGGGCAACCACGGCAGGGGGGTGCAGGTCCCGTCCGCGAACGGTCTGTACGGGAGGGTGTTCGCCGAACGTCCGGCCACCGAGGTGGCGGAGAGCGAGCCGCTGCGGTTCGCGATGCTGGGTGACTCGACGGCGGCGGGGCAGGGCGTGCACCGGGCCCGGCAGACCCCAGGCGCGCTGCTCGCCTCGGGTCTCGCGGCGGTGGCCGAGCGTCCGGTGGAGCTGCGCAACGTGGCGCTGCCCGGCGCCATGTCGGACGACCTGGACCGTCAGGTCGCGGAGATCCTCTCGGATCCGGACTGGGTGCCGGACGTGTGCGTCGTGATGATCGGCGCCAACGACGTGACGCACCGGATGCCGGCGACCCGGTCGGTGCGTCATCTGTCGGCGGCGGTGCGCAGGCTGCGTACGGCGGGGGCGGAGGTGGTGGTGGGGACGTGCCCTGATCTGGGCACGATCGAGCCGGTGAACCAGCCGCTGCGGTATCTGGCCCGGCGGGCCTCGCGGCAGCTGGCGGCGGCGCAGACGATCGGCACGGTGGAGCAGGGCGGGCGCACGGTGTCGCTGGGTGATCTGCTCGGCCCGGAGTTCCTGGCCAATCCGCGGGAGCTGTTCGGTCCCGACAACTACCACCCGTCGGCCGAGGGCTATGCGACGGCGGCGATGGCGGTGCTGCCGACGCTGTGCGCGTCACTGGGCCTGTGGCCGGAGGAGGAGCGTCCGGACGTGTCGCGGCGCGAGGGCTTCCTGCCGGTGGCCAGGGCGGCGGCCCAGGCGGCGGAGGAGGGCGGCACGGAGGTGACGCCGGCGATGCCGACGGGTCCGAGGGGTCCCTGGGCTCTGCTGAAGCGCCGCAGGCGCCGGCGGGTGGCGACGCAGGACCCGACGCCGCTCAACATCTAGCGGGTACGGACGTCCGGAGGGTGCTTCGGCGAGTGAGGAGCGGGGTCCGGGGCGGAGCACGGTGTCCTGGACCACGCCCCCGGGCCGCAATCCCGCTACCCCGAAATCTCCCTGAGCAAGCGCTTAGAAAAATGCGGCGGGAGTCACACGCGCACACCGGTGACCCAGACAGTACGTACAGGTAACTTCCCAGCTGGTAGGCGAATAGCTCATACGCGTAGACCTCTTGGAGCCGTGATGCCCGAAGCCGTGATCGTCTCGACCGCCCGCTCTCCCATCGGCCGCGCCTTCAAGGGGTCCCTCAAGGACCTGCGCCCGGACGATCTGACCGCCACGATCGTCCAGGCCGCGCTGGCCAAGGTCCCCGAGCTCGACCCGCGGGACATCGACGACCTGATGCTCGGCTGCGGTCTGCCCGGCGGCGAGCAGGGCAACAACCTGGGCCGCATCGTGGCCGTGCAGATGGGCATGGACCACCTGCCGGGATGTACGGTCACCCGCTACTGCTCCTCGTCGCTGCAGACCAGCCGCATGGCGCTGCACGCCATCAAGGCCGGCGAGGGTGACGTCTTCATCTCGGCCGGTGTCGAGATGGTGTCGCGCTTCGTGAAGGGCAACTCGGACTCGCTGCCCGACACGCACAACCCGCTGTTCGCCGACGCGGAGGCCCGTACGGCCGCCGTCGCCGAGTCCGAGGGCGCCTCCTGGCACGACCCGCGCGAGGACGGCCTCGTCCCGGACGCGTACATCGCGATGGGCCAGACCGCCGAGAACCTGGCGCGGACGAAGGGCGTCACGCGCGCGGACATGGACGCGTTCGGTGTGCGTTCGCAGAACCTGGCCGAGCAGGCCATCAAGAACGGCTTCTGGGAGCGGGAGATCACCCCGGTCACCACCCCTGACGGCACGGTCGTCTCGCAGGACGACGGCCCGCGCGCGGGCGTCACCGTGGAGGGCGTCTCGGGCCTGAAGCCGGTCTTCCGCCCCGACGGCCTGGTCACCGCCGCCAACTGCTGCCCGCTCAACGACGGCGCCGCGGCCCTCGTGATCATGTCCGACACGAAGGCCCGCGAGCTCGGCCTGACGCCGCTCGCCCGCATCGTCTCCACCGGCGTCTCGGGCCTGTCCCCCGAGATCATGGGCCTCGGCCCGGTCGAGGCGTCGAAGCAGGCGCTGCAGCGCGCCGGCCTCGGCATCGGCGACATCGACCTGGTCGAGATCAACGAGGCGTTCGCCGCGCAGGTCATCCCCTCCGCGCGTGACCTCGGCATCGACGAGGACAAGCTGAACATCAACGGTGGCGCGATCGCCGTGGGTCACCCCTTCGGCATGACGGGCGCCCGTATCACCGGCACCCTGATCAACAGCCTCCAGTTCCACGACAAGCAGTTCGGTCTGGAGACCATGTGCGTCGGCGGTGGCCAGGGCATGGCGATGGTCATCGAGCGCCTCAGCTGAGCCCGCGGCCCACGGGGCCGGGTTGCTCCTCTGCTGAATCGTGATCCAATCTCCCCCAGGATGTGACGTATCTCCTGGGGGAGACGGTTTTTGCAGGTCAGCAGGGTTCCCAGGGCATAACACCCCTAAACACCCAGCCAAATACCTGTCCATTTCGTGACGTAATGCACTGACAGCGGGATGGTCCAGGCTTCAAGCTGATGTAGGAAGTCGGGGGTCGACTTGAAACCGGGAGTACGTCAGTGAGCGCCATGCCTCTTGCTCTGCTCATCACCACGGCCGCCGCCACGGCCGTGGGCGCCGCTGCCCTGCACACCGTCCACGGACTGCGCAGGCAGATCACCGAACTGCGGGACGAGCTCGCCCATGACCGCGCCGTCGGCGCCGGTCGTGGCGTGCCCGCCGCGCGCACCACGCCCGACACGGAGGAGATACGCGCGGCCGTCGCCGACGCACTCGCGGAGGAGCGGGAGCGCGAGCTCGCCGAGGCGCGTGCCTTCTGGGCCGCGCAGGAGGCCCGGGACGCCTCCGACGCGCCGACCGTGCTCGGTGGCGCGCTGGGCCTCGGTGACGATCTGTTCATGCCGCGCCAGGCCGACTTCGCGGGCCTGGAGCCGGGTCTCGCGGCGGGCCTCGAGCCCGTGGTGGAGCCGGCCGACGCGGGCGCCGACGAGTTCTCCGGGGAGTCCGCGGAGCTCGCGGCCGCCCGTCGCCGTCACCCCTCGCACCCCGACTTCGTGCCGGTGCAGTCGCCCGTCTCGGGCGGAAGCAGCGACCACGAGCGGACGGTGACGTGTCTGGAGGAGCTGGCCGACGCCCGCACCGCCCTCGCCGATGTGCGCCCGGGCCCGCTGGGCACGCTCGACGTGTACGTCTTCGTGGACGGCACCACGCTCTGCATGACCCCCGGCCACCGCGAGACCGCGGAGCAGCTGGCCGCGGCGTTGCGCGAGGGCGAGTCCCCGGTGCTGCTGGGCGGCTCGGGAGTCTCGGGCGCGTACGCGCTCACGTTCGCCTGCGGCCGCGACAACGTCTACATCCTGGCCGACCGGGTCATAGCCTCCGTCTGAGCGCACCCGCTCGGGTTTCGCCCCCACACATCGAAGAACGCGCCGGGTCGGCTCACACCCCGGCGCGTTTTTGTGCCTCCTCGACGAGCGTGAGCGCCTCACCCAGCTGGGTGGGATTCTGAAGGACGACGGACAGGTCGCGTGCGGCGACGGTGATCTGGTCGGCCCCGGCGAACATCCCGGCGTCCGGCATCTCCCGAACGGGCCCCTCCGGGTCCTCCAGGCGCTGCGCCCATGCGGACAGTTCCCTGGCGAGGGCGAGCGCCTCGGCGGCGGCCCCCCGCTGGAGCCTGCTCTGCGGCGCGGCGCGCAGCCGGTCGGCGAATCGGTCCACTGCGTCCGTCAACGGCGTCGTATCGAGCATGCCGCGACCCTATGCGCCTTCCCTCGACTGTTGCCAACAACCGAACGCTCAGGCACGGTGGCCTGAAGGACCGGCTACATCGCAATGCGTCCGGAGGCGCCGATGTCCCAAGTGTTCTCGCAGGAGACCCACCAGAATCTGTTGGCTCGCATCCCCCACTGCACCGGTCGTGAGATCTCCGACTGGCTGCGCACCGTCGAGGAAGGCCCCTGCTTCCTCCGCTTCGATGACAAGGTCAGCTGGCTGCGCGGGGAGCACGACCTCGCCTACGGCCACGCCAAGGCGATCATCCACGAGTACGACCTGCGGCGGGCCGCCCGCCGCCTCGGCTGAGCGCTCCACCCCCGACCCATCCGTCCCCACGACAGCCGCACCCATGAAAAAGAAAAAGGGCCCGCACACCGAGGGTGCGCGGGCCCTTTCAGGTCTGACCGGGTGATCAGTCGTTGCCCTGCAGGATCGCGATGAGGCGCAGGAACTCGAGGTAGATCCACACGAGCGTCATCGTGAGGCCGAAGGCGGCGAGCCATGCCTCCTCGCGCGGAGCGCCGTACGCGATGCCGTCCTCGACCTGCTTGAAGTCGAGCGCCAGGAAGCACGCGCCGAGCAGCACGCCGATGATGCCGAAGACGATGCCCAGGCCGCCGCTGCGGAAGCCGAGGCCGTCACCGCCGCCGAAGACGGCGAACAGCAGGTTCACCGCCATGAGCAGGATGAAGCCCATGGCCGCGGCCATCACGAAGCCGTAGAAGCGGCGGTTGACGCGGATCCAGCCGGCCTTGTACGCGACGAGGACGGCCACGAAGACCGCCATCGTGCCGAGCACGGCCTGCATGGCCGCACCGCTCGCGATGTAGTTGTCGACGATGCTGGACAGGACGCCGAGGAAGACACCCTCGAGCGCCGCGTACGCCAGGATGAGCGGCGGCGACGCCTTGCGCTTGAACGCCTGGACGAAGCCCAGCACCATCGCGACGAGGCCTGCGCCGATCGCGATGCCGTACGACTTGTTGATGTTCGCGGTGTCGACCGGCAGCAGCGCCCAGGCGAGCGCGGCCGTCAGGACGAGGACGCCGAGGGTGGTGGCGGTGCGCATGACGACGTCGTCCATCGTCATACGGCCGGTGGTGGCCGGGGCCTGCGGCGGAGCGCCGTACTGCAGGTCCTGCTGGGCGTAGGGGTTCTGCGCGTACGGGTTGTTGCCGGCGTAGGGGGCGCCCTGTGTGCCGACTGCGGGTCCCCCGGCCTGCGGCTGCGCGTTGAAGCCCGCGTAGCCGTTGTCGCGGCTGAACCCCCGTCGCGAGAAGACCGGGTTACTGCTCCTCATCTCACTCCTCCATAGCCACCCTGCGCGGCCTTGGCTCAAGGGTAATAGGCAGGCAAAGACCCCAGCCTAGTGCTCAGGGAGGATCTTTCCCATCCTGTTACCCGCAACGTCCGGGGCGTGCCCGGTGTTCCGCCGAACGAGTGGCACCAGGGAGATGGCGACGGCGCCGAGGACCGCGGCCGCGGCGAAGGTGGTGAAACCGAGGCTCGCGTTGCCTCCGGCGACGACCGCGCCGCCCAGCCAGGGGCCGACGACGGCTCCGGTGCGGCCCACGCCGGTGATCCAGCCGAGGCCGGTGGCGCGCTGGCCGGGCGTGTACACGGACGGGGCGGCCGCGTAGACCATGACCTGGGCGGAGAACAGCCAGACGCCGGTGACGAAGACCAGGGCGTACGCGACGCCGAGCGGCAGGTGGGCGCGGAGCAGGAAGGCACCGCAGGCGGTCAGGACGAACCAGAGCGCGGACACCCTGACCGCGCCGAACCGGTCGGCGGCGCGGCCCGCGACGAGCATGCCGACGATGCCGCCCGCGTTGATCACCATGAGGAAGGTGACGGACGAGGAGAGCGAGTAGCCGGAAGCGCGCATCAGCTCGGGCAGCCAGGTGGAGACGCCATAGACGAGGAGCAGGCCGGCAAAGGAGGCGACCCACAGGAGCGGGGTCGCGGCCCGGGTACCGGGTGCGAAGAGCGAGGCGACGGCGGAGAAGCGGCCCTTGGCGCCGGCTGCGGGGGCCTCGGCGCGGGTCGGCTCGGGCAGCCCGTAGCGGGCGGCGACGGCACTCGCGTCGGCGGTACGCCCCTTGGCGAACAGGACGGCAGGGGATTCGGGCAGCCACTTCAGGACGAGGGGCACGGCGATGACGGCCGGGATGACGCCCGTCCAGAAGACGACGCGCCAGCCGTGGTCGGGGCCGAGCGCGAGGCCGAGGCCCGTCGCGGCCATGCCGCCCGCGTGGTACGAGGTCATCATCAGGCCGGTGGCGAGGGCGGCCCTGCGGGGCGGGGCGAACTCGGCGACGATCGCGAGCCCGATCGGCATCAGGCCGCCGAGGCCGAGCCCGGCGAGGAAGCGGCCCCCGCCGAAGACGGCGGCGCTCGGGGCGAGCGCGCACACGGCGGAGCCGGCGGAGAAGAGGGCGACGGAGCCGGTGACCATGGGCTTACGGCCGAGCCAGTCGGTGAGTGTGCCGCAGCCGAGCGCGCCGATCAGCATGCCGAACGTGGTCCAGGAGCCGATCGTGCCGGCGGTGGAGGCGGTGAAACCGAAGCCCTTGTCGTCGAGGAGGTGCGGCATGACGGCGCCGTAGATGTTGACGTCCATGCCGTCGAAGAAGACGACGAGCCAGCACAGGGCGATGACGGGGGCGACGGCCCTGAAGGTGCGGGGCGGGGAGGGTATGGCGGTGCCGTGGGAGGTGTCGGGGGACATGAGCACTCACTTCGTCGTGGGTACGCGGGGACGGGGTTGCGGCGGTCGGGGGACGGGGCTCAGTCGAGGGGGAAGCCCGTGTAGCCCTCGGCGAGGTCGGTCTCGGCGGCGCGCGAGGCCGTGATCCGGTCGAGGTGGGCGCGCTGGACGCGGTCGTCGAAGGGCGTCGCGTCGGGGGCGCGGTGCAGCATCGTGGTCATCGCGTACGAGAACCGCTCGGCCTGCCAGACGCGGCGCAGGCAGGCCGGTGAATAGGCGTCCAGGAGCTCGGCGGAGCCGGTCTTGTGACGGTGTGCCAGGGCGCGGGCGAAGGTGACGACATCGCCGACGGCGAGGTTGAGGCCCTTGGCGCCGGTCGGCGGGACGATGTGGGCGGCGTCCCCGGCGAGGAAGAGCCGTCCGTGGCGCATCGGCTCGTGGACGTAACTCCTCATCGGGGTGACGGACTTGGACGTGATGGGGCCGCGCTCCAGCTTCCAGCCGTCGGCGGTCTCCAGGCGGCGGTCGAGTTCGTCCCAGATCTCCTCGTCGCTCCAGTCGCCCGCGTCCGTGCCGTCGGGGACCTGGAGGTAGGCGCGGGTGACGGACGGCGAGCGCATGGACAGGAGGGCGAAGCCGCGGTCGTGGCGGGCGTAGACCAACTCGTCGTGGGACGGGGCCACATCGGCGAGGATGCCGAGCCAGCCGAAGGGGTACGTGCGCTCGAAGACCCGGGAGACGTCGGCGGGTACGGCCTTGCGGCCCACGCCCCACGAGCCGTCGCAGGCGACGACGTAGTCGCAGTCGAGGACGTCCTCGCGGCCCTCGTGGCGGAAGCGGACGCGCGGGCTCTCGGTCTCGGCGCCCTCGACGGCCAGCGCCTCCGCCTCGAAGAGCAGCGGGCCTCCCTCGGCGACCTGGAGGGCGATGAGGTCCTTGCACACCTCGGTCTGGGCGTAGACCATGACCGACCTGCCGCCCGTCAGGGCGGGGAAGTCGACGCGGTGGCGGCGCCTGTCGAAGCGCAGCTCGATGCCGTCGTGCGGGAGGCCCTCGCGGTCCATGCGCTCCGCCGCGCCCGCCTCACGCAGTACGTCGACGGTGCCCTGCTCCAGGATCCCGGCGCGCTGGCGCCGCTCGACGTACGCGCGGTCGCGGCTCTCCAGGACGACGGAGTCGATTCCGGCGTTGTGCAGGAGCCGGGCGAGGAGCAGCCCGGCGGGGCCCGCTCCGATGATGCCGACGGTGGTGCGCATGGGTACCTTCTTTTTCGTTCAGCCTTGTTCGCGTGGTGAACTTTCGTTCATAATGTGCTCAGCGGAGTCTCCGCCCGGCTCGAACCGCTGTCAACGGTCCCGGGCGGAGAAAACGGTTCCGGGACTCCTCGGGGCACGAAAAAACGCCGCGGCGATCGGATGCGATCGGCACGCGGCGACAGGGAGCGGCTCAGAAGCGACTCGGTCGGGAGCGAGGAGGAAAAGTGGGAGGTGCCCGGAACCGGACTTGAACCGGTACGCCCGCGAAGGGGCAGCGAGGTTTAAGCTCGCCGTGTCTGCATTCCACCATCCGGGCAGGCCGTGGGCTCCGCAACGAGGTTCTGAGCCTATCGGGACAGATCCCCCGAACAGCGGAACGCCCGCTCGATGTTGTCTTATTTTATTGACGTCTGAGGGTGCATCAGACCACGGTAGCCGCCATCCGCACATGCCGCAGGCCCTTCCACGTCCCTCGGTGCCCTCGCCCCCGTCACCGTGGATTGACGGGATTTCACCTGCCGCGGTGATCTTCGCTCTCAGGGGCGCGGGTCATCCCCAGGTATGACCCGAGCGGCCCCGGTCCCCCCGAAGTCGCCCCCAGGAACCGGAACAGCGGCTGACTCCACGGCCCGAGACGGCCACGACGATGGAGAGGTCCCTCCAACGGGACCCCGTCCCCGTCCGTCGTCCGACAGGAGCCCCCTTCCGTGACCACCACCCCCATCGCCGGCAAGGCCACCGCAGTGGCCGCGCGCGCCACGGATCTGTCCAAGGTCTACGGACAGGGCGAGACCCAGGTGGTCGCGCTCGACCGGGTCTCCGTCGACTTCCGGCAGGCCGAGTTCACCGCGATCATGGGCCCGTCCGGGTCCGGCAAGTCGACCCTGATGCACTGCGTCGCCGGCCTCGACAACTTCTCGTCGGGCTCCGTGCGCATCGGCGACACCGAGCTCGGGTCCCTCAAGGACAAGCAGCTCACCAAGCTGCGCCGGGACAAGATCGGCTTCATCTTCCAGGCGTTCAACCTGCTGCCCACCCTGACGGCCCTGGAGAACATCACGCTCCCCATGGACATCGCGGGCCGCAAGCCGGACAAGCAGTGGCTGGAGAACGTGATCGCGATGGTCGGCCTGTCCGACCGGCTCGGCCACCGGCCCTCCGAACTCTCCGGCGGCCAGCAGCAGCGCGTGGCCGTCGCCCGCGCCCTCGCCTCCCGGCCCGAGATCATCTTCGGTGACGAGCCGACCGGAAACCTGGACTCGCGCTCCGGCGCCGAGGTCCTCGGCTTCCTGCGCAACTCCGTGCGCGAGCTGGGCCAGACCGTCGTCATGGTCACCCACGACCCGGTCGCCGCCGCCTACGCGGACCGCGTGATCTTCCTCGCCGACGGCCGTGTCGTCGACGAGGTGTACGCCCCCACGGCCGACTCGGTCCTGGACCGCATGAAGCAGTTCGACGCCAAGGGCCGCACCAGCTGACGCCCGCCCGCACAGCCGCCGCCCTGCCGCCCCGACGCCTCGTCGCCGTACTCCTGGACTGAGAAACCCCATGTTCCGTACCGCCTTGCGCAATGTGTTCGCGCACAAGGCCAGGCTCCTGATGACCGTGCTCGCCGTCATGCTCGGCGTCGCCTTCGTCTCCGGCACCCTGGTCTTCACCAACACCATCTCCGACGCCTTCCAGAAGAGCTCCGCCAAGGGCTTCGACCAGGTCGACGTCGCCGTCACGCCCAAGGCCGCCGAGTCGAAGGGCGACCGGCTCGCCAAGGACCCGAAGCTCACGCAGGCCACCCTCGACCGGGCCGCGAAGACACCCGGCGCCGCCTCCGCCGTCGGCGTCGTCAGCGGCTTCGCGGCCGTCGCCGACAAGGACGGCAAGCTCGTCGGCAACGGCTTCTCCACCCAGGGCGCCAACTACTGGGGCGACCACGACCCGCGCTACCCGCTCACGAGCGGCAAGGCGCCCAGCGGCAAGGGCGAGGTCGCGCTCGACTCGCAGACCGCGAAGCGCGCGGGCTACAAGGTCGGCGACACCGTACGGATGTCCATCGACGGACCCGTCCTGACGCCCACCGTCACCGGCATCTTCACCACCGAGGACGGCAACGTGGCGGCCGGCGGCAGCCTCGCCCTGTTCGACACGGCGACCGCACAGCAGCTCCTGCACAAGCAGGGCTCGTACGACGAGATCGACGTCAAGGCCGCGGCGGGCACCGGCCAGGCCGCCCTGCAGAGCGCGCTCGACAAGGCCCTGCCGAAGGGGCAGGCCGAGACCACGACCGGCAAGAAGCTCGCCGACGACCAGGCCGAGCAGATCTCGTCCAGCATGAGCTCGATGAAGTCGAGCCTGCTGGTGTTCGCCGGTATCGCGCTCTTCGTCGGCGTCTTCATCATCGCCAACACGTTCACGATGCTCGTCGCCCAGCGCACCAAGGAACTCGCGCTCATGCGGGCCGTCGGCGCCTCGCGCAGGCAGGTCACGCGCTCCGTCCTCGCGGAGGCGTTCGTGGTCGGCGCGGTCGCGGCCGTCACCGGTCTGGCGGCGGGCATCGGCATCGGCGCCGGGATGCGCTCCCTGATGGGCGCGACCGACGCGCAGATCCCCGACGGGCCGCTCGTGGTCTCGCCCGGCACGGTCGTCACGTCCCTCGTCGTCGGCGTCGTCATCACGATGCTGGCCGCGTGGCTGCCCGGCCGCCGCGCCGCGAAGATCCCGCCGGTCGCGGCGATGAGCAGCGTGCACGCCACGGCGACCACCCGCTCGCTCGTCGTACGGAACACGATCGGCGCGCTGTTCGCGGCGGCCGGCATCGCCTCCTCCCTGTACGCGACGACGATGAGCGACGGCACCTCGGCGCAGGCCCCCCTGGGCCTCGGCGCGGGCCTCCTCGTGATCGGCGTCTTCGTCCTCACCCCGCTGCTGTCCCGCCCGCTGATCGCGGCCGCGGGGCCGGTCCTGCGCGTCTTCGGGATCTCCGGCAAGCTGGCCCGCCAGAACGCCGTCCGCAACCCGCGCCGCACCGCCGCGACCGCCTCCGCCCTGATGATCGGCCTCACGCTGATCACCGGCATGACGGTCATCGCGGGCAGCGCCCAGCAGGCCATCGACAAGATGGCGTCGTCCGCCCTCAAGGCCGACTACGTCGTCTCCATGGCGAACATGAACTCCCTGTCCCCCGAGGTCGCCGGCAAGCTCGCCGAGGTCGACGGCGTCACCGCCACCAGCGGCCTGAGCAACTCGCCCTCGCGCATCGACGGGCAGACCGAGTTCCTGACCGGCGTCAACGGCGCGACCATCGGCTCGCTGACCGACCTCAAGGTCGACAGCGGCACCTTCCGGATCGGCGGCCGTGACGTCGTCGTGGACGACAAGACCGCGAAGGACCACGGCTGGCGCACCGGCTCGACGTTCACCACGAACTTCGAGGACGGCAAGAAGCAGCAGCTGACCGTCGCCGGGGTCTACGAGGGCAACGACATGATGCGCGGCATCATGCTGGACTCCGCCGTCCTGACCCCGCACGTCACGGACCCGTCCGACATGCAGGTCATGGTGAGGACCGACGGCGGCACGTCCGCCGCCGCGAAGGACCGCATCGAGAAGGCGCTCGGCGACAACCCGGCGATCCTCGTCCAGGACAAGCAGGACATCTCCAACGCGATCTCGAAGATGTTCACGCTGATGCTGAACATGCTCTACGGCCTGCTCGCCATGGCGGTCGTCGTCGCCGTCCTCGGTGTCATCAACACCCTGGCCATGTCGGTGTTCGAGCGCTCGCAGGAGATCGGCATGCTGCGCGCGATCGGCCTCGACCGCAAGGGCATCAAGCGCATGGTGCGTCTGGAGTCCCTGGTGATCTCGCTGTTCGGCGGTGTGCTCGGCGTCGGCCTCGGCGTGTTCTTCGGCTGGGCGGCCGGCAAGCTGATGGCGACGACCCTGACGACGTACGAGCTGGTCCTGCCCTGGGGCCGGATCGGGATCTTCCTCGCGCTGGCCGCTCTCGTGGGCATCCTGGCGGCCCTGTGGCCGGCCCGCCGCGCGGCCCGGCTGAACATGCTCGCGGCCATCAAGTCGGAGTAGCGAGAAGGCGGATGGGGCGCACCGGCCGAGTGCCGGTGCGCCCCGTCCGCCTGTCCGGGCCGTCAGTTCCAGGTACGCGCCCGCAGGGGCATACCCGGGTCGCCCGACAGGGGTGTCTTCACGGCGAGGATCTGGTTCACGCCGATCTTGTTGCGCTCGAAGCTCAGCGCGCACGCGGCCATGTAGAGGCGCCAGATGCGGGCCCGGCCGGGGCTCGTGAACTTCACGGCCGCGGGCCAGCCCGCCTCCAGGTTGGCCACCCAGCGGCGCAGCGTGAGCGCGTAGTGCTCCCGGATCGCCTCCAGGTCCCTGACCTCGAAGCCGGCCAGCTCCAGGAGCCCGGTGGTCGTGCCGACCGGCGCGAGCTCCCCGTCCGGGAAGACGTACGCGTCGATGAACTCGTCGACCTCGTAGGTCGACTCGTCCTTCTGGGGGCGCCGGCCGATCTGGTGGTTGAGGAGCCTGCCGCCCGGCTTGAGAAGGGCGTAGAGCGCCTCGGCGTACTCCAGGTACCGCTCGGAGCCGACGTGTTCGGCCATGCCGATGGACGAGATCGCGTCGAAGGGGCCGTCGCGCACGTCGCGGTAGTCCTGGACCCGGATCTCCACCCGATCGGTGAGCCCCTCCTCGGCGACCCGTTTACGGGCGTACGCGGCCTGCTCCTGCGAGAGCGTCACGCCGACGACGCGGACGCCGTGCTCGCGGGCGGCGTGGATGGCCATGGAGCCCCAGCCGCAGCCGACGTCGAGCAGGCGCTGGCCGGGCGCCAGGCCGAGCTTGCGGGAGACGAGTTCGAGCTTGTCGCGCTGGGCGTCCTCGAGGGTGCCGTCCGGCGAGTCCCAGTACGCGCACGAGTAGACCATCGAGGGGCCGAGGACCAGTTCGTAGAAGTCGTTGCCGACGTCGTAGTGGTGGCTGATGGCCCGTCGGTCGCTGTTCTTGGTGTGCAGATGGAGGCGGCCGCGTCTGCGCATCTCCTCACCGGGAGGGGCCGGCGGCAGGAAGGGCCCGGCAAGCTTGACCAGCTCGGCGACGGCGGCCCTGACCCTGGGCTCCCTCAGTGCCTCGACGAGGCTCCTGCCGTCCTCCTCGGGGCGCTCCCAGATGAGCCCGGCCATCCGGCCGAGGGCGTCGTACAGATCGCCCTCCACGTCCAGGTCACCGGCCACCCAGGCGCGGGCCAGGCCGAGTTCTCCCGGCTTCCACAACAGGCGGCGCAGGGCGCGGCGGTTGCGTACGACGAGGGTGGGTCCGGCGGGCGGCCCGGCCTCCGAACCGTCCCAGGCGCGAAGCCTTACGGGAAGCGGTACTCCGAGTAGCTGTTCGGCGAGGTTCTTCAGCCGCTGTGCGGCGTCCTGCATGGCGCACACCTCCGTAATGGGAGACGATCCCGGAATCGTCCAACACCACGTAAACACCAACGGAGCGCTCTCGCAGTCCCGTTACTGCGTTACGGATCGGCAAAATACATGTAGCGGCCACGCACATCGGCGGACCGGAGCGCCGGCCGGGCGGATCCGGGAACGCCGAAGGGGCGCTCGCACCACGGATGGCGAGCGCCCCTTCAGGGGTGTTACTGGACCGGGGTCAGGAGGCCTTGGCCTTCTCCTCGACCTTCGGAGCCTCGGCGGCGGCCGGGGCCGGCGCCGGCTTGGCGGCCTCGTAGAACTCCTCGCGCGGAGTCTCCAGGGCGCCGAGCGCGGTGATGTCGCGCTTCTGGAACATGTTGATCGTCCACTCGGCGATCACACGGATCTTGCGGTTCCAGGTCGGCATGGCGAGCCCGTGGTAGCCACGGTGCATGTACCAGGCGAGACGGCCCTTGAGCTTGATCTTCATCTTGCCCATGACGATCATCGCGACGCCCTTGTGCAGGCCCAGACCCGCGACAGCACCCTTGTTGGCGTGCTTGTAGTCCTTCTGCGGGAAGCCCCGCATGCCGGAGACCACGTTGTCGCCGAGAACCTTGGCCTGGCGCATGGCGTGCTGGGCGTTCGGCGGGCACCAGGCGTTCGGGTTGCCCGCGTCGCGGCCGACGAGGTCCGGGACCTGGGCGTTGTCGCCCGCGGCCCAGATGTAGTCGCTGCCCTGCACCTGGAGGGTGGTCTGGGTGTCCACGTGGCCGCGGGGGCCGAGCGGGAGACCGAAGCGCGCGAGGGCCGGGTTCGGCTTGACACCGGCGGTCCACACGACGGTGTTGGAGTCGACCTCGAGGCCGTTGCTGAGCACGACATGACCGTCGACGCAGGACGGCATCGTGGTCTTCAGGTAGACCTCGATACCGCGGGACTCCAGGTGCTTCCTGCCGTACGTGCCGAGCTCGGGCCCGACCTCGGGCAGCACCTTGTCGGCGGCGTCGACGAGCACGAAGCGCATGTCCTCGCGCTTCACGTTCTTGTAGAACTTGGCCGCGTCGCGCGCCAGGTCCTCGACCTCACCGATCGTCTCGGCGCCCGCGAAGCCACCGCCGACGAACACGAAGGTGAGCGCCTTGCGGCGGATCTCCTCGTCGTTCGTGGACTCGGCCTTGTCGAGCTGCTCGAGCACGTGGTTGCGCAGGCCGATGGCCTCCTCGACACCCTTCATACCGATGCCGACCTCGGCGAGGCCCGGCGTCGGGAAGGTGCGGGAGACCGCGCCGAGCGCGATCACCAGGTAGTCGAAGGGAACCTCGTACGCCTCGCCGACGAGCGGGGCGACCGTGGCGACCTTGCGGTCCTGGTCGATGGTGGTGACCCGGCCGGTGAGAATCTCGGCTCCGGGCACAGCGCGTCGCAGCGGGACGACGACGTTGCGCGGCGAGATGCTGCCGGCGGCGGTTTCGGGGAGGAAGGGCTGGTAAGTCATGTACGAGCGCGGGTCCACGACCGTGACGGTCGCTTCCGCATAACGCATCTTCTTGAGAATGCGTCGTGCTGCGTACAGGCCTACGTACCCACCGCCTACTACGAGGATCCTGGGACGCTCCGTGGTGCTCATGCCATCGAGTATCCACCCGTCCGGAGGGGGTCGCTCGTGCGCCCCTTCACAAGCACGGGTGGGGCCTCTGCTACACTCCGCGGCCCACGTGACCGAGGTCATGGCCCCGGCGGGGAACCACGGTATATCGCCGGTCGTTGCGCACCCCCCTTGAGCTGCCGCTCCGGGCGTCCGGCGGAGGTGGACCACTCATCCGGTTCATCAGTCCGTAACAAGCGTGGAACGTCCCGCCCGGCAGCCGACGGAGCCCAAAGACCCCCTCCTGCGGGCCATCTGGCCCGGAACCTCGCCCCATGAGGCCGAATTCCTTGTGAAGAACTTCACGAACTTTCCCGACGGGGTGTCGCCGGCGCGTGTCGCCCCCCTCCTCGACCGCGCTCAGACGACGTCCTGAGCGCTCAGGGGAGTCGCCCACGGGAGGTACCGGCAGGTCGGAAGGGGGGCCGGGAAGGGGGCCGCAAAGGGCGATGGAAGGGGTCGGGAAAAGCCTGGAACGGGCCGGGGGCGGGCTAGGCGATCGACCAGGCGATGCCGTCGAGGATGTCGTGCTCGCTCACCACGACCTCCTTGGCGCCGATCCACTCCATGATCAGGCGCAGCACCAGCGCCCCGGAGGCGATGACGTCGACGCGGCCCGGGTGGATGACCGGGTTCAGGGAGCGCTGGTCGTGGGTGGACGTCACCAGCCAGTCCGTGAGCTCGGCGACACGCTCGTAGGAGATGCGGGAGTGGTGGATGGCCACCGAGTCGTACTCGGTCAGGCCGAGCGCGAGCGCGGCGACCGTCGTCACGGAACCGGCGAGACCCACGAGCGTGCGGGCCGCGGTCAGCGGGACGGTCTGCGTCACCAGGTCGAGGGCCTCGACGATGTCCTCGCGGATCGCCTCGATCTGCGCGGGCGACGGCGGGTCGGTGACCTGGCCGTCCTCCCCCATGAGGTGGCGCTCCGTCATACGGACGCAGCCGATGTCGACGGAGCGCGCGGCCAGGACCGTGTCCTCGCCGACGACGAACTCCGTCGAGCCGCCGCCGATGTCCACGACCAGGTAGGGCTTGTCGAGGTCGGCCCGGCCCGTCAGCTCCTTCGTCGCGCCGGTGAAGGAGAACTCGGCCTCCTGGTCACCGGTGATGACCTCGGGCTCGACGCCCAGGATGTCCATGACCCCGCGCACGAAGTCGTCCCGGTTCTCGGCGTCACGGGACGCGGACGTGGCCACGAACCGGATCTTCTCGGCGCCGTGCGCCTCGATGACCTCGGCGTACTCGCGGCAGGCCGCGAAGGTGCGCTCCAGCGCCTCGGGCGCGAGGCGTCCCGTGCGGTCCACGCCCTGCCCGAGCCGCACGATCGTCATGCGGCGGTCCAGTTCGACGAGTTCACCCGTGGCGGGGTCGGCGTCGGCGACGAGCAGCCGGATCGAGTTCGTGCCGCAGTCGACGGCGGCGACCCTGGTCACTCGCCCTCCTCGGGCGCGGCCGACACGCAGGGGCCCTTCGCCCACCACTCGGGCAGCATCGCGATGGCCTCGTCGCCGAGCGGGTTCACGCCCGGGCCCGCGGCCAGGGAGTGGCCGACCAGGACGTGCAGGCACTTCACCCGGTCCGGCATGCCGCCCGCGCTCGGGAAGCCCTCGAGAACCTCGATGGCGTCGCGGCGCGCGATGTAGTCCTCGTGCGCCTTGCGGTACGCGTCCGCGAGTTCGGGATCCGTCTGAAGGCGCTCCGTCATCTCCTTCATGACGCCGTTCGCCTCCAGCGTGCCGATGGCGGACGCGGCGCGCGGGCACGTGAGGTAGTACGTCGTCGGGAAGGGCGTGCCGTCCTCGAGGCGCGGGGCCGTCTCGACCACGTCCGGGTTGCCGCACGGGCAGCGGTGCGCGATGGCCCGCAGGCCGCGCGGCGGGCGGCCGAGCTGCTCCTTGAACGCCTGGATGTCGGCGTCCGTGGGCGTGGTCGGCTCGGTCTGGGGCGGGGGCGTGTCCATGCCTGGGGGCTTTCCTTCAGTGAACTTCGGTGGGGGTACTGCGGATTCGGGGTTCGGGACTTCGGGGCTTCGGGCTTCGGTGAGGGCGGGTCAGCCGGCGGGGCGGTCGGCCTTGTCGACGCCGTCCCAGACGTTCGAGTACCAGGGCCGGCCCTCCGCGCCGCCTTCGGAGCGGGTGCGCTTCGCCGCGTCGGGGTCGCGCGCGATGTAGCCGGTCTCGCCCGGCATCACGAGGTGGAGCCGGTCGCGGATCCGCTGCTCGGCGTACGAGTCGTCCTGCCAGCGTGCCTTCTCGTCGCGCAACCTGTCGACCCTGCTCTGGGCCTCCTGCTGCCGGCGCTGGAGGTCGGCGATCTCCCCGCGCTGGGAGACGTACTGCCTTATGGGGTAGGCGAGTGCGACGACCAGGGTGCACAGGACGAGAGCCAGGAGTGCCGCGCGGCCGGTGAGGCGGGAGCGGCGGGCCTGGCGTCTGGTCTGGGAGCGGTAGACGCGCTCGGCGGTCTGCTCGCCGAGCAGACGCAGCCGGGTCGCGGTGGAGAACCGGTCACGGTCCCTGTCCCGGACTCTCCCGGCCATGTTCGCGCCTCCCCTTTACGTGCGTACGTCCCCGCACACGGTACGGGACCGGGTGCGGGGACGTACGTACGACGCTTCCTAAGGCAGTGCCTTAAGGGTGTGCTCAGCCCTTGAAGCGGGGGAACGCGCTACGGCCGGCGTAGACCGCGGCGTCGTCGAGGATCTCCTCGATGCGCAGGAGCTGGTTGTACTTGGCGACGCGGTCCGAGCGGGCCGGGGCACCGGTCTTGATCTGGCCGCAGTTCACCGCGACGGCGAGGTCGGCGATGGTGACGTCCTCGGTCTCGCCGGAGCGGTGGGACATCATGCACTTGAAGCCGTTGCGCTGGGCCATCTCGACGGCGTCCAGGGTCTCGGTCAGCGAACCGATCTGGTTGACCTTGACGAGCAGGGCGTTGGCGGAGCCCTCCTCGATGCCGCGGGCGAGGCGCTCGGGGTTGGTGACGAAGAGGTCGTCGCCGACGATCTGGACCTTGTCGCCCAGCTTCTCGGTGATGACGTTCCAGCCGGCCCAGTCGTCCTCGTACAGCGGGTCCTCGATGGAGACCAGCGGGTACGCGGAGACGAGCTCCTCGTAGTACTCGGTCATCTCGGCGGCCGAGCGGGACTTGCCCTCGAACTCGTACTTGCCGTCCTTGTAGAACTCGGACGCGGCGACGTCGAGCGCGAGCGCGATCTGCTCGCCGGGGACGTAACCGGCCTGCTTGATGGCCTCGACGATGAGGTCGAGGGCCTCGCGGTTCGAGCCGAGGTTCGGGGCGAAGCCGCCCTCGTCGCCCAGGCCGGTGGACAGACCCTTGGTCTTCAGCACCTTCTTGAGGGTGTGGTAGACCTCGGCGCCCCAGCGAAGGGCCTCGGAGAAGGACTCCGCGCCGATCGGCGCGATCATGAACTCCTGGATGTCGACGTTGGAGTCGGCGTGCGACCCACCGTTGAGGATGTTCATCATCGGGACGGGCAGCAGGTGCGCGTTCGGACCGCCGAGGTAGCGGAACAGCGGCAGGTCGCTGGCCTCGGAGGCGGCGTGCGCGACGGCGAGAGAGACGCCGAGGATGGCGTTGGCGCCGAGCGAGCCCTTGTTGTCGGTGGCGTCCAGGTCGAACATCGCCTGGTCGATCAGGCGCTGCTCGGTGGCGTCGTAGCCGACGAGCTCCGGGCCGATCTGCTCGATGACGGCGAGGACGGCCTTCTCTACACCCTTGCCCTGGTAGCGGTTCGGGTCACCGTCGCGGAGTTCGATGGCCTCGAACGCGCCGGTGGACGCACCGGACGGGACAGCGGCACGACCGGTGCTGCCGTCGTCGAGGCCGACCTCGACCTCGACCGTGGGGTTGCCTCGGGAGTCCAGGATTTCCCGGGCTACGACGACGTCGATGGACGGCACGAGCATCTCCTTCTGGGATGTGACGCAACTACGCCGGGCCGCATGGTCCGGCAACTGCTGAGCCTAACCGGCTCCGGGGCTCAAACCGGCCGACCGACCGGCCCGTGGACAAACCGAGAGCTAATTGTTTCCGAACGGAACAAAAAGCTCCGGCCGCCGACGGACGAAAGCCCAGGACCCCGCACACACCAAAACCCCGCCCCGGGTGCGACGGGGGAATGCGCACCCGGGGCGGGGAGTCCATGGGGGGACCTGGCGTGGTACCGGCCGTCCGCCGAGAGCCGGTACCCGAGCGGCCTGGAGGCTGCCGCTCTCCTCTAATACTTACTTGAGGTGGAGCTGCTGGCCCGGGTAGATCAGGTCGGCGTCCTCGACGATGTCCTTGTTCAGCTTGAAGAGCTTCGCCCAGCCGCCCTTGGTGCCGTGCTCCTCGGCGATGGTGCTGAGGGTGTCGCCGGCCTTCACCTTGTACTCGCCGTCACCCTTCTTGACCTTCTTGCCGGCCGGGGTCTCGACGGTCTTCTTCGCCTGCTGCTTCGGGGCGGCAGGCGCCGTGCGCTGCTGGCTGCGGGTGGTCGGCTGCTCGGTGCGCTCCTGCTTCTGCGGGGCGGCGGCCGGGGCGGAGCCGGTGGAGGCGGCGGACAGGCCCACGCCGCAGCTCGGCCAGGCACCCTTGCCCTGGCTGGCCAGGACCTTCTCGGCGACGGCTATCTGCTGCGCCTTGGAGGCCTTGTCGGCGCTGGAGGCGTAGGCGGTGCCGCCGTACGCGGCCCAGGTGGACGAGGAGAACTGGAGGCCGCCGAAGTAGCCGTTGCCCGTGTTGATCGACCAGTTGCCGCCGGACTCGCACTGCGCGACCGCGTCCCACTCAGAGGTGGTGGCGGCGGAGGCGCCGGTGGCACCCATCAGCGGCACGGCGACAGCGGCACCGGCGACGCCGGCGAGCGTGGCGACACGGACGGCCTTGGACGGGCGGCGGTGCTTGCCCTTGCTGGAAAACAGCATCGAGAGATCCCCTCACCGACGCCTACGAGGTGAGCTGTCGGGTTCGGGCCGGATGAGTGCCCGGTCGCACGTCCTGCGTGCGACTTCACCCCAAGCCGGTCGGTCGGCCGTCTCTCGACGGCCGGGGCCGGCACTTACCTGGGTCCCCCGCTCCTGCCTACGGCGCTTACGCGACGACTGTTCCCGTACGGACGTTGGCAGGATTCGGCGTGACATCCGACGGGGCCCGCTGTGGCGAGCGGTGATGACCGTAAGCAGTGGATCGCCCGAATTTCAAAGACGATCAGGGCCTTTGAGACCCATCTCTCACTCTCGCCAAAGCGGACAATAAGCCCGAACTGCCGCTACTTTTCGCCCGATTCGAGCCCAAGATCCAGACTCTGACCAGGAAGGATGAGGTCGGGATCGGCGCCGACCGTCTTCTTGTTCTCGGCGTACAGAGCGGCCCATCCGCCATCCACGTCATGGGTGTCGGCGATGTCCCAGAGGTTGTCGCCGGCGCGCACGGTATAGGCGCCTTCATCGGCATTCGCGCCCTTGCGCCCGTTTTCACTACCGCGCGAGGCATGGCGACCCGAACTGTCGTCAGCACGCGAGGCGCCCGCGGTATCGTCCTCGGCCGCTTCGCCGCGGTGGCGGCCGGAGGCGGGCGCGGCAGCGGAGTCCGAGCCGTCGGAGGCCTCCGACGAGGGCGCGCCGGAGGTCGAAGTCGCGTCTTCCTGACCGGACTTGTCACTCTTGGAGTCGTTCGCGGTGTTACCTGCGGTATCACCCGAGTCGTCGTGATTCTTCTCTCGGGAGTCGCCCTTCGCGCCCGAGGCCGCGGAGTCCCCCTGTCCGTCGCTCGCGTCGTCCTTCCTGGTGTCGCCGCTCGACGCGTCGCCACTGCCGGAGTCGTCGGCGGACGCGGACGGGGTCGGCAGGGCCGCCCCCGGATCGACCTTGGCCGCGGCGTCGTCCACCGTGAGGCCCGAGGTGACCGAGCAGACCGGCCACGCCCGCGGACCCTGGTCGGCGAGGACCTTCTCGGCGACGGCTATCTGCTGCGAGCGGCTGGCCTGGTCGGCGCGCGGCGCGAAGTCGAGGCCGCCGTAGTTCTCCCAGGTCTCCTGCGAGAACTGGAGCCCGCCGTAATAGCCGTTGCCCGGATCGGCGCTCCAGGAGCCGCCGCTCTCGCACTCGGCGAGCTTGTCCCACGTCGCCGTCGAGGCGGCGCTCGCGCTGGTCGCGCCGAGCAGGGGGATCGCGATGGCGGAGCCGGCCACTCCCGCGGCGACGATGAGCGCGGGAGCCTGGCGGGGGCGACGGTGACGACCGTTCCCGGTGAGCATGGAGGCGCCTTTCGGGGGCTCGGGGAATGCTGCGGCGGGTGGTGCCGCGATGACTGGTGAACGTAGCGGGAGTCGAACGCTTGTCACAAGTCGATGCAGCCGAGATCACGTGAAAGTCACAGTCTTGACGGACCGTCAGCTAAGGGGCTTTGTCCGGGCTCTACCTGATGCGGCGTGAACTCGGCCGGAAGCGTGCGCAATCCCCGCATGACGAGCCCGCCGCGCCGGAGCGCCTCCCGCGACGGAGTTCCGCGGCCGAGGAGCAGCGGCCGGAAATTCTCGCCCAAGCCGTGCCGTAATCCGCATAGTTCTTCCAGCCGTCCCTATCGCGCCAAAGCGGCTCAAGACCTCACGGGCGCCGGCTCGCAGGACGACTCCCTATACGGTCGTCTCGTGAACGCCCCGAACGCCGCACCCGAACTCTTCACCTGGGAGTTCGCCTCGGACCCGTATCCCGCCTATGCCTGGCTGCGGGAAAATGCCCCCGTCCACCGGACGAAGCTGCCCAGCGGCGTCGAGGCGTGGCTGGTGACCCGCTATGCCGACGCCCGCCAGGCCCTCGCGGACAGTCGGCTGTCGAAGAATCCCGAGCACCATGCCGAGGATGCGCAGGGCAAGAGCAAGACCGGCATTCCGGGCGAGCGCAGTGCCAATCTGATGACGCATCTGCTCAACATCGACCCGCCGGACCACACCCGTCTTCGCCGTCTCGTCTCCAAGGCGTTCACCCCACGGCGTGTGGCCGCATTCGCGCCGCGTGTTCAGGAGCTGGCGGACGACCTCATCGACCGGTTCGCACCGCAGGGCGAGGCCGACCTCATTCACGACTTCGCCTTTCCCCTCCCCATCTACGCGATCTGCGACCTGCTCGGCGTCCCCCGCGAGGACCAGGACGACTTCCGCGACTGGGCAGGGATGATGATCCGGCACGGCGGCGGCCCGCGCGGCGGCGTCGCCCGCTCCGTCAAGAAGATCCGCGGCTACCTCGCCGAACTCATCCACCGCAAGCGCAACGACCCCGGCGACGACCTGATCTCAGACCTCATCCGCGCCTCCGACCACGGCGAGCACCTCACCGAGAACGAGGCCGCCGCGATGTGTTTCGTGCTGCTGTTCGCCGGTTTCGAGACCACCATCAACCTGATCGGTAACGGCGTGTACGCGCTCCTCGGCAACCCCGAGCAGCGCGCCCGGCTTCAGGAGTCGATCGAGCGCGGCGAGCGGGAACTCCTCGACACCGGCATCGAGGAACTGCTCCGCTACGACGGCCCTGTGGAACTCGCCACCTGGCGGTTCGCCACCGAACCCCTCACCATCGGCGGACAGCAGATCGCCACCGGCGATCCCGTACTGGTCGTCCTTGCCGCCGCGGACCGCGACCCGGCCCGTTTCCATGAACCGGACACGCTTGACCTCTCCCGCCGCGACAACCAGCACCTCGGCTACGGCCACGGCATCCACTACTGCCTGGGCGCGCCGCTGGCCCGCCTCGAAGGCACGGTCGCCATCGAGACGCTGTTGCGTCGTCTGCCGGATCTGGAGCTGGCCGTCGACCGTGCCGACCTACGATGGCGCGGAGGGCTCATCATGCGCGGGCTGCGGACCCTTCCGGTGGAGTTCGCCGCTCACTGAGCGGCCGGCCCCTCCGCCGCCCGGATCGCGTCCCGGTACGCCCGGGCCGCCGCGCGCAGTGCCGCCTCCGGGTCGATGCCGTCGGCCTCGGCGCGCAGGGCGATGGCGAGCAGTTCGTAACCGACGCCCTCGCCGCCCGGCACCGGCACGTCGAGGCCGGCCGTGCGGACCCGGGATCCCAGCTTCGCCGCGAGCGCGAGGCCGGGCTGTCCCACCGGCACCCCGTCCGTGACGGACTCGCGCTGCTTCTCGACGGCCTTGGTGCGCAGCCAGTGCTCCTTGACGTCCTCCGGCGTGAGCGCCGTGTCGTCGCCGAAGACGTGCGGGTGACGGTGGATGAGCTTCTCGACGATGCCACCGGCGACGTCGTCCACGGAGAACGCCTCGTCCCCTTCCTCACCGGAGGCCTCCTCGGCGATCCGGGCGTGGAAGACGACCTGGAGGAGCACGTCCCCGAGCTCCTCGCGCAGCTCGTCCCGGTCACCGTCCTCGATCGCCTCGACGAGTTCGTACGCCTCCTCGATCGCGTACTTCGCCAGGCCCTTGTGGGTCTGCTGCGAGGACCACGGGCACTCTCGGCGGATGCGGTCCATGACCTGGACCAGGTCGAGGAGGCGCGCGCCCGGCAGGTCGTAGGAGGCCGGGAGCAGTTCCAGGTCGGGCATCGCGACGCGGCCCGAGCCGGCGAGCGCGGCCAGGCCGTCGGTCAGGCGCCGGTCGCCCTCGGCGGTGGCGACGACCACGACGGTGCGGCCCCCGGCACAGGCGTCGACGAGCTCGTGAGCCGTCGGCGCCGCCTCCCGCACCTCGATGCCGGCCTCCCGCAGATACGGCAGCTGCGGGTGCGCGGCGTCGGCGCACAGCACCTCGTCGGCGGCGTGCAGGAGCTGCCAGGCCGACCAGGACAGCAGGCCGGGCGCGACGCGGTGACTGGTGGTGAGCAGGACGATGCGGCCGGTCGGGACGGCGGCGGGTGCGTTCTCGGCGTTCACGCCTCGAACGTAACCCAGGCCGCCCGCCGCGCCCTACGCCGTCTGCTCGTCCCCCGTCTTCGGGGACGTGACCTCACGCACCCACGGCGTCTTCGCGTCGGCGCGGCCGTGGCTCTTGGCGATGTCCCAGGTGCCGTAGCGCGGGTTCAGGTCGACCTTCAGCTCCTTGGAGGCCTGGTCGAGCGCCTTCCAGAAGGGGGCCTGGTCGCTCTCGGACTGGGACTGCATGTTCGCGCCGACCTTCTGGGCAAGGCCCATGACCTCAAGATCGGTGCGGGCGCTCTCCGCGATGCGCTCGGGCGCGATGTTGTACTGCTCGAGCAGGGCGAGCCGCATCTGCCGGACGCCGCCGGCCTGCTGCGCCATCGCGGCTTCCCGCTCCTGGACCTGCCTGCGGCTCACCTTGACGCCCGCGTCTGCGGCCGCGCGGTGCAGGACCCGGTCGAAGACCATGGAGTGCAGCGTGTTCCGGGTGAGGCCGCCGGACTTGGCGATGGCCTGCTCGTACTGCTGGTCGTCCTTGGTGGCGGCCTGCTGGGCGTCGCGCACCTCGTTCACCCGGTTCTCCAGCTGGGAGACGGTGATGCGGTAGCTGCCCATGACGGCCGCGGCGCCGGGATGCGCGTCGTCGCCGCAGGCGGTGAGGAGGGGGACCGCGGCTACGGCGGCGGTGGCGAGGACGAGCGCGGTGCGGCGGCTGTTGCGGCGATGCAAGGTGGGCCTCCCTGCGAAGAGTTTGTGCGTCGGTGCACAAAGTCCGGCGGTGATCGATGTTAGGCAGTGGCCGTGCTCTCGGCCACCTATTCGACCCAACGATTCGCCGGGAGTTGAGGCACTCCCCCGCGCCCGGCCCGCTCCGGTTCAGCCCCGGACCTGCCCCAGCCACTGCAGGGTGCGGCGGATCTCGGCAGGGAACGGGTGTCCCGGCCCGTGCAGGCGCTCCGCGTCGTGCAGGAGACGTACGAGGGTGTCGTGCGCGGCGGCCCGGTCGCCGAGCGCGAGGAGCAAGTGGCCGATGCGGCGCCGGACTTCGAGGGGCAGCGTGATGTCCGTCGTCGCGTACTGGTTCTCGTAGTACGGGAGCAGCGCCCGGTATTCGGCGAGCGCGGCGGCCGGTTCGCCGAGCTGTTCCAGGCACTGCGCGGCCTCGTAGCGGAACTGGAGGGACTGCGGGTCGGCCTGGCCGGCCTCGGCGGAGCGCTCGTCTGCGAGGCGGCGCAGCTCGGGCAGGGCGCGGCGGTACTGGCCGTCGTCCATGAGCGTCGCGGCGTACTGCTTGCGCAGGGTCCGCACGACCGGTGAGTGCTCGCCGTGCTGGGCCGCGGCGGCGGGCAGGATCGCGCCGAGGATGTCGACGGCCTGCGTGATGCGGCCCTCGCCGAGGAGCCGCTTGACCTCGTCGACGGCGCCCGCGACGTCCGGCTTGTCGGTGTGGGGCGTGGGCGCGGCGGGCTGCGGGGCGGGGGTGCGGGCGCGGTCGGGCCAGGGGGCGTGCGGGCGCAGGAAGGGGCGGGTCGGGTCGAGGGGACCGCCGCTCGGCACGCCGCGCGCGGGCAGCAGCGGGAGCAGGGCCTCGTACGTCTCCTGCGCGGAGGCGGGCCGGTGCTGCGGGTCCTTGGCGAGCAGGCGCAGGACGAGCGCCTCCAGGGCTTCGGGGACCTCGGGGCGCAGGCGGCGGACCGGCAGGGGCGGCTCGTAGAGGTGGCGGTGCAGGACGCCGAGGGCGGTGGAGCCCGCGAACGGGACGTCTCCGCTGAGGAGTTCGTGCAGCAGCACCCCGAGCGCGTACAGGTCCGTGTAGGGGCCCACCGCGCCGCCCATGGCCTGTTCGGGCGCCATGTAGGCGGGGCTGCCGATGGGGGAGCCGGTGTGGGTGAGGCGGGTGGTGTCGGTGTCGAGCACGGAGGCGACGCCGAGGTCGAGGACGGTGACGGTGCCGTCCTGCTTGACCATCACGTTCCGCGGCTTGAGGTCGCGGTGCACGATCGGCACGGCGTGCACCGCGCACAGGACGGCGCACAGCTGGGCCGCGACGGAGACCGCCCACTGCCACGGGTAGGGGTCGTGCTCGGCGAGGTGGTCGGAGAGGTCGGCCCCGTCCACGTACTGCATGACGAGGTAGAGGTCCTCGCCCTGCGTGCCCGCGTCGTGGACGGTGACCAGGCCGGGGTGGTCGACCTGGGCCGTGACACGGCACTCGCGCACGAAGCGGCGGCGCAGCTCGTCTGCCTCCTGGCCGGCGACGCGGTCGGGACGCAGCAGCTTCACCGCGACGCGCCGGTCGAGCCTCTGGTCGTACGCCGTCCAGACCTGGCCCATGCCGCCCTGGCCGATGAGGGTGGACAGCTCGTAGCGCCCGGCGACGAGTTGTCCGCCGGACGCGTTCAGGGGGTGGGTCACCGTCCGCCTTCCTGCTTTCGCAGGTAGTCGCTGAGTTCGTCGAGCTCCGCGCGGACCTGGTCGATGCGGTGGGGCGGCGGCGCCTGGTGCTGCGGGGCGGGGGTGGGCACGGGCGTGGGGGCCTGGCCCGCGGTCTGGGTGAGCTGGTCGTGCACGGGCGGCGTCGTCGGCGGCGTGGGCTGCGGCGTGGGCGGCGCGTAGTGCTGCGCTTGCGGATACCCGTACGCGGGCTGCTGGAGCGGGGGTTGCCGGAACTGCTGCTGCGGCTGGTACCCGCTCGCGTAACCGCCGTAGAACCCGAGGCGCCTCTTGCGGCCGTGTCGGATGTCGGCCACGAGGTAGTACGAGACGACTCCGGCGAGCGTGAGCAGGAGGATCGTCATGCCCGCGTCGCCCCGCCACGTCGTGAACTCGTCGACGCCCGGGTCCGTGGCGAGCAGCGCGACCGTACCGGCCTGGAGCGCGGCGACGGACGCGAAGATGATCCAGTCCGTCCTGCTGCGCGTCGTCAGCGCGAGACGCAGCAGCGCCGTCCACGCGAGAAAGCCGATGCTCAGCACGGCGAGCGCCACGAACAGGACGCGCAACCCGATCTGCACGCCATGCGACGGGCGCTGTGGCGGTGGCATGTAGCCCTGGCCGTGCATGGCTTCTCCTGCTGCTCCTGCTGACGGGTCCTTTGTGTGTCGAGCGTATAGGCCGACTCCGACAACCCGCGCCGGGTTGTACGGAACCGTTGTCGTACGGATGTCAAACACGTCACTCGGGGCCGAGGGTGCCGTCCGTCAGTCCGTCGTGCAGGCCCCGCACGAGCTGTTCGCCGAGGCGCGCGGCCTGGCGCAGGGCGTCCTCGAACCCGGCCAGGGCGCGGAAGCGTTCGCCGTAGCGGCGCTGGTCGGCGAGGGGCAGGCGCGGGAGTTGGAGGCGGCGCACGTCCAGACGCGTCGCGGTGGACGCAAAGCTGCTGGCCTGCCGGTTGTTGGCGGTGCCGCGCAGGAACCCGGCGAGGAACCAGGGGTCGAGCGCGGCCCGGTCGGGGCGCAGCAGCGTCAGGCCGCGGCCGAGCGCGGCGCCCGCGGTGGCCTCGTCGACGACGCGGACGACCGCCCCGCCGCCCGCCAGCGGCACGACGACGTCGCCCGCCTCGACGAGCACGGCCTCCTCGTCGCCGCCCTGGGGCGAGCCGGAGGGTGCGGTGCCGGCGAGGACGTCGTGGTCGGTGAGGACGGGCGCGCCCGCGGAACCTCCGGTGGCGGGACCCGAGGCCGCCGCGGCGGTCCGCAGCAACACGGCGCCTGCGCGGGCGAGTTCACCCACCGTCGTCTGCGGCCAGCGGGCCGGGCTCTGCGCGGCGGGCGGGGTGTCGGGGGCGCGGTCGGCGGTGAGGCGCAGGGTGTCGCCGAGGCGGGTGCGGACCGCGGCGAGTTCCTCGGCGCCGCCGCCCGCGGCCGGGGGCGGCAGCCGGCGCGCGGGCGCGAGGTCGACCTCGTCGTCGAGCAGTTCGATCACGGGCACGGAGCGGGCGACGCCGGGCAGTTCCTCGATCGTGCCGTCGCGGTCGAAGGGCCGCCAGGCGTCGAGGACGGCCTGCTGGACCTGCTCCCACGGCAGCCTGTCGCGTCCGTCGCCGGAGCCCGCCGGGCCGCCCCCGGTCGTCTCGACGAGGAGGAGTTCCGGCGCGGGCGGCGTGCCGGCGCCGGGCCTGCGCAGGACCCACAGGTGCAGCGGGATGTTGTTGGGCGGGACGGAGCCCGCGGGCAGGGCGATCACGGCACGCAGGGCGCCGCGGCGCAGCAGGTCGGCGCGGATGCGGCGGCCGGAGCGGCGGGAGGCGGCGGCGGGCGGCATCAGCAGGACGGCGGTGCCGCCGTCGCGCAGGCGGGCCAACGCGTGCTGGATCCAGGCGAGTTCGGACTCGGTGCGGGCCGGGAAGCCGTACTCCCAGCGGGCGTCGTAGGCGAGTTCGTCGTGACCCCAGTTGCGTTCGTTGAACGGCGGGTGGGCGAGCACGGCGTCGGCGCGGACGTCGGGGAACGCGTCGGCGCGCAGGGTGTCGCCGGCCGCGGTACGCACGGTGGCGCCGCCGGCGGCCGGGGTGCCGAGCGCGAGACGGAGCGCGGTGAGGGCGGCGAGGTCGGGGACGCTGTCCTGGCCGTAGAGGCGCTGGTCCGGCTCGGGTGAGAGGTCGCGCACCGCGCGCAGCAGGGCGCCGGTGCCGCAGGCCGGGTCGAGGACGGTGCGGGCGGGTCCGGCGAGGGCGGCCATGAGCTGGGCGGGGCCCGCGGGCGTGAGCGTGTACTGGCGCGGGTTGGCGTCGAGATGACGGCCGAGCAGGAACTCGTACGTCTGGCGGGCGCCCAGTTCCGCGGCGAGTTCGGCGGCGCCGCGCAGCAGCGGGACGGAGGGCAGGAGGCCGGTGTCGGGCAGGCTCACGGCGCGCTCGCCGCGGGGGCCGAAGCGGCGGTCCAGGACGTCGTCGAGGGCGGCCGGGAGGCGCTGGGCGAGGTGCTCGTCGGAGACCGCGGCGAGTTCGAGCCAGTCGGTGGGCCGGTCGTGCACGAGGAGCAGGGCGCAGCCGGTGTGCAGGAGCGCGACCCCGGGGCCCGCGGGGTGCCCGGCGAGCTGCTGCCAGACACGTTCACGCAGCGGGACCTCGGCGAGCTTGCCCTGCTCGCGCAGCCAGGTCTCGACGTCGGTGAGGGCGAAGGAGGGGCTGGTCTCCGTCCCGCCGACGGGCTTGGGGAAGTCGGGGTGGCGGCGGCGCCAGTTGCTGACGGCGGCGCGGCCGACCCCCGCGAGCCGGGCGATCCCGGCCGCGGTCACTTCTGTGGCGTTGTCCTGCACCCGGCGTGCTCCCCTCGGCTCCCCACATGACTGTGACGCCGAGCATACCCGCGAACACGCAAGCGCCCCATTCACGAGCGTGTACACACTCGAATCCGTGAATCGTGTTGACTCGGTTCACAAGCTCTGCTCTTATTGACCCATCGAAACAAGCGGTCGCCGACATCGAGGGGCCGCCTTCTGTTGGGGGGATCAGCCATGGGCATGAAGACCAAGGTCGCGCTGGGTGCGGTGGTCGGGATCGTCGTGATCGGCGTCGTATCGGCCAACTCCGGCGACGGCGGCAACGGGGGGAAGGGCGGCGACACCTCCGCCGCCGCGGACAAGAACGCGGGCGGCTCCGGCGACAAGGCCGGCAAGACCGGTGGCGCCGCCAAGTCCGACGCCGGCGACAAGGGCACGTCGAAGGCCTCGCAGGCCGAGCAGTTCAAGGCCTTCGTGGCCAAGAACGGCACGCCCAAGGAGAAGGCCGCCGTCGCCCACGTCCTCAAGGTCCAGGGCGCCGACCAGCAGAACGACATCCTCGACAGCGCCGACGTCTACACCGACTTCACCGGCGGCCTGATGGGCGAGGGCTCCGGCCCCTCCAAGCTGATCGCCTCCGCGTTCGCGGACTGGAAGGACAGCAAGAACGGCCTCGTCACGGTCTACGACGCCGACGGCGAGATCATCACCAACGGCAACTTCTGACGGCCGTACACCACCGCTCCGCCTTCACCACCTCAACCACTCACACCGGGAACTCCCATGCGCCGCAGCACACTTGCCGCCCTCTGCCTCACCGCCGTCACGACCGCCCTTTCGCTCACCGCCTGCGGGCCCGGCGGGGCAGCGGGCTCAGGAGACAAGCCCAAGGCCCCCTTCGCCGACCTGTCGGGACCGCAGATCGCCAACAAGGCGATGAAGGCCACCCGCGGCGCCACGTCCCTCACCATCAAGGGAAACGCCGCCGACGGGGACGGCGGGCAGATCGCCCTCGACGTCGCCCTCGACAAGAAGGGCGAGTGCGCCGGCTCGATGGGCATGAACGGACAGGGCAAGGTCGACCTGATCAAGACGGGCCCGACCGTGTACCTCAAGTCCGACGAGGCGTTCCTGCGCGCGCAGAGCAAGGGCGAGTCCAAGGCGGACACCGACGCCGTCGTGAAGATGCTCGCGGGCCGCTGGATGAAGTCGAAGGCGGACAGCCCGGACGCCAAGGACATGGCGGACTTCTGCGACCTCGACTCGATGCTCGCCGAGTTCAAGAGCAATGACACCCTCGCCCGCAAGGGCAGGGCGACGACGGTCGACGGCACGCCCGCGTTCACGGTCACCGAGACCGACGGCAAGGACGAGTTCACGCTCTACGTCGCGACCGAGGGCAAGCCGTACGTGCTCAAGCTCGTCACCAAGTCCGCCAAGGAGCCGGCCTCGCTCACGTTCTCGGACTACGACAAGCCGGTCGAGGCGGCCCCGCCGGCCGACAAGGACATCGTCGACCTCGACAAGCTGGGCGGCTGAACCGGCCTGCTCACACGCTCACTTGGCGTGGAAGCGATCCGGCGCCGACGTCGGGTTGCCACCCGTGGGCAGCGCCTGGTCCGGGCAGGTCGACAGCACCCGCTTCATGGCGTCCCGCTCGCCGGCCGTCACCCACAGCCCGTACTTCTTCTTCACGGCGACCTGCCCGGCGACATAGGTGCACCGGTACCCCTTGCGGGGCGGCAGCCAGGTCGCCGTATCGCCCTCGCCCTTGCTGCGGTTGGGGCCCGCGTCGACCGCGAGGAGGTTGAGCGGGTCGTTGGCCAGGGCGATGCGCTTGCTCGGGTCCCACTTCTGGGCACCCTTCTGCCAGGCGTCGGAGAGGGCCACCAGATGGTCGATGTCGACCCGGCTGCGGCCGCGCGCGAACGCGATCTCCTTGCCGGTGTACGGGTCGGACGCGAGCGTCCCCGACACGACCGTGCAGCGCCCGTCGCGGAACTTCACCCCCGTCAGGTCCCGCTTGAGTATGTCGTCCCGGGTGTCGCAGCCGTTCGAATCGGTGTCGGCCCAGGCACTGCCGAAGCGGCCCCGGTCGTAACCGGTCTTGGGCGCCCGCCCCTTGACCGAAAGCGAGTTCACGGCGTCGAGCGCACTGCCCGCCTTGTACTCGGGTCCCGACGCCGCCCCGCCCTGCTGCTCCACGGTGCAGCCGGTGGCGGCGGCCACGGTCACCAGTACGGCGGCGACGGCCCGCCCAGCGCCTCGCATCACGACGCTCCCCCCTGCTAGTCCGGTTTCGGTGTCACCGTATCGGGTGAACGCGTCCGTCACCCGGGCGCACCGGGGCACGCGGAAGCAGCCGCCTTCACGTCACGCCTCCCGGTCACGCCTTCCCGATGACGTGCAGCACCGCGTGGGGCGGTTCGGGGAGGTGCCACAACTGGCACACCTGCCGGGCTCGGCCTCGGCGTTCTCGGACAGGACCGACCGCCCCCTCGCGCTCGCGCCGCGGGACGGGCGCAGGGCCCGTCCCGCGGCGCTCTACGAACCGAGGATCGACGTCAGGAACTCCCCGACCCAGCCCAGGAGTTCGCGTCCGACCAGCGGCTTGCCGCCCACCTTCGCGGTCTTGGGGCGCGGGACGAGCACCTGGTGCGCCGCCGGCTTGATGACCGTGCCCGGGTAGAGGCGCTTGAGGCGCAGCTCCTGCGACTCCCTCAGCTCCACGGGGGCGAAGCGGATGTTGTTGCCCTGGAGGACGATCTCGGCGACGCCGCACGCCCGCGCGAACATGCGCAGACCGGCGACGAGCAGCAGGTTCTCGACCGGCTCCGGCAGCTTGCCGTAGCGGTCGGTGAGCTCCTCGCGGACCGCCTTGACGTCCGCTTCCGTGTTCACGGAGGCGATGGCGCGGTAGGCCTGCAGCCTGAGCCGCTCGCCCGGCGCGTAGTCGTGCGGGACATGCGCGTCGACCGGGAGCTCGATCTTGACCTCCAGGGGCGGCTCCTCCTCGACGCCCCCTTCGAGCGAGGCGCGGTAGTCCGCGACCGCCTCGCCGACCATGCGGACGTAGAGGTCGAAGCCGACACCCGCGATGTGGCCCGACTGCTCTCCGCCGAGCAGGTTGCCCGCGCCGCGGATCTCCAGGTCCTTCATCGCCACGTACATACCCGCGCCCATCTCCGTGTGCTGGGCGATGGTGGCGAGGCGCTCGTGCGCGGTCTCGGTGAGCGGCTTCTCCGGCGGGTACAGGAAGTAGGCGTAACCGCGCTCACGGCCTCGGCCGACGCGGCCGCGCAGCTGGTGGAGCTGGCTGAGACCGAAGTTGTCGCCGCGCTCGACGATCAGCGTGTTCGCATTGGAGATGTCGATGCCCGACTCGACGATCGTCGTCGAGACGAGGACGTCGAACTTCTTCTCCCAGAAGTCCACGACCACCTGTTCCAGGGCCTGTTCGGACATCTGGCCGTGGGCCGTCGCGATGCGCGCCTCGGGGACGATGTCGCGCAGGCGGGCCGCCGCGCGGTCGATGGACTCGACGCGGTTGTGGATGTAGAAGACCTGGCCCTCGCGCAGCAGTTCACGGCGGACGGCCGCGCCGATCTGCTTCTCCTCGTACGGGCCCACGAAGGTGAGCACCGGGTGGCGCTCCTCGGGCGGCGTGGTGATCGTCGACATCTCGCGGATGCCGGTGACGGCCATTTCGAGCGTACGGGGGATGGGGGTCGCGGACATCGTGAGGACGTCGACGTTCGCACGGAGCTTCTTCAGCTGCTCCTTGTGCTCGACGCCGAAGCGCTGCTCCTCGTCGACGATGACGAGGCCGAGGTCCTTGAACTTCGTCTCGGAGGAGAACAGGCGGTGCGTGCCGATGACGATGTCGACCGCCCCGTCGCGCAGACCCTCCAGGGTGGCCTTCGACTCGGTCTCCGTCTGGAAGCGCGACAGCGCCCGAACCTTCACGGGGAACTGGGAGTAGCGCTCGGAGAACGTGCCGAAGTGCTGCTGGACGAGGAGCGTCGTGGGCACGAGGACCGCGACCTGCTTGCCGTCCTGGACGGCCTTGAACGCGGCGCGCACCGCGATCTCCGTCTTGCCGTAGCCGACGTCGCCGCAGATCAGGCGGTCCATCGGGACCGTCTTCTCCATGTCTTCCTTGACCTCGGCGATGGTCGTGAGCTGGTCGGGCGTCTCCACGTACGGGAAGGCGTCCTCCAGCTCGCGCTGCCAGGGCGTGTCCGGGCCGAAGGAGTGGCCGGGCGCCGCCATGCGCGCCGAGTACAGCTTGATCAGGTCCGCGGCGATCTCCTTGACCGCCTTCTTCGCGCGGGCCTTCGTCTTCGTCCAGTCCGCGCCGCCCAGCCGGTGCAGCGTCGGGGCCTCGCCGCCGACGTACTTGGTGATCTGCTCCAGCTGGTCGGTGGGGATGTAGAGACGGTCGCCGGGCTGGCCGCGCTTGGCGGGCGCGTACTCGACGACGAGGTACTCGCGGGTCGCGCCCTGGACCGTGCGCTGCACCATCTCGATGTAGCGGCCCACGCCGTGCTGCTCGTGGACGATGTAGTCGCCGGACTCCAGGGTGAGCGGGTCGATCGTCTTGCGGCGGCGGGCCGGCATGCGCTGGCCGTCCTTGCCGGCCGCCTTCTGGCCGGTGAGGTCCGTCTCGGTGAGGACCGCCAGCTTCAGGGCCGGGTCCACGAAGCCGTAGTCGATGGAGCCGCAGGAGACCTGCACGACCGCCGGGGTGAGCTCGGTGAGGTCCTGGTCGAGGCGCGCCGGGACGCCTTCGCCGCCGAGCACCTCGACGGTGCGGGCGGCGGGGCCGTGCGCCTCGGTGACGTAGACGGTGCGCCAGCCCTCGGACAGCCAGCCCTTGGTGTCGGCGAGCGCCCGCGCGGTGTCGCCGCGGTACGACTCGGGGGCGTGCATGCCGAGCTTGAGGGTGTCGGAGCCGCCCGCCGCGTCGGCAGGGGCGAACGTCTCGTCGGCGGCGAACGGGGAGACGGACCACCACATCATGTCCAGTTCGCGCGCCCGGTCGCGGACGTCGGCGATGGACCGCAGGGACGCCGCGTCGACGTCGATGGGGGCCTCGCCGCCGCCGGCCGTGGCCGCCCACGACGCGTGGAGGAACTCCTGCGACGTGGCCACCAGGTCGGCCGCGCGCGTGCGCACCCGCTCCGGGTCGCACACGACGGCCATGGAGCCCTCGGGCAGCACGTCGAGCAGCAGCTCCATGTCGTCGACGAGGACGGGGGCGAGGGACTCCATGCCCTCGACCGCGATGCCCTCGGCGATCTTGCCGAGGAGTTCGCCCAGCTCGGGGTGCTCCTCGGCGAGGGCCGCGGCGCGCTCGCGCACCTGGTCGGTGAGCAGCAGCTCACGGCAGGGCGGCGCCCACAGGCCGTGCTCGGCGACCTCCAGGGAGCGCTGGTCGGCGACCTTGAAGTAGCGGATCTCCTCGACGTCGTCGCCCCAGAACTCGACGCGCAGGGGGTGTTCCTCGGTCGGCGGGAAGACATCGAGGATGCCGCCGCGCACGGCGAACTCGCCGCGCTTCTCGACGAGTTCGACACGGGAGTAGGCGGCCGCGGCCAGCGACTCGACGATCTCGTTCAGATCGGCGCTCTGTCCGGTGCTCAGCGCCACGGGCTCCAGGTCGCCGAGCCCCTTGACCTGCGGCTGGAGCACGGACCTGACGGGGGCGACGACGACGGAGACCGGGCCGGTCTCGGGGTCGTCGGCGCGGGGGTGCGCGAGGCGGCGCAGCACGGCGAGGCGACGGCCCACGGTGTCGGAGCGCGGGGAGAGCCGCTCGTGCGGGAGCGTCTCCCACGAGGGGTACTCGACGATGCCGTCCGGCGGCAGCAGCGAGCGCAGTGCCGCGGCCAGATCCTCGGCCTCCCGCCCGGTGGCGGTCACGGCCAGCACGGTCCGCCCGGTCCGCCGCGCGAGGGCGGCCACCGCGAAGGGCCGCGCGGCGGGCGGGCCGACGAGGTCGACGTGAGGGCGGCGCCCGTCGGTGGCGGCCTTCACCGCTTCGGCGAGCGCCGGGTCTCGACTTACGGCGTCCAGCAGACCGTGCAGGCTCATGAAGGGCTTCCATCCCGGTGAGTGGGCAACGCGAACCGCCCGACACGTCGAACGGGCCGGGGGTCTTCCAGACTACGACGCGCCGCCGACACCCGCGTGCGGATCATTCGCGGATCACATGGATGGTCCCCACGGCGCACGGCGGCCCCGGAGTGTCCGGGAAGGACACTCCGGGGCCGCCGTCCCCGTTCCCCCGTTCGCACCGCCCCGCGGAGCTACTCCGTGGCGATCGCGTTCAGTACGTTCATCCGGCCCGCCCGGAACGCCGGGATCAGGGCGGCGAACAGGCCTACGAAGGCCGAGCCGATGAAGACGCCGATGATCGTCGGCCAGGGGATCTCCAGGACGTCCAGGCCCTCCAGGGCGAGGAGCTTCTGGGCGGTCGCGCCCCAGCCCATGCCCAGGCCGAGGCCGAGGAGGGCGCCGAAGAGGGCGATGACCACCGACTCCAGGCGGATCATGCGGCGCAGCTGCCGGCGCGAGAGACCGATGGCCCGCATCAGGCCGATCTCACGGGTGCGTTCCACCACGGACAGGGCCAGCGTGTTCACGACGCCCAGGACCGCCACGATGATCGCGAGGGCCAGGAGCCCGTAGATCATGTTGAGGAGCTGACCGATCTGGTCCTTCAGGGTCTGCTTGTAGTCGGTCTGGTCCTTGACGTGGACCGTCGGGTCGGACGCGACCGACGACTTCAGCGCCTTGTAGGCCTGGTCGGCCTTGCCGGCGTCCGCCTTGGCGAACATCATCCCGTTGAGCGGCAGCCGGTCGGCGGGCAGGTACTGCTTCGCGGTCGTGAGGTTGATGTACATCGCGCCCTTGTCGAACGTGGTGTCGTCCGACGTGATCGCCGCGATCCTCAGGTCGGCGGTACGGCCGCGCTCGAACGCGACGTTCATGGTGTCGCCGACCTTGAGGTGGTTCTTCTCGGCGAACTCCGAGCCGACCGACATCGCGTTCTTCCCGTACGCCGCCGACAGCTCACCGGCGGTCGTCTCGCGCCGCAGGTCCTGGGCGTAGGTGGGTGTCGCGGCGACGAGCTCCTCGTCCTCCTTCGTACCGCCCGGCGTGGTCAGCTTCGTCCTGACGTACTTCACCTCGGTGACGTGCGAGAGGTACGGAGCCTTCTTCAGGGCCTCGGCGGCCTGCGGCTTCAGCCCGTTCTGTCCCTCGATGATGAAGTCGGCGCCGACGGACTTGTCGAGCTCGCTGGTGGCCGAGGCGACCATCGAGGAGCCGACGACGGACAGGCAGGCGACGAGCGCGAGGCCGATCATCAGGGCCGCGCCGGTGGCGCCGGTGCGGCGCGGGTTGCGCAGCGCGTTGCGCTCGGCCATGCGGCCGACGGAGCCGAACATCCGCAGGAGCACGGCGCTGATGACGCGCACCACACCGCCCGCGAGCAGCGGTCCGACGACGACGAACCCGATGAGCGTGGCGACGATGCCGACACCGAGCCACAGGGAGCCCTCGCTCGCCTCGGCGGCCTGCGTGGCGGTGTAGAGCGCGAAGCCGCCGCCGCCCGTGAGGACGAGACCGATCAGGGCGCGGACCAGGCCGGCCTTGACGTCGGCGGGGGTGCCGGCGTCCCTGAGGGCCGCCATCGGCGAGACCTTGCCCGCGCGGCGGGCCGGAACGTAGGCGGCGAAGACGGTGACGACGATGCCGAGGAGCAGCCCGACCACGGGGGTCGTCCACTGGACGGTCAGGTCGTCCGTGGACAGGTCCATGCCCGCCGCGGACATCATCTTCATCAGACCGACGGCGAGTCCGACGCCCGCGCCGACGCCGATGACCGACCCGAAGACGCCGAGCAGCAGCGCCTCGACGAGGACCGAGCGGTTGACCTGCTTGCGGCTCGACCCGATGGCGCGCATCAGTCCGATCTCGCGGGTGCGCTGGGCGACCAGCATCGAGAAGGTGTTGATGATCAGGAAGATGCCGACGAGGAAGGCGATCCCGGCGAAGCCGAGCATGGCGTACTTGATGACGTCCATGAACTCGCCGACGTCCTTGCGGTTGGCGTCCGCGGTTTCCTTCTGGGTCTGGAACTTGTACGGGCCGTCGAGGGACGCCGCGACGTTCTTCTTGAGGACGCTGTCGCTGACGCCGGTGGCGGCGGCGACGTTGATCTGGGTGAACCGGCCGCCCCGGCCGATGAGTTCGCGCTGGGCGGTGGCCGTGTCGAAGTAGACGACGGCGGCACCGGGGTTGGTCACCTTGAAGGAGGCGATGCCGACGATCTTCGCCCTGAAGTCACCGGTGGCGGCGATGGTGCGCAGTTCGTCGCCCATCTTCAGGTGGTGCTTCTTCACCGTGTCGGAGTCGACCATGACCTCGGTGGGCCCGCGCGGGGCGTGGCCTGAGGTGATGTCCATGGAACGCAGATCGTTGTGCGTCCAGTTGCCCGCGATCGTGGGGGCGCCGTTCTCGGAGCCCATGTTCTTGTTGTCCGCGTCCACGACGGTCACGTTCATCGAACTGACCGCGCCCTCGGCCAACTTGACGCCGTCGGCCCGCTCGACCCGCG
The DNA here is from genome assembly GCF_036345255.1 of Streptomyces sp. NBC_00569. Taxonomy (NCBI): domain Bacteria; kingdom Bacillati; phylum Actinomycetota; class Actinomycetes; order Kitasatosporales; family Streptomycetaceae; genus Streptomyces; species Streptomyces sp. NBC_00569. The sequence continues at coordinate 5,886,119 of NZ_CP107783.1, read as the reverse complement.
CGAGGACGGAGGCCGGCAGCGACTCGGGACGCCCGGTGTCGCTGCCCTCGCTCTTGGCGGCCTTCGGGCTGACGGTCACGTCGGACGACGTCGCCGCGAACAGTTTGTCGAACGTCGTGTCCATCGTGTCGGTGAAGACGAGCGTGCCGCACACGAACGCCACCGACAGCAGGACCGCGACAGCCGAGAGGGCCATGCGTCCCTTGTGCGCGAAGAAGTTGCGCAGGGAGGTCTTCATCACGGTGTTCGCACTCATGACGTGCGCCCCCGCGCGTCGAAGTCCTTCATGCGGTCGAGGACGGCGTCCGCGGTGGGGCGGAGCATCTCGTCGACGATGCGGCCGTCCGCGAGGTACAGCACCCGGTCCGCGTACGAGGCCGCGACCGGGTCGTGGGTGACCATCACGATGGTCCCTGGCCGAGCTCGTCGACGGACTGCCGCAGGAAGCCGAGCACTTCGGCGCCGGCGCGGGAGTCCAGGTTTCCGGTCGGCTCGTCACCGAAGATGATCTCCGGCCGGGCGGCGAGCGCGCGGGCCACGGCGACGCGCTGCTGCTGGCCGCCGGAGAGCTCGGTGGGCCGGTGCTTCAGGCGCTCGGCCAGGCCCACGGTCTGCACGACGCGGTCCAGCCACTGCTTGTCCGCCTTGCGGCCTGCGATGTCCATGGGAAGCGTGATGTTCTCCAGCGCGTTCAGCGTCGGCAGCAGGTTGAACGCCTGGAAGATGAAGCCGATCCGGTCCCGGCGCAGCTGCGTGAGCTTCTTGTCCTTGAGGCCGGTGATCTCGGTCTCGTCCAGGTAGATCTGCCCGGACGTGACGTTGTCGAGCCCGGCGAGGCAGTGCATGAGCGTGGACTTGCCGGACCCCGAGGGGCCCATGATCGCGGTGAACCGGCCGCGGGCGATGTCCACATCGACGTGGTCGAGCGCGACGACCCGGGTCTCGCCCGAGCCGTAGGCCTTGACGACCTGCCGCGCCCGCGCGGCGACGGCCGTCCGCCCTCCAGTGCCCCCGTGCCTGGGAATGGTCACAGCCGTTGTCACGGTAAATCTCCTATGTCGGTCATGCGGAATGTCAGGGGTGTGCGACGCACTTCAGGTATGGGCCCGGAGTGCGGTGAGGCTCTGCGGCGTGCTGTCAGGTCTCTGCGACGTGCTTCAGTCTGGTGGCGGGAGGTGCCCCGGCGCCCTGGTGTGGGTCACCCTCTTTCCCGGGGGAAAACCCCACCCCTTGAAGGTAGGAAGAACCCCCCACCCCTCTCGTCCTCCGGGGGTACGAACCGCCCCCGGTCCGTAGTACGGAGGTCCCCCTAGGGGGAGTCCACCCATCGGTGGAGCTCGTCTAGGGGTTCGCTCCACCTTCCCGCGCATCCGTGCTCCACCCTCCCGCGGCGGCAGGGTCGGGTGAGAAGGTGTCGGGGGCGAGATAGATGCAGGGGGAAGGAATCCGGTGGGCGGCGCGACAACGCAGGCGGGCACGGGAACGGACCGGCGCCGGGGCGCGGTCGTCGCGGCGCTGATGCTCTCCATGGCACTGGCGGCACTCGACTCCACCATCGTCTCCACGGCGGTCCCGCAGATCGTCGGCGACCTCGGCGGCTTCTCCGTCTTCTCCTGGCTCTTCTCGGGCTACCTGCTCGCCGTCACCGTCACGCTGCCGGTCTACGGGAAGCTGTCCGACACCTTCGGCCGCAAGCCCGTCCTGATCGGCGGCAGCATCCTCTTCCTCGTCGGATCGGTCCTGTGCGCGGGCTCCTGGAACATGGGCGCGCTCATCGCCTTCCGTGTCGTCCAGGGCCTGGGCGGCGGCGCCATCCAGGGCACCGTCCAGACCCTCGCCGCCGACCTCTACCCGCTCAAGGAACGCCCCCGCATCCAGGCCAGGCTGTCGACGGTGTGGGCGACCTCTTCCGTCGCGGGCCCGGCTCTCGGCGGGCTGCTCGCCTCGTACGCGGGCTGGCGCTGGATCTTCCTGGTCAACGTGCCCATCGGCGTGATCGCCCTCTGGCTCGTCGTGCGCCATCTCCACGAACCCGTACGGGAGAAGGGGCCGCGCGCCCGTATCGACTGGGCCGGCGCGCTCGCCGTGTTCGCGTGCGGCGGGGTGCTCCTGACGGCGCTCGTGCAGGGCGGCGTCGCCTGGGACTGGCTCTCGGTTCCGTCGATCGCCATGTTCGGTACGGGAGTCGCGCTGATCGGCGCCGTCGTCGCCATCGAGCGGCGGGCCGCCGAGCCGATCATCCCCGGCTGGGTCTGGCGCCGCCGCACCATCGCCGCCGTCAACCTCGCGCTCGGCGCGCTGGGCCTCCTGATGGTCGCGCCGACCGTGTTCGTGCCCACGTACGCGCAGGCCGTCCTCGGACTCGCCCCCATGGCCGCCGGGTTCGTACTCTCCGTGATGACACTGAGCTGGCCCGTCTCCGCGGCCCTCAGCCAGCACGTGTACCGCAGGATCGGCTTCCGCAACACGGCCGTCGTCGGCATCGCGGCCGCGCTCCTCATCCTGCTCGCGTTCCCGCTGCTGCCCTATCCCGGATCCGCCTGGCAGCCCGCGCTGGTCATGCTGCTGCTCGGCGCGGCGCTCGGACTCTTCCAACTGCCCCTGATCGTCGGGGTCCAGTCGACCGTCGGATGGGCCGAGCGCGGCACGACGACCGCGTCCGTCCTGTTCTGCCGGCAGATAGGCCAGACGGTCGGCGCCGCGCTGTTCGGCGCCGTCGCCAACACGGTGCTCGCCGGCCGCCTGGGCGGCGCGGGGTCCCTCGACTCGGTGGCCGAGGCCCTGGAGAACCCCGCGTCCGTGGCCGACCCGGACCGGCTGCGGCGGGCCGTGGCGGCGGCCGTCGACTCGGTCTACGTGGGCGCCGCGTGCGCGGCCGCGCTCGCGCTGATCGCCCTGCTGTGCCTCGCGCCGCGACGATTCCCGGTGCTCGACCAGGACGGTGAGAAGGACCCCGAGCCGGGCGGCGAGCGGTCGGACGAGGGGACATCAGGGGCCGCCGGCAACTCAGTTGGCTCACAAGATGCGCACCGGCATCACTCACCCCTCTCACAACGAACCGACTGAACAGTTCGCGAGAACCGTCGCGCAAACCCCCTACCTACGAGTAACGTTCCGGCTCCCCCCTCGCTCCCTGCGTCCGCAATCCCCGGCGGACCCAAGCCGCGCAAGGAGAACCGGGATGTCCGACACACCGCACCGCTCATATTCCGACCACCAGAACGAGCCATGGCAGGGCCCCTTCCCCACGGGCCGGAGCCAGTACGGAAACCAGAACCGGCACGGGTACCAGCAGCCACAGCAGCCGTACCCGCAACAACAGCCGTACCAGCAGCAACAACCGCCGCACCCTCACCCGCAACAGCAGCCCGACCCCGCCCTCACCTATCCCTGGGCACCCCCTCCCCCACCACCCGCGCCCGCGCACCGGCTCCCGCGCCACCCCGCGCTCGGCCACCACAGCGACCTGCGACTGCTGCGCAGCGCCTACCGCTGGCAGCGGCGCGTCGCCACGCTCACCGCGCTCGGCTACTTCACCCTCTTCCTCGTCCTGTCCGCGTTCGCGCCCTCCCTCATGACGGGCACGCTCCCCGGCGGCTTCTCCACCGGCCTCTTCCTCGGCCTGTGCCAGCTCCCGGTGACCGCGCTCGCGCTCTGGCTGTACGAGTACACCGCCCGCCGCCGCGTCGACCCGCTCGCCCACCGGCTGCGCAGACAAGCCGAGTCGGACCAGCGTCCGGCTCCCGGACCGGCCGGGGGGAACTTCCGATGACGGACTTCAGCAGCTCGGCCCAGGGCATGTCCCTGGTCGCCTTCACCGCGGTCGCCACCATCACGCTGCTCCTGTGCGTGATGACCGGCCCCGACCGCGACAACCTCGACGAGTTCTACACCGGCTTCGGCTCCCTCACCCCGATGCGCAACGGCCTCGCCATCGCGGGCGACTACATCTCCGCGGCGACCGTCCTCGGCACCGGCGGCATCATCGCGCTCACCGGCTACGACGGGATCGTCCTCGCACTGAGCACGTCCCTGTCCCTGATGCTCCTGATGTTCCTGCTGGCCGAACCCCTGCGCAACGCGGGCCGGTTCACCATGGGCGACGTGATCGCCCGCCGCCTGCCGGGACGCGCCGTACGCATCACCGCGTGCGTCACCACCCTCGCGGCGCTGCTCCCGCTGATGCTGGTCCAGCTGGCGGGCGCCGGCGATCTGCTGGCGTTCGTCCTCGGCTTCACCAGCGAGGGGTTCAAGACGGGCTGCGTCATCGCGCTCGGCGCCCTGATGATCAGCTACGCGGCGATCGGCGGCATGAAGGGCACCGCCCTCATCCAGATCATGAAGACCGTGATGCTGCTCGGGTCGGGCCTGGCCGTCGCCCTCCTGATCCTGTACCGCTTCGACTGGAACCCCGGCGCCCTCGCCTCACAGGCCGCGCAGGCCAGCGGCGTGGGTGACGCCTTCCTGCACTCGGGCCTCCAGTTCGCCGGCACCGCCAACCCCCGTCTGGACATGATCAGTTCGGAGCTGACCGTCGTCCTGGGCGGCGCGTGCCTGCCCCACGTCACGATGCGCATGTACACGGCGCGCAGCGCGCGTGAGGTGCGCCGTTCGATGTCCTGGGCGGTGTCGGCGGTCGGCCTCTTCGTGCTGATCATCGCGGTCGTCGGGTTCGGCGCGACGGCGTTCCTCGGCCGGGCCGCCGTCGCGGCGGCGGACCCGCAGGGCAACACCGCGTATCTGCTCGGGGCGCGGGCCGCGTTCGGCGCGGACGCCTCCACGGCGGAGACGCTGGTGTTCACCACGGTCACCACGGCGCTCTTCCTCACGCTGCTCGCCTCGGTCGCCGGAATGATCCTGGCGTGCGCCAACTCCCTCGCGCACGACGTCTTCGCGCACCGCAGGACGCCGCTCACCGCCCGCAAGGAGATGACGCTGGCCCGCGTCTCGGCGCTGTCCGTCGGCGTGCCCGCGATCCTCCTGGCCACGTTCGTCCAGCACTACAACCTCCAGCCGCTGGTCACGCTGTCGTTCTGCCTGGGCGCCTCGGCGCTCGCGCCCGCGCTCGTCTACAGCCTGTTCTGGCGCCGCTACACGAGTACGGGCCTGGTGTGGACGCTGCTCGGCGGCACGGCGTCCTGCCTCGTCCTGATGACGGGCACCAACCTGGTGTCGGGCTCGCCCACCTCGGCGTTCCCCGGTCAGGACTTCAACTGGTTCCCCTTCACCACGACGGGCATCGTCTCGATCCCGCTCGGCTTCCTCTTCGGCTGGCTCGGCACGCTGGCCTCCAGCCGCCGGACGGCCGACGGCCAACGCCGCCAGTACGAGGCGGTGGAGGCCTGGATCCTGGCGGGCGCAACGCGGCAGACCCCGAGGGGGGAGGACGGGTAGGCCCACCACGATCCACCCGCCCGGGCCACGACACCCCACCGGCGGCATGTGGCGCGTTCACGACGTCCCACCGACGCGCGGCCCCTTCACGTCGTTTCGTCGGCGGGGGCGCGCGGCGCCTTCACGGCGTCCCGTCAGCGTGGCTGGGGCTCCGTCACGACGCCCTGTCGGCGAGGCTGCGGCCTTTGCACGGCCTCCCGTCGGCGAGGGCGCGGCGCCTTCACGGCCCTCGCCGGCGAGGGCGCTGCCCGTCCGCGAGGCTGGCGCCTTTCACGGCGTCCCGCCGGTGAGGCTGCGGCCCCATCACGGCTCGCCGCCTGCGGGGCCAGGCGCCTTCACGGCCTCCCCGTCGGTGAGGCTGCGGCCCCTCACGGCCCCCGCCGGCAAAGGCACGGCCGCTTAGGGTGTGCCGTCCCAGTGGGCGCGTCCCGTTCGCGGGGCCCCGTCAGTGAGGCTGCGGCCCTCCACTGCCTCCCGCCGGCGGAGCTGGCCCCATCACAACGCCCCGTCGGCGAGGCTCGGGCCCCTTCACCGCCTCCCCGTCGGCGAGGCTGCGGCCCCTCACGGCCTCCCGCCGGCGAGGGCGCGCCCGTGTGCGGGGTGCCGTCAGTGTGGGCGCGGCCCGTGGCCGACAAGCGTCTACGGCGTTCCGTCGCCCGGGTTGCGGCCCGTGAGCATGGCCAGGGTGGTGCGGACGTGTTCCATGTGGGCGCGGACCTCGTCCCACTTCTCGCCGTGCTCGCGCAGCACCCGCTCCGTCTCGCGGCCCACGCCCTCCTCGTGCAGGGTCGCCTCCGCGAGGAGCTCCGCGGCGCGGGCCTCGGCGTCCTCCTCGCCGTGCCGGGCCGACTCCTCCGTCTCGGCGAACGCCCGCCGCGCCTCGGACAACCGCCCCTCGGCCAGCTCCAGGCGCTCCGCCTCGCGCGCGTCCGCCGCGGCCTCCTGCCCGGCGATCTCCCGCTCGGTCTCGTCCCGCCGCTCGGCGTGGTCCTTCTCCTGCGCGGCGAGGGTCGCCGCGGTGCGTTCCCGCACGTCGTCCAGCGCGGCGAGCGCCTCCTCGCGCCGCTCCTTCGCCTCGTCACGCGCGGCGGCGCGCACCCCGTCGGCCGTGACCCGGCCGGCGCCCAGCCGCTCGTCGGCCCACTGATCGGCCTCGGCCCGTACGGCGTCGGCCGCGGCGCGGGCCGCCTCACGCGTCTCCCGCGCGCGGGCCTCCGCGTCCTGCGTGATCCGCCGGACGTCATCGGCGGCAGCCGCCCGTACCCCGTCCGCCTCCTCCTCGGCGAGGGCGAGGATCTCGCGGGCGCGGTCGCCGAGGGACTCGTACGTCTGCGGGGCGAGCTGCGTCACGGCCAGCCGCAGCCGCTGCGCCTCGGCCTCCAGCTCCTCGACCCGGGCGGTCAGCAGGGCGACGCGCTCACGGGCGTCGTCGCGGCCCTGGGACAGCTCGGCGGCCAGCGCGTCCACCTGCTCGGGACGGTAGCCGCGGCCTCGTCCCGTGACGAAGCCGTGGGGCGACACCGACGCACCGCTGCTCATCCTTGATTCCCCTCTTCGCCTCTTCGGCTCTCCTACCCGGCACCTGATCGAGCCGAAGCGCTCAAAACAAGACACTCCGCCCAACCCACTCGACAAGGATGCGTCAAATACTGCCGAAAGTCGGAATCGTGAGCCCGCAGGGCGAGGGAGCTCACACCCGGCCCACCGAGACACACACGCACGACGCACACATGGGGAGAGGCGCGCGACCGAATCGGTCGCGCGCCTCTCCCCTGCCTCTGCCGGCACTCCTACCGGCATCTGCCGACGGTTACAGCAGGCCGTCCCACATCTGCTCGAGCAGCACCGACCACCAGCCCTCCGGCGACGCGAGCGCCGCCGGGTCGACCGCGGCCAGCTGTGCCTGGAAGTCGACGGTCCAGCGGCCCGCCTGCTCCTGGTTGAGCCCGAACCGCAGCGGCCACATCCGGCCGAGCACCGCGAGGCTGCGCGCGAACTCGGGCAGGCCCGTGTTCACGAACTGCGGCGGCACCGGCGCACCGCCGGGACCCGCCTCCACGGGCACGGCCACGATGTTCGCCGTGCCGTACTGGACGCAGATCGCCCGCCCGAAGTCGCTGCCCATCACGAGGTACGAACCCGCGTCCGAAGCGGGCTGCGCCCCCCGCTCCTGCGCCAGCTCGGCAAGCGTCGGCACCGGGCGGCCCGGCTGGGCCTGCGCCCAGAAGAACGGCCCGAAGTCGGCGGGCAGCCCCGCCACGACGAGAGTGTGCGCCACGATGTCCGGCACGCCCTGACGGGACACGGCCCGCTGGTCGAACCGGAACACCCCGGGGCCGAACGCCGCGGCCAGCTCCTGCCCGATCGCCTCCGGCGGAACCGGCGGCATCGGCTGCGCGGGCGGCAGCGGCGCACGCACCGGCGCGAGCCGAGCCGGACCGTCCGCCACCTGGTGCAACTCGCCCTGGTGCGCGATCAGCTGCTGCATGCCCTGCTGGCGCGACGCGTGGTCCCTGCCGTACGGGGCGATGGACGTGATCCTGGCCTGCGGCCACTGCTCACGGATCATGCGGGCGCAGTACGCGCCCGGCAGCTCGCAGGACTCCAGCTCCGTGTGCAGCTCCAGGACCTGGTCCGGCGGGACGTTCATGCCGCGCAGCTCATGGAAGATCTGCCACTCCGGGTGCGGCGTACCGGGCGCCGAACGGCGGATGAGCTGCTGCTCGGACCCGTCGGGCGCGCGGTAGCGCAGCACGGCCTGATAGCCGGGCCCGACGGTCGGCTGACCCGTGGGCTGCGGATACCCGTACGAGGCCGGGGGCGGACCCCCCGGAACCTGCTGCCCGGGCATCGGCGGCGGCATCGGCATACCGCGCGGCGCCTGCGGGGGCGCGGGAGGAGGCATGCCGGGACCGACCTGACCGGGACCGGCCAGCATCGTCGCGGCGTGATGGACACCGCCACCGGGAGCCCCCGGAGCGCCGGGCGCACCGGGTGCCGCCGGCGGGGGCGGCGTGCCGGGACCGGCCGGTCCCGGCTGGGCCAGCATCGTCGCGGCATGGTGCACACCACCGGGCGGCGTCCCCCCGGGCGGGCCGGGAGGCTGTGGCGCACCGGGGACGCCGGGCGGACCGGGCGGCTGCGGCGCACCGGGAGTTCCGGGGGCGCCGGGCGGCTTGGGAGCACCCGCACCGGGAGGACCGGGAGGACGGGGCGGCTTGGGAGCACCGGGGCCACCGATGCTCGGGTCGGCCAGCATCGTCGCGGCATGGTGCACACCGCCGGGCGGCGTACCCCCCGGAGCGGGCGGCGCCTCGGGCCCGTCGGGGCCGAGCTGGGAGACGAGCTGCGTCGGAACGTAGCCGCCCGCCGGGGTACCCGGCGCGCCGGGCCCCGAAGGACGCGCACCGGGAGTGCCCGGGGCACCGGGCGGCGGCGGAGTCGTCGCGCCGCCACCGCGCGCACCGCGGGGCGGGCCCTGTGCCTTGCTGGTCGCGGCGTCGGCGATGTCACCGGCCCCGGGCGCGAGCGGCCGCCCGGGCGCACCCTGCCCACCCGGCGGCGCAGTCTGCTGCGCGCCGGCACCCTGCGGATAGCCGTATGCGTCGGGAGCACCCGGCGGCGGGGTCTGCTGCTGACCCGGACCTTGCGGGTAGCCGTACGTGGGCGGCGGAGTCTGCGGCACACCGCCCTGCGAACTCCCGGGCGCCTGCGGCACGTTCGACGGGGGCGGAGTGCCCGGCCCCTGCGGGTGGCCGTAGTTCGGCGGGGCACCGGGCGGCGGCGTCTGCTGCGCACCGGGACCCTGCGGGTAGCCGTACGCGTCGGGAGCACCCGGCGCCGGGGTGCCCGGAGCGGCGGGAGCCGGCCCTCCGACCGCCGGGGCCACCGCCGTGCGCGGAAGCTGGCTGCCGCCCGACATCAGTGCCGTCTTGGCCTCCGGCGCGGCGGTGGGCGCAGGCACGTCGCCCCCGTCGACCAGCGGCGGCGCGAACACCGTCGCCGGAGGCGCGACCGAGCGGTCCTCCTCCTCGTCCGCGTTCGTGTCCGTACCGGCCCACGGGGTCGCCCCGGAAGGGGCCGCGGGCGAGGCGGGCCACGGCGTCGCACCGCTGCCCGCGTCGGCACTCACAGGCGCGGGGGCGGCCGGCGCAGGCGCGGACGCGGCGGAACCCGTACCCGTACCCGTGCCGGAAGCAGAACTCGCACCGGACCCAGAACCCGTACCGGAAGACGCATCCCCCCGCCGGTCCGGAATACCCAGCTTGTCCGCCGCCTCCTGGAGCCACTCCGGAGGGCTCAACAGGAACGACGTCTGATTCAGGTCCACCCGCTCCGGCGGCGCGTCCGCCGGCTCCGGCGAAGCCTCCGGCAGCCCGTACTCCTCCTCGTACCGCCGGATCACCTCGCCCACCGGCAGCCCCGGCCACAGCGAGGCGTCCCCGCTGTCGCGCGCGATGACGAGCCGCTGGCGCCCGCCGTCGGACACCGGACCGCCCTCGCGGTCCTCGGCCCACACCACGAACCCCAGCTCGAACTCCCGCACCCGCACCTCACGGTGCTGATAGCCGGGCACATCGCCGTTGATCCACTCTTCGGCGCGCTCCTGCGCCTGCGCGAACGTCACCATCGGACACTCACCCCTCGTCCGGAACAGCCGAAGCAGCCGGCACGGCCACGCCCGAGGCGTCGACCGCACTCGCGAAACCACCGTCCACCATCAGGTTCGCCACCGTCTCCAGCTCCGGCGGATTGCCCGCGAGCCGGGCCAGGAAAGCGTCGAAGTCGTCACCGCACGGCAGCAGCAGACGCTCCACCCGCTCCGCGACGGACCAGCCGGCCGTCTCCCCGCTGTCCCGCGCGTCGTCGTACGCGCAGAACCACACCGAACCCGCCCGGTCGCCCTTGACCTTCACGGCGAGAATGCCGCCCTGCACGAACCCGACACCCAGATAGTCCTTGGTCAGGTGATCACGCAGACACTTGTTCACGTACACCAGATCGTTGACGGCGGCCTCGTCCCGCACCGTGAAGAACGGCTGGTCCACCAGAAGCCCCAGCTCGGCGTCCAGCGCCGCCCCCACCGGAGCACACCCGCCCGCCGCCTTCAGGAACGCCCGGTACGCACCCGGCAACCGGTACCCCAAGTCCTCCTCGGCACCGAGGACCTGCTGCTCCGTCACCGCCACCGACGACTTCGGCAGCCCGAAGTGCGCCGGCCGCGTCTCCTGCAACGGACGCGTCCCCCGCTTGCCGTGATCCACCGCCGCCGTCGCGAGACCGCCGTGATGCCGCAGCAGCGCCTTCACCTCGACCGGGACCAACTCCATGCGGCGACCGCCCGGCACGTGATGCCAGGTCCAGCCGTGCGGCGTGGCCACCGGCACGATCGTGTCCCACAAGTCATGCCCGGCGGCGGCCATCGCCGCGTTCGCCGACACATAGTCCGTCAGCCGCAGTTCATCTACCCCGAACCCCTCCGGGGGATCGGCGATCTCCGCCGCGGCACGCGCGTAGGCCGAAAAATCCGGATAGCCGTTCCCGTCGATCCGTACGCCCCTGGGATGGCGCGCTGCACGGACCGGGTCCGGGAAGTGCACGACCTGCCCGGCGTAGGCCGCGTTCGGCGGCGCGGCTTGCTGCCCGAGCCGACCTGTCGTCATGGCGGTTGCCCCCTGCGGCACTGTTATGGATCGCGGATAGCGACAGCCTATGCGGTTGTACGACACCGGTCACCGGCCCTCCGGTTCCATGACCAGCAGTCACCCCACCGTGACGATGAGCCCACCCTCCCGCGTGTCGCCGCGCCCCAGCTTCCGCACCACCGGCCGCATTTGGCAGTCTGTGCACGCAACCCGGGGGATTGCAGGAGGGGAAGCACCACATGCAGAGCAGCACCGCACCGTCATCCGACACCGCCGTCGCAACCGACTCGGAGCACGACACGGGGCACCCGGCCACCGCCGACGGCGCCTCCGGCGACCCACGCGTCGGCTGGAGCAGCGCCGAGGACGCGCCCGCCCCAGCCCTGCGCCAGCGCCGCGACGGCATCCTGCCCACCGTCGCCGCCGCCCTCTCCGTACGCGGCACCACGCTGACCAGCACCGCAGCCCGCGGCGAACACGCCCCCGCCCTGCACCCCCTCGTACAGGACTTCCTCGACACCCTCACCAGCGCCCAGCGCGACCGCTTCACCGGACGCTGCGCCGAAACGATCCTCATCTCCCGCCACCTCACGGCCGCCGACGAGGAACGCTCCAAACGAGCCCGCCGCAAACCCATGACCAACGGCGAAGCCCGCAAAGCCCTCAAACACGCCAAACTCACCACCCGCCGCATCCGAGAGGACGGCGACCCCCTGCACGGCGGCTTCGCCCGTCCCTGCCGCGCCTGCGCCGCGCTCACCGCCCACTTCGGCGTCCACGTCGTGGACCCGGCCGCGGACACCACCGACTGACCCGGACCGGCGCACGGCAGCACACACGCACCACCGCAGGCAGCAGCAGAACAGGACGAGGCCACCCCACATGACCGCCGACCGCACCCGCTTCACCACCCCCGTCGACGCGGCACTGCGCGCCGCCGGCTGGCAGCCCGGACGCTGGGACATCAAACAGGCCGAATTCTGGGCCGACGCCCTGCGCACCCACGTATCCCCCGCCGGCCACCGCCACACCGTCTTCCCCGCCGCCGTCGAGGCCTGGGCCGAATTCGGCGGCCTCCACCTCACCCCGCAGGGCCCCGGCCGCCAGATAGCCCCCGCCCAGCCCCACCTCGACCCGCTCCACGGCCTCCACATGGCCCGCACCCTCGGCGACCTCGGCCGCGCCCTCGACACCGAGGTCTGCCCCCTCGGCGCCGAATCCGGCTCCGAAGCCCTCCTCGCCATCGACACCGAAGGCCGCGTCTACGCCCTCGACCACAGCGGCGACTGGTACCTCGGCCCCGACATCGACCACGCCCTGGAAACCCTCGTCAACGGCACCCAGCCGACCCGCCTCACCGCGGCATAAGTCCGCCACACGCCCCGAGCCCCCGAGCCCCCACCGGCCGCCAGCCGCGTACGAGACGCGAGGGGACGTGCCGGGATGTGCGCGCGGAGCCACCAGCACCACACGCGGGTGGCATGGGCCCGGCGACGAGGCTCCAATAGAACAGCGAGCACGTACATCCCGGCACGGCCCCGCCACGACCGATGCCTCGGCGTGGACGACCGGCCGCCAGAGAAGAACCCACAGCCTCACTCAGCCCCAAGCCCCAAGCAGCCGATCAGCCGCACTCAGCCCCAAGCCCAAGCAGCCGGTCAGCCGCACACCCCCGCGCCCTCTAGGCCGCAGGCAACACAGCCGACACCCGATACCCACCCGCATCGGTCGGCCCGCACACGAACACCCCGCCCAGGCCCGCCACCCGCTCCTTCATGCCGACGAGCCCGTTCCCCCCACTCGGCAGCCGCACATCCGACGCCGGATCCGCGTCCGGCGGCGGCTCGTTCTCCACCTGCATCGCGATCTCCGACACCCGATGAGCCAGCCGCACATACGTCTTCGCGCCCGCCGCGTGCTTGTGCACGTTCGTCAGCGCCTCCTGCACCACCCGGTACGCGGTCTGCTCCACCGCCGCGACATACGACCGCATATCGCCCTCGACGAGCAGCTCCACCACCATGCCCGCAGCCCGCGACTGACCCACCAGCTCATCGAGATCACCCAGAGACGGCCCGTCCTCGTCATCAACGGCACGCGACGCCGCGGCCGCGGCCGCCACCCCCACCGCCGCCAACGGCACCGCCGCACCCGGCTCACGCCCGCCGCCCCCGGACCGCATCACACCGAGCATCTCCCGCAACTCGGTCAACGCCTGCCGGCCCATGTCCCCGACCAGCGCCGCGTTCTTCACGGCCTTCTCCGGATCCTTACGGGCCACCGCCTGCAACGCCGCCGCATGCACCACCATCAGACTCACCCGGTGCGCCACCACGTCATGCATCTCCCGGGCGATCCGCGTCCGCTCCTCACCCCGCGCCCACTCGGCCCGCTCCTCCGCGCGCTCCGCGAGCAACTGAAGCTCCCGTTCCAGTGAATCCGCCCGCTCCCGCAGACTCTCCATGAGACGCCGCCGCGCACCGACATAGAGCCCCAGCAGCAACGGCGGAGCGGTCACACCCAACGACGTGGTGATGGCGACGAACGGAACGAACCAGTCCCCCACCCGCACGAGATTCCCGTGCCCCATGTCCTGCTGCGCCCGCACCACCGACACGATCAGCGTCCCGACGAACGACATCCCCGCCAGGGCCCCGATGATCCGCCGCGGCATCTCGGACGCGGCCAGCGTGTAGAGACCCACCACGCTCAGCAGCACACCCATCCGGGCCGGAGTCACCGCGACCCCGATCAGCACCACCGCGATCGGCCACCGCCGCCGCAGCACCAGCGTGGCCCCGGCGAGCACCCCGAAAACGACACCCACGGCCGCCGGCACCCCGGCGTCCCGCGCGAACCCGACCCCCTCCACCCCGCACTCCGCCGCCGACGCGACGGCCAGCCCGACATCGAGCACGGCACTGCGCCGCCGCTCCCACCACCACGGCCCCCCGGCCGCCCGGTGCATTTCCCCCGTCGTGGTCATGCCGTCCAGCCTACGGGCGCACCGTGCCCCTTTTCCGGTGAGTTTCCGCGACGGCCCTCTGCCACGGGCACCATTCGAACAGAAGCGAAACCAGCCGGTATCCCTCGAACTGCTGGCCCATATACAAAGACGACCCACCCACCCCCATCCCGAACGAGCCTGTGCCTATGACACAGAGCACAGGCAAGTACGCCGACTTCGAGCGGTTGCGGGAGCGGGCGATTGCGCTGCGACGCGAGGGTCTCAGCCGCCGCCAGATCAGAGACCGCCTCCGCGTCGACAACAACGACCTCCTCAACCGACTGCTCGATGGCGAACCCGCCCCTGAGTGGACGAAGCGCCCGAACGCGAAGGACGACCTTCGGAACCGCGCCCGAGAGCTACGACTCCAGGGATGGACGTACGACCAGATCCAGGTCGAGCTCGGATGCTCGAAGGGTTCGATCTCGCTCTGGGTACGGGATCTGCCGAAGCCTGAACGCAAGCGCACCCGCGAGGCAGCTTCGGCGATCGCGAGGCGCGGCTGGGAAGCCACCCTCCAGCGCCGGGAGGCGGGGCGCCAGGAGACCAGGCAGGCAGCAACCGAAGAGGTCGGCGTTCTGTCCGACCGCGAACTGTTCCTGGTAGGAGTCGGGCTCTACTGGTCCGAGGGCTCGAAGGCGAAGGCCCATCGCCGTCAGGAAAGAGTCGACTTCGTCAACAGCGATCCGGACATGATCCAGGTCTACCTGGCGTGGCTCCGCCTCCTTGGAGTCGCCCCGGAGCGACTGCGGTTCCACGTGCAGATCCACGAGACCGCCGACATCGCGACGGCCGAGAAGTTCTGGGCCACCCTGGTCGGCGCCGACCCCTCACAGTTCGGCAAGACCTCCCTCAAAAAGCACAACCCGAAGACCAACCGCAAACGTGTGGGTGCGGACTATCACGGCTGCTTACTCGTGCGCGTTCCCCAGGGGGCCGATCTGTACCGTCGCATTGAAGGCTGGTGGTACGGCATAGTGTTGTCCGCGCGCGGTACGGATCGTCAGATTCGGACATAGCGGACGAACCATCCCGGGTCGTCTAATGGCAGGACAAATGGTTTTGGTCCATTGAATGAGGGTTCGATTCCTTCCCCGGGAGCACAGATGAGGCGGGGCCCGACCATCAGGTCGGGCCCCGCCCCCATTTCGCGCCCACAACGCCCCGGTATCCTGCGGATGTCCACCCCACACAGCATCCGAAGCCGAAGGGCCACCCGTGAGCGCCAATTGCCCGGCCGCCGTCGTCGTTCTTGCAGCGGGTGAGGGCACCCGTATGAAGTCGGCCACACCCAAAGTCCTGCACGAGATCAGTGGCCGCTCCCTCGTCGGGCATGTGCTCGCCGCCGCGCGTGAGTTGAGCCCCGAGAACCTGGTCGTCGTCGTGGGTCACGAGCGGGACCGGGTGCGTGAGCACCTCGCCGGGATCGATCCGGACGCCCGTACCGCCGTGCAGGAGCAGCAGAACGGCACGGGGCACGCCGTGCGCATGGGGCTCGAGGCGCTCGGTGGCGCTGTCGACGGCACGGTGATCGTGGTGTGCGGTGACACTCCGCTGCTGACCGGCGAGACGCTGAAGCACCTGTCGGCGACGCACACCGGTGACGGCAATGCGGTGACGGTGCTGACGGCCGAGGTTCCGGATGCGACGGGTTACGGCCGGATCGTGCGGGACGGCGCGTCGGGTGCGGTGACGGCGATCGTGGAGCACAAGGACGCGAGTGAGTCGCAGCATGCGATTCGTGAGATCAACTCGGGTGTGTTCGCGTTCGACGGTGCGCTGCTGGCGGATGCGCTGGGCAAGGTGCGTACGGACAACAGTCAGGGCGAGGAGTACCTGACGGATGTGCTGGGGATTCTGCGGGAGGCCGGGCACCGTGTGGGTGCTTCGGTGGCGGCGGATCACCGCGAGATCGCGGGTATCAACAACCGTGTGCAGTTGGCGGAGGCGCGTCGGACGCTGAACGATCGGCTGCTGGAGCGGGCGATGCTCGCGGGCGTGACGATCGTGGATCCGGCGTCGACGTGGGTCGATGTGACGGTGGGGTTCGAGCGGGACGCGATCGTGCATCCGGGTACGCAGCTGCTGGGTGAGTCGTGGCTGGGTGAGGGCGCCGAGGTGGGGCCGAACACGCGGCTGCGGGACACGAAGGTCGGTGCGGGGGCGCGGGTCGACAACACGGTGGCGGACGGTGCCGAGGTGGGCGAGGGCGCTTCGGTGGGTCCGTTCGCGTATCTGCGGCCGGGTTCGCGGCTGGGTGTGAGGGCCAAGATCGGTACGTACGTGGAGACGAAGAACTCGACGATCGGTGAGGGTACGAAGGTGCCGCATCTGTCGTACGTGGGGGACGCGACGATCGGTGATTTCACGAACATCGGTGCCGCGAGTGTGTTCGTGAACTACGACGGTGAGAGCAAGCACCACACGACTGTCGGGTCGCATTGCAAGACGGGTTCGGACAACATGTTTGTGGCGCCTGTCACGGTCGGGGACGGTGCGTACACCGCTGCAGGGTCTGTGATCACGAAGGATGTGCCGGCGGGTTCGCTGGCCGTGGCCCGTGGCCAGCAGCGGAATATCGAGGGTTGGGTGGCCCGGAAGCGTCCGGGGAGTGCGGCTGCGAAGGCGGCCGAGGAGGCGTCGCGGGAGGCCGGCAGCGAGGGCTGACCGGAAACAGGTGCGTCCGACACGGCGTACCGTGATAGGTGCACACGATTCGGCTGCCTCGCTGCTAATGGGACGAGCGGGCGCAGCGGCGGAAGAACGCGTCTGAGGAGACAAGTGCTGTGAGCGGGATCAAGACGACCGGCGAGAAGAAACTGATGCTCTTCTCCGGCCGCGCCCACCCCGAGCTTGCCGAGGAGGTCGCGCACGCTCTCGGTGTCGGGATCGTTCCGACCAAGGCATTCGATTTCGCCAATGGCGAGATCTATGTCCGCTATCAGGAGTCCGCTCGCGGCGCTGACTGCTTCCTGATCCAGAGCCACACGGCTCCGATCAACAAGTGGATCATGGAGCAGCTCATCATGATCGACGCGCTGAAGCGTGCGTCGGCCCGCTCCATCACGGTGATCGTGCCGTTCTACGGTTACGCCCGTCAGGACAAGAAGCACCGTGGACGTGAACCGATTTCGGCGCGTCTGGTGGCGGACCTGATGAAGACGGCGGGTGCGGACCGCATTCTGACGGTGGATCTGCACACGGACCAGATCCAGGGCTTCTTCGACGGCCCGGTGGACCACCTGTTCGCGCTGCCGATCCTGGCGGACTACGTGGGGGCGAAGGTCGACCGCGCCAAGCTCACGGTGGTGTCTCCGGATGCCGGCCGTGTGCGTGTGGCGGACCGTTGGTGTGACCGTCTGGGCGCGCCGCTGGCGATCGTGCACAAGCGTCGTGACAAGGACGTGGCGAACCAGGTCACCGTGCACGAGGTCGTCGGTGATGTGAAGGGCCGTGTCTGCGTCCTGGTGGACGACATGATCGACACGGGTGGCACGATCTGTGCCGCGGCGGACGCGCTGTTCGCGCACGGTGCGGAGGACGTCATCGTGACGGCGACGCACGGTGTGCTGTCGGGTCCGGCGGCGGACCGTCTGAAGAACTCGAAGGTGAGCGAGTTCGTCTTCACGGACACGCTGCCGACGCCGGGTGAGCTGGAGCTGGACAAGATCACGGTGCTGTCGATCGCGCCGACGATCGCGCGTGCGGTGCGTGAGGTCTTCGAGGACGGTTCGGTGACGAGCCTGTTCGAGGAGCAGGCGTAGTCGCGCTGAGGCTCTTCTAGATCGATTTTGGGGCGGCCTTCCCGCCGGGTAGACTCACGGAGTTGCTCGGCGAGGGAGGCCGCACTGTCATGTGCGGCGGTCCGTTATCGACGCGCTCTTCGTAGCAGGCCCGTTCGTGGCCGGGTGACCACCTTTCCCCTTTTCTACGAGGAGTGCACATGGCTGAGATCAAGATTGCCGCCGACATCCGTACCGACTTCGGCAAGGGCGCTGCCCGCGCCGTTCGCCGTGAGAACAAGGTTCCCGGTGTCATCTACGGTCACGGCACCGAGCCGGTTCACGTGACGCTGCCGGGCCACGAGCTGCTGCTCGCCCTGCGTACCCCGAACGTTCTGCTGTCCCTGGACATCGACGGCAAGAACGAGCTGGCGATCCCGAAGGCCGTCCAGCGTGACGCCATCAAGGGTTACCTGGTCCACGTCGACCTGCTGCTCGTCAAGCGCGGCGAGAAGGTCACGGTCGAGGTTGCGGTCGAGACCGAGGGCGACCTGGCCCCGGGCAGCTTCCTCGTCGAGAACGTGCTGAACACGCTGTCCGTCGAGACCGAGGCCACGCACATCCCGACCTCCGTCACCGTGTCGATCGCGGGCCTGGAGGGCGGCGACGCCATCCACGCGAAGGACGTCACGCTGCCGTCCGGTACGACCCTGGTCACGGACCCCGACGCCGTCGTCATCCAGATCCTGGCCGCGCAGGCCGAGGAGCCGGCTGCCGAGTCCGAGGACGAGGCCGCCGAGGCCTGAGCCGTACGCTCTGCTTGACGGGGTGGCGGGCCACTGCGGCCCGCCACCCCGTTTTTTCATGTTCCCGTCCGTGTGTTGTACGTGAGGAGACGCGGTCCCGATGACGACCGATGCCACTGCCCCCTGGCTCATCGTGGGTCTCGGGAATCCCGGGCCCGAGTACGCGATGAACCGGCACAACGTGGGCTTCATGGTGGCCGATCTGCTCGCGGAGCGGATCGGCGGCAAGTTCAAGCGGGCCGGCAAGGCTCAGGCGCAGGTGCTGGAGGGGCGGATCGGTGCGCCGGGTCCGCAGAATCGCCGGGTGATCCTGGCGAAGCCGATGTCGTTCATGAACGTGTCGGGTGGTCCGGTGACGGGTCTGCGGGACTTCTACAAGGTGCCGGTCGGCAACATCGTGGCGATCCATGACGAGCTGGACATCGACTACGGGACGATGCGGCTGAAGCTGGGCGGTGGCGACAACGGGCACAACGGTCTGAAGTCGATCACGAAGTCGATGGGTGCGGACTATCACCGGGTGCGGTTCGGGATCGGGCGTCCGCCGGGGCGTATGCAGGTCGCGGACTTCGTTCTGAAGGACTTCTCGTCGACGGAGCGCAAGGAGCTGGACTACCTGGTGGACCGGGCGGCGGACTCGGTGGAGTGTCTGGTCACGGAGGGCCTGGAGCGGGCGCAGAGCGCGTACAACTCCTGAGTTCGCCGGGCATCTCGACAGGTCACGGGCATCTCGCCCGGGGTGTGCCGGCTCTTCTTGACTCTCCGCGGGGCCATGGCCAAGGATCGCGGCCATGCTCTCGTACACCCGGCGGGCCGCGATGACGGTCGTGGCCCTGCTGATCCTGATCGCGGGCGTCCGGGCGTCCTGGGCGTCGGCTCAGCACGTGATGCTCACCAAGGGCCGTGAGCGCGGCACGATGACGGTGACGCGGTGCACCGACGACACGTGCGCCGGCCCCTACGCTCCCCTGTCGCCGGGTTCGCAGCCCCGCGACCGTGTCGTCATCGACCGGTCGATCGCGGAGAAGAAGGGCGCGCGTATCCCGGTGGTGGTGAAGCCCGGTACGGGCGAGGTGGTGCGCTCGGGGGCCGCGGGGTTCTTCCACGCGTGGGTCCCGCTGGGCGGTGCGCTGCTGCTGGCCGCCGTGGTGATCGCGGGCGGGCTGCGTCTGACGCGCTGGGCATGGGTGACGGCAGCCACCGGGGTCGCGTTGCTGAGTGCCGCGTTCGCGACGCTCACCTGGTGAACTGCCGTCATCCGTCGTCCGGTCGCAGTGATCAGCCCGTGTTGCGCAGGCCCGCCGCCACTCCGTTCACGGTGAGCAGGAGCGCCCGCCCGAGCAGCGGGTCCGGCTCGGCGCCGGCGGCCGCGTCGTCACGCTGGCGCTTGAGCAGGGCCACCTGGAGGTACGAGATCGGGTCCAGGTAGGCGTCGCGGATCGAGAAGGTCTGCTGGAGCACCGGCTGCGTGTCCAGGAGTTCCTGGCCGCCGGTGATGCGGAGCACCTCCTGAACGGTCAGCGCGTGCTCCGCCTCGATGTCGGCGAAGACGTGCTTGAGCTCGTCGGGGACGAGCGTGTCGACGTAGTGCCGGGCGATCCGCAGGTCCGT
Source organism: Streptomyces sp. NBC_00569 (assembly GCF_036345255.1). Taxonomy (NCBI): domain Bacteria; kingdom Bacillati; phylum Actinomycetota; class Actinomycetes; order Kitasatosporales; family Streptomycetaceae; genus Streptomyces; species Streptomyces sp. NBC_00569. Next base: position 5,865,934 of record NZ_CP107783.1, on the reverse strand, counting down.
CTTGGCGAGCGTCATCTCGACGTTCGACAGGAAGTTGCGGAAGAAGTGCCACTGCTCGCTCATCTCGTCGAGGACGGTGCCGAGACCGGCCTCGCGCAGTGCCTTGAGTCCGGAGCCGACGCCGAACCAGCCGGGCACGATCTGCCGCGACTGGGTCCAGCCGAACACCCACGGGATGGCGCGCAGGCCGTCGAGCGAGACGCCCGAGCCGGGGCGGCGGGAGGGCCGGGAGCCGAGGTGCAGATCGGCGAGCTGGTCGACCGGCGTGGAGGCGAGGAAGTACGTCGGCAGGTCCGGGTCCTCGACCAGCTTGCGGTAGGCGGCGTGCGCGGCGTCGGAGACGACGTCCATGGCCGCGTCCCAGCGGGCGAGGGCCTCGTCGGACTGGCGGGGCGCGGTGTGCAGCGCGGATGCCTGGAGGGTGGCGGCCACGGTCAGTTCGAGGTTCTCGCGGGCCAGGGACGGCACGAGGTACTTGTCGGAGATGACCTCACCCTGCTCGGTCACCTTGATCTCGCCCTCGAGGGTGCCCCACGGCTGGGCGAGGATCGCGTCGTGCGAGGGGCCGCCGCCGCGGCCGACGGTGCCGCCGCGGCCGTGGAAGAGGCGCAGGCGCACGCCGTAGCGGTGGGCGACGTCCCGCAGCCGGCGCTGGGCGCGGTGGATCTCCCACTGCGAGGTGGTGATGCCGCCGAACTTGGAGGAGTCCGAGTAGCCGAGCATGACTTCCTGGACGTCGCCGCGCAGGGCGACTAGGCGCCGGTAGGACGGGTCGGCGAGCATCTCGTCGAGGATGACGTCGGCGGCGCGCAGTTCGTCGGTGGTCTCCAGGAGCGGCACGATGCCGATCTTGGCCCAGCCGCCGTGCAGGTCGACGAGTCCGGCCTCGCGGGCGAGGACGGCGGCGGCGAACACGTCGTCGGCGCCCTGGCACATCGAGATGATGTACGACTCGATGACCTCGGGTCCGAAGACGTCGAGGGCGCGCTTGACGGTGTGGAAGACGCCGAGGGTCTTCTCGCCGGCGGCGTCGAGGGGTGCGGGCGAGGGGGCGAGGGGCCTGCGGGACCTGAGTTCCTTGGCGAGGAGCTTCTGGCGGTACTCGCGGGGCATGTCGGCGTAGCGCCAGGACTCCTCGCCGAGCCGGTCGAAGAGCTGGCCGAGGGCGTGGTGGTGGGCGTCGGCGTGCTCGCGTACGTCCATGGTGGCGAGCTGGAGGCCGAACGCGGCGAGTGTGCGGATGGTGCGGTTCATCCGGCCGTCGGCGAACAGGGCGCCGCGGTGTTCGCGCAGGGACGTCTGGATGAGCGTGAGGTCCTGGAGGAGTTCGCCGGTGCCGAGGTAGTCGCGGCCTTCCACGTGCGCGGTGCCCCTGGCGAGGCGCTCCTTGGTGTTCTCCAGCTTCTGCCGGATGCACGTGGCCTTGAGCCGGTAGGGCTCTTCGGAGTTGAGGCGCTTGTAGCGGGGGCTGATCTCCGGGAGGCGCTCCAGGTCGTTCTGGAGGGAGGCGAGGAGTTCCTCGGTGGCGCCGGTGTAGCGGATCGAGTTCGACAGGAAGCCGCGCAGCTCGTCGATGAGCTCCAGGGCGTCGTTGATGCCGTGCTCGTGCTGGAGGATCAGGACGTCCCAGGTGACGGCGGGGGTGACGTTCGGGTTGCCGTCGCGGTCGCCGCCGATCCAGGTGCCGAAGGTGAGGGGGCGGGTGGCGGCGGGGACGGTGACGCCGACGCGCTCCAGCTCGGCGGTGAGGTCCTCGAGGACGTCACCGACGGCGCCGGCGTGCAGCTCGTCGAGGTAGTAGATCGCGTTGCGTGCCTCGTCGGTGGGCTCGGGCCGTACGACGCGCAGTTCGTCGGTCTGCCACACCAGGTCGATGTTCTCGGCGAGGCGGGTGTCGTAGCGGCGGCGGTCGGCCTCGATGACGGGGGTCTCGAGGAGTTCGGCGACGCGGCGCAGCTTGTTGAGGACGGAGCGCCGGGCGGCCTCGGTCGGGTGGGCGGTGAACACCGGCCGTACGTTCAGGTTCCGGACCGTTTCGCGCAGGTGTTCGGCGTCAGCGTCCTTGAGCCGGTCGGCGGTGCGGGCGAGAAGGCTGCCCTCGGCGGCGCGGCGGGCGCGCAGCTCGCGGCCGCGGTGCACCTGCTCGGTCACGTTCGCCAGATGGAAGTACGTCGAGAAGGCGCGGACCAGCTTGGCCGCGGTCTCCAGTTCCGTCTCGCCGAGCAGGCGGGCGGCTGCCTCGCCGTCCTCCCGGGTGAGGCGGCGGACCTTCTCGACCAGTTCGAGGAGCTCGGGGCCCTCCTGGCGTACGAGTGTCTCGCCGAGGAGGTCGCCGAGTCGGCGGATGTCGGCGCGCAGCTCGGCGCTGGAAGTGGCCTCACGGCTCTGGTCGTCGGCACTGCTCACAGGTGCGGCTCCTTGCAGTGTTGAAGCACGTCTGGGAGGGAAATCCCGGGAACCGGGTATGAGTCCCGGGTGGAGATTCAGAGCGGACCGCGCTGTCCGACCGTTTCCAAGGATAGGTGTCCGCCCGGAGGGGCCGTTTCCGGGCCTCTTGCCGCTGGCCTGCGCGCTGCCATACTTACGACGCCGTAGGTTACGGACGCGTAGTAAAAGTTCTCCGTGCCACTCCCCGGCACCACATCCCCGTTCTCGACCCTCGACCCCACAGGGGACGCCCCATGACTCCAAGCCCCGATCTGATCGATGACGCCCCGGAGGCGTCGTCGAGTGACTCGACCGGCGCTCCGCTGCCCTCCGCCACGCTCGGCGGTGAGCAGAAGCGTTCGCTGGAGCAGCTCGCGCTGCTGCTCTTCATCACCGTCCCGTTCCTGGCGCTGGTCGCGGCGGTGCCGCTGGCCTGGGGCTGGGGTGTGAGCTGGCTCGACCTCGGCCTCATGGTGTTCTTCTACTACCTGGGCTGCCACGGCATCACGATCGGCTTCCACCGGTATTTCACGCACGGTTCCTTCAAGGCGAAGCGGCCGCTGCGGATCGCGCTGGCCGTCGCCGGCTCGATGGCGGTCGAGGGTCCTCTCGTGCGCTGGGTGGCGGATCACCGCAAGCACCACAAGTTCTCCGACGCGGAGGGTGACCCCCACTCGCCGTGGCGTTTCGGCGAGACGCTGCCCGCCCTGATGAAGGGCTTGTGGTGGGCGCATATCGGCTGGATGTTCGATGAGGAGCAGACGCCGCAGGAGAAGTACGCACCTGATCTGGTGAACGATCCCGCCATAAGGGCGATCTCGCGTCAGTTCATTTTCTGGACGATGCTCTCGCTGGCTCTGCCGGCGCTGATCGGCGGTCTGGCGACGATGTCGTGGTGGGGCGCGTTCACCGGGTTCTTCTGGGGCTCGCTGGTACGGGTGGCGCTTCTGCACCACGTCACGTGGTCGATCAACTCGATCTGTCACGCGGTGGGCAAGCGCCCGTTCAAGTCGCGTGACAGGTCCGGCAACGTGTGGTGGCTGGCGGTCCTGTCGTGCGGCGAGTCGTGGCACAACCTGCACCACGCGGACCCGACGTCGGCGCGGCACGGTGTCATGCGCGGCCAGGTGGACTCGTCCGCGCGGCTGATCCGCTGGTTCGAGCAGCTGGGCTGGGCGCATGACGTGCGCTGGCCGTCGAAGGAGCGGATCGCCTCCCGCCGCAAGCCGCAGGCCGCCGACGCGGCATGATGGAGCATGTGGCGACCGATCCGAACACTGCGAGCCCAGCCGGCAACGACAAGCCCCGGCGCGCGCGCCGCACCCGGATGACCGGTGCGGAACGCCGCCAGCAACTGCTCGAGATCGGTCGCACCCTCTTCGCCGCGAAGGGCTTCGAGGGCACGTCGGTGGAGGAGATCGCGGCGAAGGCCGGGGTCTCCAAGCCGGTGGTGTACGAGCACTTCGGCGGCAAGGAGGGCCTGTACGCGGTCGTCGTGGACCGTGAGATGCGCCAGCTCCTCGACATGGTGACCGGCTCGCTGACGGCCGGGCATCCGCGGGAACTGTGCGAGCAGGCCGCCTTCGCGCTCCTCGACTACATCGAGGAGTACACGGACGGCTTCCGCATCCTGGTCCGCGACTCCCCCATCCCGCAGTCCACGGGCTCGTTCGCCTCGCTGATCTCCGACATCGCGACGCAGGTCGAGGACATCCTGGGCCGCGAGTTCAAGAACCGCGGCTTCGATCCGAAGCTGGCGCCGCTGTACGCGCAGGCGCTGGTCGGCATGGTCGCCCTGACGGGCCAGTGGTGGCTGGACGCCCGTAAGCCGGAGAAGGCCGAGGTCGCGGCGCACCTGGTGAATCTGGCGTGGCACGGCTTGGACGGCATGGAGGCGAACCCGCATCTGATCGGGCGGCGCAAGAGCTAGGGCGGGCCTGGGGTGACCGGTTCGAGGAATTCGAGCCGGTTGCCCACCGGGTCGTCGGCGTAGAACCGGCGGTGGCCCGGCAGATCCCCGTCCCAGGTGATGCGCACGCCGTGCGCCGCGAGGCGCGCCGCGTAGGCCTCGATTCCCGTGACCCGCAGCCCCGGGTGGGCCTTGCGGGCCGGCCGGAAGTCCCGCTCGATCCCCAGGTGCAGCCGCACCTGGCCCGCCTCGAACCAGCAGCCCCCGCGCGCCGCGAGCGCCGGGGGCTTCGGCGTCTGCGTCATACCGAGGACGTCCCCGTAGAACCGGCGCAGCGCGTCCTCCGATCCCGCGGGGGCGGCGAGCTGTACGTGGTCCAGGGCCCGGAGCATCAGGCGTCGGCCGGCTTGCGGGCCACCGCGAAGAGGCGGCGGAAGGGGAAGACCGTGCCGTGGGGTGTCGCGGGGTAGGCGGTGCGGAGCAGGGCGCGGTACGCGACCAGGAAGGCCTCGGTGGCTCCCGGGTCGTCCGCGAGGGCGGTCAGGACGGGGCGCAGGCCCGTGCCCTTGACCCAGTCGAGGACGGGGTCCTCGCCCTGGAGGAGATGCAGATACGTCGTCTCCCAGACGTCCGCGTGGCAGCCGAGCGCGGTGAGCGCGTTCAGGTACTGCTCCGGGGTGTGGACGGCGTCCGCGTGGCGCAGTGTGTCGCCGAGCCGGTCCCGCCACCGCGCCGACTGTGCGAGTTCGCGCATCAGGACGTGGCTGGGGGCGTCGAAGTTGCCGGGGACCTGGAAGGCGAACGTGCCGCCGGGGGTGAGGCCGGCGAGCCAGTCGGGGAAGCGGCCGGTGTGGCCGGGGACCCACTGGAGCAGGGCGTTGGAGACGATCAGGTCGAAGGGCTCGCCGGGGGTCCAGGTGGTCGCGTCGGCGGGGGCGAAGTCGAGCAGGTCGGTAGCGTGGGCGGCGGCCTTCTCCAGCATCTGCGGGGAGTTGTCGTAGCCGGTGATCCTGGCCTTCGGCCAGCGCTCGGCGAGCAGGGCGGTGACGTTGCCCGCGCCGCAGCCGAGGTCGGCGATCCTCGCCGGGTCGCCCTGGACGCGGGCGAGGAGATCGGCGAAAGGGCGTGTGCGGTGGTCCGCGTGCCGGAGATACTGCTGGGGGTCCCAGGTGGGTGAGCTCATGGCGGTCAGGATCCTCCCGAATTTATCTCGATGTCAAGATAGTTGAATTCAAGAGACTTCATGTCGAGGGACCCACTAGACTGATCGTCATGGAGGACGAGGTCGACCGGCTGGTCGCAGCGTGGCGCCGAGAGCGCCCTGACCTCGACGTGGAGCCCCTCGAGGTGCTCAGTCGGGTCAGCAGGCTGGCGCGTCATCTTGACCGGGCCCGGCGCCTGGCGTTCGCCGAGCACCAGCTGGAGCCGTGGGAGTTCGACGTACTGACGTCCCTGCGGCGGGCCGGCGCCCCCTATCAGCTCTCCCCCGGACAGCTCCTCACGCAGACCCTCGTCACCTCCGGCACGATGACGAACCGTATCGACCGGCTCGCCAAGAAGGGCCTCGTCGAGCGCCTCCCCGACCCGAGTGACCGGCGGGGCGTCCTCGTCCGGCTGACCACCGAGGGGCAGGACCGCGCCGACCAGGCACTCGCCGGCCTCCTCGCACAGGAGCGGGCGATCCTCGCGGAGCTGTCCCGCACCCAGCGCGGCGAACTGGCGGGCCTGCTGCGGCAGTTGACCGCGCCGTTCGACAACATCCCCGGCTAGGACCCCAGCCGTACGGGTTCCCGCCCTACGACGCCGCTTCCAGGTCCGCGGGCCCGACCCCGGCCCTGCGCGCCAGAGCCACCGCCGCGAGCGTGGAGTGCACCCCGAGCTTGCCCAGCACGTTCTGCATGTGCGTACGGACCGTGTGCGGGGACAGGAAGAGGCGCTCGGCGACCGCCTTGCGGCCCAGGCCCGCGACCATGCAGCGCAGCACCTCGCGCTCACGCGGCGTCAGCGACTCCACCAGTCGCTCCGAATCGGTGCGGTGCTTGCGGGCCGCGGTCAGCTCCCGCAGGACGCTCGTGAGCAGGGCGGGCGGCAGATGCGTCTCGTCGCGCAGGACGCCCCGGATGACCGTGAGCAGCCGCGAGAGCGAGCAGTCCTTGGCGACCCAGCCGGAGGCGCCCGCCTGGAGCGCGAGGGCCGCGCGGCGCGGGTCGTCCTTGTCGGCGAGGACCACCGTCCGGACGGTGGGCTGGCCCGAACGGACGCCCGCCACCAGGGAGATCCCGTCGACCAGGCCGTCCTGGCCGGGCGTCGCGTCGGGCACGGCCGTCGCCGGGCGCGGGCCGTGCAGGGCCGCCCCCAGGTCGGCGTCCACGAGGAGGACGTCGAATCGGCGCCCTTCCGCCGCCGCGCGGTCCATGCAGCGCAGTGCGGCGGGGCCGCTGCCGGCCGCGGACACGTCCACGTCGGGCTCGGCGGCGAGAGCCGCGGCGAGCGACTCGGCGAAGATGCGGTGGTCGTCGACGACCAGGACTCGGATGCGAACCACGTGTATAACCCCCTCCCCCAAGCTCCTCGCGGAGCAGGGGATTCCCCAGCGCCGGGAGGCTGTCCGGCACGGGTACGGCGCCCGAAGAAGCAGGTCGTCGCGGTCGCACGGCCGCCGCCGTGCTCGTACCGCCACCCCCACTCCGGGCTCGTACCCGGCTGTCCCGCCCCCTGATCAGCACCGGCCCCCACCGGCGCTGCCCCTCAGAGTAGGGCCGCGGGCCAGGAGCGGAAGGCAATTTGCAGAACTGATTCGCCTGCGCGTTTATGGTGAGGCGTATGTTTCGTATTGAGACAGAAGTCGACAAACAGCGTCGCGATCTTCTTCACTTCCGGCTGCGTGAGGCGAATACCGCGGCGTCGGCGGAGCTCAGGTCTCTGCGCGGAACGCCCGATGACCGCGAAGTTCCGCTCCAGGTCTGGGCGTTGGACGAGAGCGGCGAGATCGCCGGCGGCCTCGACGGACACACCTGGGCGACCTGGCTCCACGTGAACCTGCTCTGGGTGGACGACCACCACCGCACGAAGGGCCTGGGCTCCCGCCTCCTCGCAGAGGCGGAACGCATCGCCCACGAGGACCGCGCCTGCCGCGGCGCCCGAGTGGAAACCTGGGACTTCCAGGCGCCCGGCTTCTACCGCCAGCACGGCTACGAACTCGTCTGCGTGATCCCCGACTACCCGCCAGGGATCAAAGAGTTCACCCTCACCAAGCGACTCGGCTGAACACACCCGACCCCACACCAGCGCCCCTGGGCCCGTGCGCGGAGCGCACCATGAGACACAGCCAGGCACCCGGCCTCTACCGCCGGCACGGCTACCAACTCGTCCGCGTGATCCCCGACTACCCGCCAAGAATCAAAGAGTTCACGCTCACCAAGCGACTCGGCTGATCCCCGGCTGTCCGCCGGGGATCAGGGAGTTCGCGCTTACGAAGCGGCCGGGGTGAGTTTGCGGGCTCCCGCCGACGGGACCGCCGGGAAGACTCGTGGCGCCGTGCGGCCCGCCGCGGCGAACGCCTCTGTGATCGACTTCGTCACCGCGTCCGCGTCCGTCTCCTCCACCAGGACGATCGCCGAGCCGCCGAAGCCGCCGCCGGTCATCCGGGCGCCGAGCGCGCCCGCCGCGTTCGCCGTGTCGACGACCAGGTCCAGCTCGGCGCAGGAGATGCGCAGGTCGTCGCGGAGCGAGACGTGGCCCTCGGTGAGGACCGGGCCGATCGCCCGTACGTCACCGGCGTCGAGGAGCTCGATGACCCGCTCGACTCGGTGGTCGTCGCAGACGATGTGGCGGACGTAGCGCACGATCCGCTCGTCGGTGAGGTCGGCCAACTTGGCGAGCGCTTGCGGCAGTTCCGCGTAGGACACGTCACGCAGATGGGAGACGCCGAGCGCGCGGGCACCCTCTTCGCAGCCCGCACGGCGCTCCGCGTACGCGCCGTCGCCGAGCTCGTGCTTGACGCGGGTGTCGACGACGAGGAGCTGGAGGCCGTGGGCGGCCAGGTCGAAGGGGACCTGGCGGACGGACAGGTCGCGGCAGTCGAGGTGCAGGGCGTGGCCCTCGGTGGCGCACGCCGACGCCATCTGGTCCATGATCCCGCAGGGCACGCGCACGAAGTCGTTCTCCGCGCGCTGCGCGATCCGCGCCAACTCGGGCCCGGTGAGCCCCAGCTCGAACAGGTCGTTGAGCGCGAGGGCCGTGACGACCTCGAGCGCGGCCGACGAGGACAGGCCCGCGCCGGTCGGCACGGTCGACGCGAGGTGGATGTCGGCGCCGGTGACGGTGTGCCCGGCCTCGCGCAGCGCCCATACGACGCCAGCCAGGTACGCGGCCCAACCGCCCTGCCCGAACTCGGAGAGCGGGGTCAGTTCGTCGGCCCGCAGTTCGGCGATCGGCGCGTCGATGTCCGCGGAGTGCAGCCGCAGGACGCCGTCGGTGCGGCGCGCGACGGCGGCCACCGCGGTGTGCGGCAGCGCGAGCGGCATCACGAAGCCCTCGTTGAAGTCGGTGTACTCGCCGATGAGGTTCACGCGTCCGGGCGCGGCCCAGACCCCCTCGGGCTCGTATCCGTACAGATCGCTGAACTGCGAGGCGACGGACATGACTTACCCCTCCTGGCGTGCCTGGGCGAAGGCCCAGGCGTCGGCGACGATTCCCGCGAGGTCCGCGCGGGACGGGTTCCAGCCGAGGCGCTCGCGCGCGGTGGCGGCAGAGGCGACGAGGACGGCCGGGTCGCCGCCGCGGCGCGGGGCGGTGATCTCGGGGATCGGGTGGCCGGTCACCTGGCGGACGGTCTCGATGACCTCGCGCACGGAGAAGCCGTTGCCGTTGCCGAGGTTGCAGATGAGGTGCTCGGCGGGGCGGGCGGCGTCCAGGGCGAGCAGGTGGGCCTCGGCGAGGTCGGCGACGTGGATGTAGTCGCGCACGCACGTGCCGTCGGGCGTCGGGTAGTCGTCGCCGTAGACGGAGATCGCGTCGCGCCGGCCCTGGGCGACCTGGAGGACGAGCGGGATGAGGTGCGACTCGGGGTCGTGGCGCTCGCCGCAGCTGCCGTAGGCGCCCGCCACGTTGAAGTAGCGCAGCGACACGGTGGCCAGGCCGTGCGCGGTCGCCTCCCCGGTGATCATGTGGTCGACGGCGAGCTTGGAGGCGCCGTACGGAGAGGTGGGGGCGGTGGGGTCGGACTCGGTGATGGGGGTGCTGACGGGCTCCCCGTACGTCGCCGCGGTGGAGGAGAAGACGAGCTTGCGGACGTCCGCCGAGCGCATCGCGGCGAGCAGCGCCATGGTGCCGCCGACGTTGTTGTCCCAGTACTTCTCGGGCTTCACGACGGACTCGCCGACCTGGGAGAACGCGGCGAAGTGCAGGACGGCGTCGAAGGACGGGTCGAGCCACTTGGCGGCGTCGCGGATGTCGCCCTCGACGAACGTCACCCCGGCGGGCACGCCCTCACGGAAGCCGGTCGAGAGGTTGTCGAGGACGGTGACGTCGTGCCCCGCCTCGACCAGGTGCTGCGCGACCACGCTGCCCACATATCCCGCACCACCGGTGACCAGGTACTTCCCGCTCATGTACTCGCTACCTCTCGCAGTCTCTCGGCCGCGGTCTCCGGCGGCACGTCGTTGATGAACACGCTCATGCCGGATTCGGAACCCGCGAGAAACTTCAGCTTGCCGGAAGTGCGGCGGATAGTGAAAAGCTCGAGGTGGAGCGCGAAGTCGTCCCGCTGGACGCCGGGGAAGTCGTCCAGGGTGCCGAACGGCGCCTGGTGCCAGGCGGCGATGTACGGCGTCGGGGACTCCCCCGCTCCGAAGAGCCGGTCGAAGCGCCTCAAGAGTTCCAGATAAACCTGGGGGAACTCTGTGCGCGCGTCGTCGTCGAGGGCGAGCAGGTCGGGCACGCGACGCTTGGGGTAGAGGTGCACCTCGTAGGGCCAGTGGGCCGCGTACGGGACGAAGGCCACCCAGTGGTCGCCCTCGAGGACGACCCGCTCGCCGGTGCGCTCCTCGGCGAGTACGTCGTCGAAGAGGTTGCGGCCGCCGGTCTGCTCCTTGTGCTCGGCGAGCGAGCGCAGCATGAGGGCGGTGCGCGGGGTGGTGAACGGGTAGCCGTAGATCTGGCCGTGCGGGTGGCCGAGGGTGACGCCGATCTCGGCGCCGCGGTTCTCGAAGCAGAACACCTGCTCCACGGAGTCCAGGTGGGACAGCTCTGCCGTCCGGTCGGTCCAGGCCTCCAGGACGAGCCCGGCCTGTTCCTCCGTGAGGTCGGCGAAGGACGACGTGTGGTCGGAGGTGAAGCAGACGACCTCGCAGCGGCCGGCGTCCCCGGCGAGCGAGGGGAAGCGGTTCTCGAAGACCGCCACGTCGTACGAGGAGTCGGGGATCTCGCTGAGCCGTTCGCCCTCGGACGGGCACAGGGGACACTCGTCGGCCGGCGGGTGGTAGGTGCGGCCCTGGCGGTGCGAGGCGATGGCGACGCTGTCCCCGAGGAGGGGGTCGCGGCGGATCTGCGAGGAGGAGGCGACGGGGTCCAGCGGACGCCGGTCCACCGCGTCCCGCACGACGTCGTCACGCGAGTCGTAGTAGATGAGCTCGCGACCGTCGGCGAGCCGGGTCGACGTCTTCTTCACGTCCGATGCTCCTCATTCGCATCAACTCAACATAATCAAACATAACAAAGCACGCTTCAACGGGATGGTCAAGGCCGCGCACGCATCCTTTGGTGCGTGGCGTGTCACTCGCATCACAATCCAACAAAGAACCTCAGCAGAAGTGTTCATTTATTGAACATAGAAGCGTAGGTTCCGGTCTGATCAGTTCGCGCAACGAAGCGAGTTCTCCATGCTGTCCCCCACACAAACCCTGGCCGCGGGGCTCCGGCTGCCCACCAACGGCCTCGACTACGCGATCCTGGCGATCTACTTCGCCGTGGTCCTCGGCATCGGGTTCGCCGCCCGGCGCTCCGTGAAGACCAGCCTCGACTTCTTCCTCTCGGGCCGCTCCCTGCCCGCCTGGGTGACCGGTCTGGCCTTCGTCGCGGCCAACCTGGGCGCCACCGAGATCCTCGGCATGGCGGCGACCGGCGCGCAGTACGGCGTCTCGGTCGTCCACTGGTACTGGATCGGCGCCATCCCGGCGATGGTCTTCCTGGGCCTCGTGATGATGCCCTTCTACTACCGCTCCAAGGTGCGCTCGGTCCCCGAGTACCTGCTCCAGCGGTTCGACAAGAGCGCGCACCTGCTGAGCTCCATACTCTTCGCCTTCGCGGCGATCCTGATCGCGGGCGTGAACCTGTACGCCCTGTCGATCGTCGTGGAGGCGCTGCTCGGCTGGCCGCAGTGGCTGGCGATCGTCGTCGCCGGTCTGTTCGTGCTCGCGTACATCACCATCGGCGGACTCTCCTCGGCGATCTACAACGAGGTCCTCCAGTTCTTCGTGATCCTCGCCGCGCTCATCCCCCTCTGCATCATCGGCCTCAAGCGGGTCGGCGGCTGGGGCGGCATGACCGACTCCCTGAAGAGCGCGCACGGCGACAACTTCCTCTCCGCCTGGGGCGGTACGGGCATCGGTGAGGCCAACCCGCTCGGCGCGAACTGGCTGACGATCATCCTCGGCCTGGGCTTCGTGCTCTCCTTCGGCTACTGGACGACGAACTTCGCCGAGGTGCAGCGCGCCCTGTCCGCGAAGAACCTCTCCGCCGCCCAGCGCACCCCGCTCATCGCCGCGTTCCCGAAGATCTTCATCGTCTTCCTCGTGATGATCCCGGGCATGGTCGCCGCCGTCCTCGTCCCGAAGATCGGCATGGCCGGCTCGGGCCTGACGTACAACGACGCGATCCCCTACCTGATGCAGGAGCTGCTGCCCAACGGCGTGCTCGGCATCGCGGTGACCGGTCTGCTCGCCGCGTTCATGGCGGGCATGGCGGCGAACGTGTCGTCCTTCAACACCGTGTTCACGTACGACATCTGGGCCAAGTACGTGAAGACCGGCAAGCCCGACGCGTACTACCTGAAGTTCGGCCGCCTCATCACGGCCGTCGGTGTCCTCGCGTCGATCGGCACGGCGTTCATCGCCTCGTCGTTCTCGAACATCATGGGCTACCTCCAGACGCTGTTCTCGTTCTTCAACGTCCCGATGTTCGTCGTCTTCATCATCGGCATGTTCTGGAAGCGCGCCTCGGTGAAGTCCGGCGTGTGGGGCCTGCTCGCGGGCACCACCGCCGCGATGGTCAACTACTTCTGGATCTACAAGCAGGGCGTCATCGACATCCCGACCGACCAGGGCGCCAACTTCGTGTCCGCGATCGTCGGCTTCGTCGCCGGCGCGGTCGTCATGGTCGTCGTCACCCTGTTCACCGCGCCCAAGCCGGAGGCCGAGCTCGCGGGCCTCGTGTACGGGACGACGGCACCGGGCCTGGAGGAGCCGCCCGCCGAGGGCGACGACGCCTGGTACCGCAAGCCCGCACTGCTCGGCTGGGGCGCCATCGTCCTCGCCGCACTGTGCTACGTCCCCTTCTCCCTCTGATCGGAGGCGCGATCAACCATGTCCGAACTCCATAACGAAGTCACCGAGTTGGAGCGCAAGTCCGCGACCGCGGCGCGGCTCTTCGACATCCGGCGCATCATCGGCGGACTGTTCGCGGTCTACGGGGTCATCGTCACGATCGCCGGTATCACGGCGTCCGACGCGGACCTGAAGAAGGCCGAGAACATCAACATCAACCTGTGGACGGGCCTCGGCATGCTCGCCCTCGGGCTGTTCTTCCTGGTGTGGCTGAAGCTGCGGCCGACACCCCCGCCGACGCCCGAAGCCGCCGAGTAACCAGCACTCCGGGGGCCGGAGTTCACCGCACAGGTGACTCCGGCCCCTGCGGCATCTCCTGACGGTCGCCGTCGTCGGCGTGGCCCGTCACCCGCAACGGCCCCGCCCGGTCGAGGAGCCCCGTGCGCGCGGCCAGCGCCGCCGCCTCCAGCCGCGAGCCGACCCCCAGCTTCATCAGGACCCGCTGCACGTGCGTACGGGCCGTGCTCGGGGCGATGCCCATGCCGGCCGCGATCAGCCGGGTGTCCTCGCCGTCCGCGACCCGCACCAGGACCTCGACCTCGCGCGGCGTCAGCATCTGCAGGAGCCGCTGCCCCTCGTCGTCGGGCTGCGCGGCCGGGTTGAGCAGCTCGCTGAAGGCCCCTTGCAGCAGCTGCGGCGCCACGGCCGCCTCTCCCGCCCGCGCCTTCATCAGGGCGCGCTCGACGCCCTCGATCCGCTCGTCGTGCCGTACGTAGCCGGAGGCGCCGGCCGCGAACGCCGCCGCGATCCCGCGCGGTGACGGCACGGGCCCGAGGACGACCACCGCCACCTGCGGACGCTCCCGCTTGATGCGCACGATCGGCTCGAAGATGCCCGGCTCCGCGGGCGTCGCCGTACCGATGAGACAGACCTCGGGCGCCCTCGCGATCACCAGCTCGGCCGCTCCCGCGGCGGGCGCGGCCGCCGCGAGCACCCGGTGCCCGCGCAGCTTGAGAGCCGAGGCGAGCGCCTCGGCGAGCAGTCGATGGTCGTCGACCACCATGAGCCGCACACCCATAGAGCCATCCCCCACATCCCCTGGGCTCCCGCGGGACCCCCAGAACCCCCTCGGTGCGGAAAGCCCCCCGACTCCCCGACCTCCTCCATCTCCCGGAAGCTACACGCTCGTTCGGCGTTGCGCTTCCCCTACTGGTGAGAAGTGACCCGGAATGCCGGATCTCCCGGCGGGCGGCGCACACGCCGACGGCCCCGCACCCTGTCCGGGTGCGGGGCCGTCGCGCGGCCGCGGTGAGCGGCGCAGGGGTTACTTCGCCGCGAAGACCACGGCCTCGTACTCCTTCTCGTCCGCCGAGTACGGCTTGGAGATCAGTTCCTTGCCCATGGCCAGCCTGCCGTTGGTGTAGAGCAGTTCGGACTGGGTGGGGGTCATGCTGCTGATGACGCTGGTCACGGTCTCCGTCGCCGGAGTGACCAGGAGCGTCTTCTGCTTCAGCGTCTTCGGGTCGATCGTGACGATCTCGGCGCCCTTGTCGTAGGGGCCGTCCTTGTACGCGAGGACGTTCCCGCCGTCCATGCGGACCGGGAAGAGCGTGTACTCGCCGCCGTCGACGCGGTCGCCGGTGAGCTGGCCGTTCGCCAGGGAGAACGACACGATCTCGTTGGTCTGGCCGGACGTGCCGCCGCCGTCGTGCTCACGGGTCGGCATGTAGACGCGGTCGTTGCCGACCGTGATGCCACGGCAGCCGTGCATCTCGCCGACCTCGCAGTCGAAGTCGTACCGGTCCTTCTCCAGCGAGACCTTGGCGCGCAGCTTGCCGGTGTCGTCGAGGGAGAACAGGTCCGACATCTCGACCTCCTCACCGGTGGCGATGACGAAGGTGACCGGCTTGGTGGAGACGACGGAGATGACGTTCACGTCGGCCGGGATCTTGTAGGTCCACTTCGGCTTGCCCGTCGTCGGGTCGAGGAGCTGCACCTGGTGCTTCTCGTCGCCGTAGTCACCGCACTTGCGCACGGCGACCAGCTGCTCGCCGCCGCGGTAGCCGACGTCCTCGCAGGAGCCGGTCTGCGGCTGCCACAGGATCTTGCCCGACTTGATGTCGAAGGCCGCGCCGCCGTCGTAGCCGCCGCCGACCGCCAGCGTGGAGCCGGTGATCGACAGTTCCTTGAACGGGATGTCACGGCCGCCGCTGCCGACGCTCTTCGTCCACAGCTTCTTGCCCGTGTCGACGTTGAAGACCGTGATCTTGGTGCACGGCTGGTAGTCGTACTCCTTGGGCTTGCGCGGAGCCGCCTCGCTGATGACCGCGCTCAGGCCGTCCTGGGTGACCTCGGGGGCGCCGCCGCAGGTCTGGCCGGGCAGCGGGAGCGTCCAGGACTTCTTGCCGGTGTCCGCGGCGTAGCCGTTGACCTCGCCCACACCCGCCTTGGCGTACGTCGTGTCCGTGAGCCAGGAGCCCTTGGTGCTGAACACCTCGTCCTTGGGCACCTCGTGCTGGGGCAGCTGGAAGAGGACCTGGGAGCTGGTGTTCCCCGGGACCTTCTCCTTGCTCGCGCCGCCGGTGGTGGTGCCGCCGGAGCCGCCCTTGTCCCCGCCGCCGCCCTTGCCGCCGGTGCCGCCGGTGGGGCCCGCGGTGCTGGCGTCGGTCTTGTCGTCACCGGACGACGCCGAGTACCAGACGCCGCCGCCGATGATCAGGGCGACCGCGACGACAGCGCCGATGATGATCATCATCTGGGAGCTGATCTTCTTGCCGGCGCCGCCCGCCGCCTGCATGGGCGTGGTGACCGGCGGCGGGTAGGCGCCGTACTGCGGCGGCTGCTGGCCCGGGTAGCCGTAGCCCTGCGGGGACGTCGGCGGCTGGCCCTGAGGAGCCTGCGGGTAGCCGTAGTTGGGGGCCGGCGGCTGCGGGTGGCCGTAGCCCCCCGGCTGGCCCTGCGGCGGCGGGGGCGGCGTCTGGGGCGCCTGCGGGTAGCCGTAGCCGGGCTGCTGCGCGGGCGGGGGCGGCGGCGTGGGAGCGCCGAACCCTCCCGGCGGCGGGTCCTGCGGGGCGCCGAACCCTCCGGGCGGCGGGTCCTGCGGCTTGCCGAAGCCCACCGGCGGCGGGCCCTGGGGCGGGCCCTGCGGCGGCTCGTTGGGCGGCTGGGGCGGCTGCGTCATGACGTCTGTACCTCGGGTGACGGGGAGAAGGAGCGGGCGGCGGAGCGGTGGGCGGTCACGGGGGCTGCGGCGGTCACTTGCCGTACGCCAGCATCAGTTTCTCCTCGCCCTTGGCGGTGCCGGACAGACGCGTCGTGGAGATGTAGAAGCGCCCGTCGACGTAGTCGATCGCCTTGGAGTAGAAGCCGTTCTCGATCTGCGCGGTTCCCGCCGGGTTCTGCAGCAGGGTCTTCGGCGTGTGCGAGCCCGCCGTCGCGATCGACACGACCCGGCCTCCGGCGTCGTACGAGGCGTTGACGTAGGCGATCACCGCGCCGCCCGAGGTCTTCAGCGGCAGCATGTTCTGCGCCACCGGCGACTTCGCGCGCCAGCGCTCCTTGCCGGTCTCCAGGCTGATCGCGACGACCTCGTTGGCGGTGCCGCTGGTGGCCTTGGTCGGCAGGTACAGGGTGTTGGTGTCGGCCGCGACACCCGTGCAGCCCTGGAGGTCACGGTCGAGGATGGCCCAGCCGCACTCGGGGGCGAAGTCCTCGTCGACCGAGACCTCGGAACGCACCGCGCTGCTGCCGTTCTTCAGCGTGGTGATGTTCCACTGCTTCTTGTCCTCGTTGGTGAGGTAGAGGACGACCGGCGAGACGGAGTAGGCGCGGGCGACCTTCCAGCCCTTGGGGAACGGCTTGGTCCACTTCGCCTTGCCCGTTGCCGGGTCCAGCTCCTGGATCTCGTCGTGCTCCTTGTCCGTGGAGGCACCGCAGGAGGAGACGGCCAGGAGGCGCTCGCCGCCGGCGAACGCGCCGGGGAAGCAGGCCGCGCCGTACTTCTTCTTCTCGAAGAGCTGCTTGCCGTCGCTGACGCTCAGGCCGAGGCCGGACATCTGGCGGCCGACCATCAACGTGCTGCCCGCGTAGGTGAGTTCGACGCCGGTACCGGTGCCGTCGAAGAGGTCCCCCTCGGGGATCTTCTTCTCCCAGTCCTTCTTGCCGGTCTTCAGGTCGATCTGCTGGACCTGGTTGCACTTGGCCCGGTCGGTGACACCGCTCATGTACGCGATGGCGACCTTGTCGTCGTCCGACTTCTGCACGCTGGCGCCGCAGATCTTCTGCGGCAGCTTGATCGTCGGCCAACTCGGCCTGCCGTCCGAGATGTTGTACGCGACGAGCTCGTTGTAGACCGCCTTCGCGGCGAGCGTGTCGGTGACCCACATGCCGGGCGCGTCCGCGCCGTCACCGGGAGCCTTGGGCGCCGTCTTGTACCAGAGGACCTTCGACTCACCGGCCTGGCGGCCCGCGTTGAGGTCTTCCTTGCCGTCGCGTCCGTCGCCGGAGCCGTCACCCGGGTCGACCGGAGCGGAGCCGGTGGGCTTGGGGTCCTGGCTCTTGTCGGCGACGGGGTCCTTCTTCTTGTCGTCACCGCCGCCCACGACCGACCACACCACACCGCCGGCGATCACGACGACGGCCACCGCGGCGGCCACGATGATCCCGGTCCGGCCCTTGAAGGGGTTCTTGCCGCCGCCGCCCGGGGTCGCGGGGCCACCGGAGAACGGGGGCTGCTGCTGCGGGTAGCCGTACTGAGGCTGTTGCCCGTAGGGGCCAGGCTGCTGCGCGCCGTACGGGCCGGGCTGCTGCGGAGGCTGACCGTAGGGTCCCGGCTGCTGCTGGGGCTGGCCATAGGGACCCGGCTGCTGAGGCTGGCCGTAGGGGCCGCTCTGCGGGGGCCGGCCGTACGGGCCGGGCTGCTGCGGGTAGCCGTACCCGGGCTGCGGGGCCGGCGGCGTCTGCGGCGGCTGGGCCGGCGGCTGCCCCGGAGGCTGCTGCGGGTCCTGTGGCGCTCCGAAGCCGCCTTGCGGCGGCTGGTTGGGCGGCTGAGTCATCAGCGCTCCCCCCTCTTCACTGATGTGTCTGCTCGCCTGGGTCGATTTCAGGACGTTCTCTGGTCGTTCTCAGGCAAACCCAGAGCGCCCTTTCTATCACCCTGCGCAGTACCACATCGGGCCGGTCGCTCCCCTGTTCCCAAGGGAGCACCGGCCCGTGATGGGTCTGTTACGGGAGCTTCACGCGTCCTCCGCGAGCTCGAGCCAGCGCATCTCCAACTCCTCGCGCTCCCCGATCAGTTCGCGCAGCTCGCTGTCCAGCTTGGCCACCTTCGCGAAGTCCGTTGCGTTATCGGCGATCTGCGCGTGCAGCTTGGTCTCCTTCTCGGAGATCTTGTCCATCTGCCGCTCGATCTTCTGGAGTTCCTTCTTCGCGGCGCGGGCGTCCGCGGCGGACACCGTCTTCTCCGGCGTGCCCGCGGCGGCGGCCGGGGCTGCGGCCGTCATCGAGGCGGCGACAGCCTCCTCCATGCGGCGGCGGCGCTCCAGGTACTCGTCGATGCCGCGCGGCAGCATCCGCAGTGCGGCGTCGCCGAGCAGCGCGAACACGCGGTCCGTGGTCCGCTCGATGAAGAACCGGTCGTGGGAGATCACGACCATGGAGCCGGGCCAGCCGTCGAGGAGGTCCTCCAGCTGCGTGAGGGTCTCGATGTCGAGGTCGTTCGTCGGCTCGTCGAGGAAGAGGACGTTCGGCTCGTCCATGAGGAGGCGCAGGAGCTGGAGGCGGCGGCGCTCACCGCCGGACAGGTCGCCGACGGGCGTCCACTGCTTCTCCTTGTTGAAGCCGAACGTCTCGCAGAGCTGGCCCGCGGTCATCTCACGGCCCTTGCCGAGGTCGACGCGGTCACGGACCTGCTGCACGGCCTGGAGGACGCGCAGTTCCGGGTTGAGCTCGGCGACCTCCTGGGAGAGGTAGGCGAGCTTCACGGTCTTGCCGACGGCGACGCGGCCCGCCGCGGGCTGCTCCTCGCCGTCGGTGCGGGCGGCCTGCGCCATGGCGCGCAGCAGCGAGGTCTTGCCCGCGCCGTTCACACCGACGAGGCCGATGCGGTCGCCGGGGCCGAGCTGCCAGGTCAGGTGCTTGAGGAGCACCTTGGGCCCGGCCTGCACGGTGACGTCCTCGAGGTCGAAGACCGTCTTGCCGAGCCGGGAGCTGGCGAACTTCATCAGCTCGCTCTTGTCGCGCGGCTCCGGCACGTCGGCGATGAGCTCGTTGGCGGCCTCGATGCGGTAGCGGGGCTTGGAGGTCCGGGCCGGGGCGCCACGGCGCAGCCAGGCCAGCTCCTTGCGCATCAGGTTCTGCCGCTTGGTCTCCTCGGTCGCCGCGATGCGCTCGCGCTCGGCGCGCGCGAAGACGTAGTCGCTGTATCCGCCCTCGTACTCGAAGACGTCGCCCTTCTGCACGTCCCACATGCGGGTGCAGACCTGGTCGAGGAACCAGCGGTCGTGGGTGACGCAGACGAGGGCGGAGCGGCGGGCCTGGAGGTGGCTCGCCAGCCAGGAGATGCCCTCGACGTCGAGGTGGTTGGTGGGCTCGTCGAGGACGATCAGATCGGGCTCGCCGATGAGGAGCTTCGCGAGGGCGATGCGGCGGCGCTCACCGCCGGACAGGGGCGCGATGACCGTGTCGAGTCCCTGCGGGAAGCCGGGCAGGTCGAGTCCGCCGAAGAGACCGGTGAGCACGTCGCGGATCTTGGCGTTGCCCGCCCACTCGTGGTCGGCGAGGTCGCCGATGACCTCGTGCCGGACGGTCGCCTCGGGGTCGAGGGAGTCGTGCTGCGTGAGGACGCCGAGGCGCAGGCCGCCGCTGTGGGTGACGCGGCCGGTGTCGGCGTCCTCCAGCTTGGCGAGCATCCGGATGAGGGTGGTCTTGCCGTCGCCGTTACGCCCGACGACACCGATCCTGTCCCCCTCGGACACGCCGAGCGATACGCCGTCGAGCAGGGCACGGGTGCCGTACACCTTGCTGACTGCCTCGACATTGACCAGGTTGACTGCCATTTCGCTCCTGACAAGGGGATGGATCAGTCTTCCAGCGTAGTCGCCGCGCCCGGCGTCCCGGCCGCGTGTCCAGGGCTGCGGGTCCCGGCGGATCACCGACGAGCACCGGCTCGTCCGCGAAGTCGTCGAGGACGAGGTCCGGGTCGCCGCCTGCCGGTACCGCTACAGCCGCTGACGCCTTCGTGCGGAGCGCCGTCGAGCGGCGCGGTTGCGGGGACCTGCGGCTCCCCGGCCGAGCACGGCGGCGACCTCGCGGGGCCGCGCGATCCGGCCCTGCCACCCGCCGCCGGACGGCGGCGGCAGGAGGTGGCCGCGGGTGGCGAGCGCGGAGTGCAGTCCGACGAGGGCGATCGCGCCGAGCGGTACGAGGACCTGCCCGCGGCCGATGCGGCGTCTGCGGCGCCGGTGCCGGGCGCTCGTGATGTCGGTGGTCATGGGACCACGGTGCCGCGGCGCCGTGGCGGTCGACAGCGCGGACGTACTCAGTTACCCGTGAGTACGTCCGGCTGCGTCAGCGCTGGACGACCGTCGCGCCCGGCGCCGGGGACGTCGTGACCCGTACGGAGCGGCAGGTGCGGGACGCCGTGAGGGCTGCGGCGACCGCCCGCGCCGACTTCTCGTCCGCGCACAGGAACGCCGTGGTCGGGCCCGAGCCGGAGACCAGGCCCGCGAGGGCGCCCGCCGACGTGCCCGCGTCGAGGGTGTCCTTCAGCGCGGGGAACAGGGAGAGCGCGGCCGGCTGGAGGTCGTTCGTGAGCGTCGCGGACAGCGCGCTCGCGTCGCCGGAGCGCAGCGCGTCGAGCAGGGCGGGCGAGGCCTCCGGCTCGGGGATCGCGCGCCCCTGCGCGAGGCGGTCGAACTCGCCGTACACGGCGGGCGTCGAGAGCCCTCCGTCGGCGGCCGCGAACACCCACCGGAACTCGCCGCCCACGTCCAGGGGTTGAAGCTTCTCGCCGCGTCCGGTGCCGAGGGCCGCCCCGCCGACCAGACTGAACGGCACATCGCTGCCCAACTCGGCGCAGATGTCGAGGAGTTCGTCCCGGGTGGCGCCGGTGCCCCACAGCGCGTCGCAGGCCACGAGTGCGCCGGCGGCGTCCGCGGAGCCGCCCGCCATGCCGCCGGCGACGGGGATGTCCTTGTCGATGTGCAGGTGGACAAGGGGCTCGATCCCGTACCGCTCGCCCAGCGCGATCGCGGCGCGGGCCGCGAGGTTGGTGCGGTCCAGCGGGACCTGGTCCGCGCCGGGACCCTCGCAGGTGAGGGTCAGTTCGTCGGCGGCGGTCGCCGTGACGTCGTCGTGGAGGCCGACGGCGAGGAAGACGTTGGCGAGGTCGTGGAAGCCGTCGGGGCGGGCCGCGCCGACCGCGAGCTGGACGTTGACCTTCGCGGGGACCCGTACCGTCACGCTCACTGCTTGTTCTCCGCGATCCGTGCGAACTCCTCGACCGTGATGGCCTCGCCGCGTGCCTGCGGGGAGACTCCGGCCGCGACCAGGGCGGCCTCGGCGGCGGCGGCCGATCCGGCCCAGCCGGACAGGGCGGCGCGCAGGGTCTTGCGGCGCTGGGCGAAGGCCGCGTCGACCACGGCGAAGACCTCGCGCTTGGAGGCGGTCGTCGCCACCGGCTCGGTGCGCCGGACCAGGGCCACGAGACCGCTGTCGACGTTCGGCGCGGGCCAGAACACGTTCCGGCCGATGGAGCCGGCGCGCTTCACGTCCGCGTACCAGTTGGCCTTGACCGACGGGACGCCGTAGACCTTCGAGCCGGGGGCGGCCGCGAGGCGGTCGGCGACCTCGGCCTGCACCATGACGAGCGTGCGCTCGATGGAGGGGAACGTGTCGAGCATGTGGAGCAGGACCGGCACGGCGACGTTGTAGGGCAGGTTCGCGACGAGCGCCGTGGGCGCGGGGCCCGGCAGTTCGCGTACCTGCATCGCGTCGGAGTGGACGAGCGCGAAGGCGTCCTTCTTCTGCGGGAGGCGGGCCTCGATCGTCGCGGGCAGCGCGGCGGCGAGCACGTCGTCGATCTCGACGGCGGTGACATGCGCCGCCGACTCCAGGAGCGCGAGGGTCAGCGAGCCGAGGCCGGGGCCGACCTCGACGACGTTGTCCTCGGGGGTGACCTGCGCGGTGCGGACGATGCGGCGGACCGTGTTGGCGTCGATGACGAAGTTCTGGCCGCGCTGTTTCGTGGGCCGCACGCCCAGGGCTGCCGCCAGTTCGCGGATGTCGGCGGGGCCAAGCAGGGGGCCCTGGGGGTCAGTGGTGCTCACGGTCTCAGGGTACGGGGCGCCGCGGCCGGGTCCCGACCGGACCGCGGGCCCCCGCACCGACCCGGTTACCCGTGCAGGCGGCCACCACAGTGCGGCCACGGGCTCGCGCCGCGCTGCACGTACAGCTTCTTGGCCCGGTACGTCTGCTCGGAGGCGGACGCGTCCTGGGGCCGGCCGCCGCCGCCCAGGCTGTGCCAGGTCTGTACGTCGAACTGGTAGAGGCCCCCATAGGTGCCGGTGGCGTCGGTCGCGCCGGGGCGCCCGCCGGACTCGCACCGGGCGAGTGCGCTCCAGTGCAGGCCGTCGGCGCCGACGACGGAGGACGGCGGGGGCTTGGTGCCGACCTTCACGAGCCGGCTGCGGGGCTCACGCACGACCTCTGCGCTCAGGCGGCGCGGCTTCTGCCTGACGCCGTTGACGGTGCGCAGGGCGTAGGTGACGCGCCGGGCGCCCTGGCGGCCCGCCCGTTCGACGACCTCGGTCCCACGGAACAGGGTCGGGTCCTGGGTGCGCTCCACCTCGTACGCGATGGGTTCCTCGCGCACCTCCCTGCTGCCCTTGATGCGCATGACGGTGATCGTCTGCCCGTCGCGCGGGAAGCTGTCCTGCGGCACGGACGTGGTGTCCTGGCCGTGCAGCGAGATGCCCGCCTCGTCGACGGCGTCCCCGACGGTGGCGGCGTTGGTGCGGATGGTGCGCTCGCGGCCGTCGGCCATGACCGTGACGCTGCGTTCGGTGCGGACGGCGAGCGCGAGGCCGTCGCGGGCGATGCGGCGCGAGCGGGACGCGGAGACATAGGCGCCCTCGGCGCGGACGCCGAGCTGATTCAGGGCGCCGTCGACGGTGCCCGCCGTGGTCCACACCTTGCGGCGCTCCCCGTCGAGGGTGAGGTGGACGAGCCTGCCGTAGTGCACGGCGACCTCGTCGCCGCTGGACAGGGCGGTCCCGGGGGCGGGGGCGACGACATCGTGCGGGCCGACGTCGACGCCCTCGTCGGCGAGCAGCTCACTGACGTCGTCCGCGAAGGTGTGCAGGGTGCGCGGCCTGCCGTCGACACTGAGCTGGACCGCCTTGTCGGCGGCGACGAAGGCGGTGGTGCCGCCGGCCAGGAACGCGACGACGAGGGCCTGCGGCAGCAGGCGTCTGAGGGTGTCGGGCCGTTCGGGCCGTTTCCTGCGCCGGGCCGCCCTGCGGGCCTCGGCGCGCCCGGCGGCCTGCGGGGCGGGGTCCGCGGCCGGGGCGGACGGGGGCGGCAGCAGCGCTCCGGGCACGGGCCAGGCGGGCTGGGTCTCCATCGACTCGTAGCCGGGGCGGTAGGTGTCCGCGTGCGGGGGCGGGCCGGGCGGTGGTTCGTGTGTCTCGAGCGTGACGAGCGTTTCCTGCGGCTCATACGTCCCGTACGGCGAATTGCTCACGACGACGCTCCTCGGTCCGGATCGGCGAGGAGAACCTAGCGGAGCGATCGTCACTCTCCAAAGCAGCGCGGCTACGCTGTGTCGCGGCCCGTTTCCGGCCTTCCGCGCCCGGCGCCGCCCCGAGGGCGCTGCCGGTCAGTAATCGAAAGCGCGGGCCGTGTTGGCGGAAACGGCCGCCGCGAGGGCGTCCTCGTCGAGGCCCTTCACCGCGGCCATCGCGCGCAGCGTGACCGGAATGAGGTACGGGGCGTTAGGCCGTCCGCGGTAGGGCGCGGGGGTCAGGAAGGGCGCGTCGGTCTCGACCAGGACGAGCTCGCGCGGGGCGGCCACGAGCGCGTCGCGCAGGGGCTGCGCGTTCTTGAAGGTGACGTTCCCGGCGAACGACATGAAGTAGCCGTTCTCGGCGCAGATCCGGGCCATGTCGGCATCTCCGGAGTAGCAGTGGAAGACGGTGCGCTCGGGGGCGCCCTCCTCCTTGAGGATGCGCAGCACGTCGTCATGGGCGTCGCGGTCGTGAATCACGAGCGCCTTGCCGTGCCGCTTGGCGATCTCGATGTGGGCACGGAAGGAGCGCTCCTGCGCGGCGATGCCTTCGGGCCCCGTACGGAAGTGGTCGAGTCCGGTCTCGCCGACGCCCTTCACGTGCGGGAGGGCCGCGAGCCGGTCGATCTCGGCGAGCGCCTCGTCGAGGGCCGCGTCACCGCCGGCCGGGCGCTCGCCCTGGCGCGACCAGCCGTCGGGGTCACCGAGGACGATGCGGGGCGCTTCGTTCGGGTGCAGCGCGACGGTGGCGTGCACGCCCGGGTGCGCGGCCGCGGTGTCGGCGGCCCAGCGGGAACCGTTCACGTCGCAGCCGACCTGGACGACGGTCGTCACACCCACCGACGCGGCCTTGGCGAGGCCCTCCTCCACCGTGCCCGACTGCATGTCGAGGTGGGTGTGCGAGTCGGCGACCGGCACCGCGAGGGGCGCGGGCAGCGGCGGCGGGGTGACGTCCTTCGAACGGTCAGAGCTCATGCCCCGATCCTACGAAGCCGGGGTCGGTGGGATCGTCGGGGTCCGGTCGCGGCTCGGTGGGTGATCAGGCGGTGATCAGTCGGTCTTGCGGTTCTGGAAGGGATGCAGCAGGTCGGAGAAGTGCCAGTGGTGTTCCTTCACGGGGTGCTCCTCGCCTGCGGGCTGATCCGCCGGCATGATCCCCTCGCGTTGCATCACACCGCGGATCGACGAGACCCGCCCCGCCCTCATGATCCGTACGACATGGCCGCCGCAGTTCAGGCACGTGGGCCGGGTCAGCGGCGACGGGACACGCTCGCCGCCCGCCACGTACATCACGAATTCCGCGCCGTCGCCGTCGATGTGGTGCTCGATCTCGAAACTCTGCTCCCAGCCGTGACCGCACCGCATGCAGGCGAAGGCGTACGACTCGTGGGCGATGGCTGTGGCCGCGCTCCGGTTCGGTATCTGGGGTGCGGCAGCACCGGTCGGGGTCGGTACGGCGCCTGCGATCTCACTCATGCCTGCTCCTCTTGCCCTCTGGACAAGGCACCTCGGGGTGGGGCATTACATCCACCCTGAAGCGTGGGACGGGTGCGTCCCTTCAACCAGTGGACGCTTCTCCCGGCGCGATCGCATCAGGCCTGTCGACTATTGGATCCGATTTGGCCTTTCCTTATCGGAAGGGGCCCGATGCGCGGCCTGCGCTTTGCCTTTCACGATAGTCCTTTGCTCTCCGATGGGGCGCCCCGAGCGGCATTCTTTGCCGCGACCACGGCATCGAAGACCTCGCGCTTGGGCAGACCGGCCTCGGCGGCCACGGCGGCGATGGCTTCCTTTCGCCGCTCCCCCGCCTCCTCGCGCACCTGCACCCTGCGTACCAGCTCGGAGGCGTCGAGTGACTCCGCGCCCTTCTCCGGGGCGCCCTCCACGACGACGGTGATTTCGCCGCGTACGCCTTCCGCGGCCCATTTCGCGAGTTCCCCGAGCGGGCCCCGCTTCACTTCCTCGTACGTCTTGGTGAGCTCGCGGCACACGGCCGCCCGGCGATCGGCGCCGAATGCCTCCGCCATCGCGGCGAGGGTGTCGTCGAGGCGGTGCGGGGCCTCGAAATAGACGAGGGTGCGGCGTTCCTCCGCCACGTCCCGCAGCCGGCCCATGCGCTCGCCGGCCTTGCGGGGCAGGAAGCCCTCGAAGCAGAACCGGTCGACGGGCAGCCCGGACAGCGCGAGCGCGGTCAGCACGGCGGACGGCCCCGGTACGGCGGTGACCTTGATGTCCCGCTCGACGGCGGCCGCGACGAGCCGGTACCCGGGGTCGGACACAGACGGCATCCCCGCGTCGGTCACGAGCAGCACCCGGGCCCCGCCCGCGAGCGCCTCGACCAGCTCGGGCGTGCGGGCGGACTCGTTCCCCTCGAAGTACGACACGACGCGCCCGCCCGGGGTCACCCCGAGCGCCTGCGTCAGACGCCGCAGCCTGCGGGTGTCCTCGGCGGCGATGACGTCGGCGTCGGCCAGCTCCTTGCTGAGCCGGGGCGGCGCGTCCGACACGTCTCCGATGGGCGTGCCCGCGAGCACGAGCGTTCCGGGGGAATCTGGGCTTGATGTCACGGATCCATCCTCGCAGGGACGGGGCGGGCCGACACGTCCCGCCCCGGGGCCGGCCGACTCGGCGGGGCCGCACACGGGACTCGCACAGTGACGTTCCCTACGATGGCGCGGTGACCAGTACTGCGTCCTCGCCGCACTCGCCCTCGACCAGCGCCCCGCCGGGCCAGAACCCCGGCGAGGCGCGGCAGCCGTCGACGTGGGAGCGCCGGCTGCGGCGGTTCGGTCATGTGGCGCGGCCCAGGGACGACGTGGGTACGCGGCTCGTGCCGCCGTACGCGCCGCCGTCGTCGCGGCTGTGGGCGACCCTCGGTCTCTCCGACGGCCTCGCGCGGGGCGTGACCCGCTGGTCCGGCTGGCTCGGTCCGCTGCTCGTGACGCTGGTCGCGGGCCTGATGCGGTTCTGGCATCTCGGCAGCCCCAAGGCCGTGATATTCGACGAGACGTACTACGCGAAGGACGCGTGGGCGCTGATCCACCGCGGCTTCGAGGTCAACTGGGACAAGAACGCCAACGACCTGATCCTGAAGACCGGCGGCCATGTGCCGCTCCCGCACGACGCCGCGTACGTCGTGCATCCGCCGGTCGGCAAGTACGTCATCGGCATCGGCGAGTGGCTGTTCGGTTTCGATCCGTTCGGCTGGCGGTTCATGACCGCGGTGCTCGGCACGCTGTGCGTGTTCCTTGTGTGCCGCATCGGGCGGCGGCTGTTCCGCTCGACGTTCCTCGGCTGCCTGGCCGGTCTGCTGCTCGCCGTGGACGGCCTCGCGTTCGTGATGAGCCGCACGGCGCTGCTCGACTCGGTCCTCGTGTTCTTCGTCGTCGCCGCGTTCGGCTGCCTGGTCGTGGACCGCGACAAGGCGCGCGGCAAGCTGGCCGCCGCGCTCCCGAGGGGCGAGGACGGCGTGCCGCGCCCCGACGTGCACATCGCCGAGACCCTGCGTCTGGGCTGGCGCCCGTGGCGGCTGCTCGCCGGTCTGTGCCTGGGGCTCGCCGCGGGCACGAAGTGGAACGGCTTCATCTATCTGGCCGCGTTCGGTGTGCTCACGGTCCTGTGGGACGTCGGCGCGCGCCGCGTCGCCGGGGCCGGCCGGCCGTACGTGACCGTGCTCAAGCGGGACCTCGGCTGGGCGTTCCTGTCGACGGTGCCGGTCGCGGTCGCCACGTACGTCCTGTCCTGGCTCGGCTGGATCCTTTCTCCTGCCGACGGGACCGGCGGCTACTTCCGCAACTGGGCGGCGACCGACGGCCGGGGCGGTTCCTGGACCTGGCTGTTCCCCGACTGGGTGCGCAGCCTGTGGCACTACGAGCACGAGGTCTACAAGTTCAACGTGGGGCTCAGTTCCCCGCACATCTACCAGTCGAACCCGTGGAGCTGGCTCGTCGACGGCCGGCCGGTCTCGTACTTCTACGAGTCCCCGCTGCCCGGCAAGGACGGCTGCCCGGCCGGCGCGGGCGACAAGTGCGCCCGCGAGGTCCTGGCGCTCGGCACCCCGCTGCTGTGGTGGGCGGCGGCGTTCGCCGTGCTCTATCTGCTGTGGCGCTGGTTCTTCCGCCGCGACTGGCGGGCGGGTGCCATCGCGTGCGCCGTCGCCGCGGGCTATCTGCCCTGGTTCAACTACCAGGAACGCACGATCTTCTTCTTCTACGCGGTCGTTTTTGTGCCTTTCCTCTGCCTCGGGGTCGCGATGATGATCGGCGCGATCCTCGGGCCGCCGGGGTCCGGGGAGCGGCGCAGAATCGTGGGCGCGGCGGCCGCGGGCGTGCTCGTCCTGCTGATCGTGTGGAATTTCGTCTACTTCTGGCCGATCTACACCGGGCAGGCGATCCCGTTCAGCTCCTGGCAGTCCCGGATGTGGCTCGATACCTGGGTCTGACCGCCCGGCGCCCCGGGGCCGGCCGCGGACGTCCGACCCCCCGGGAGCGGTCTCCGTTCAGACAAGTTCGGACAACATCTGCGCACTCTCGTCCCACCGGGCACGGCCGCCGCCTAAAGTTCCCCACCGGAACCTGGGGAGGGGACGCGGCATGCGCAAGGGGGCCAAGGCGGCTGTGATCGGCGGGGTGTTCGCCATCATGGTCGGGGGCGCGGGGTACGGCGCGTACAACGTGGTGACGGCGGTGACCGGTTCGGGCGGGTCGAGCACGGCGGGGGAACCCTCGCCGCGCAGGACCGGGCCGCCGACGGCGGACGAGGTCAAGGACGTGTCGCAGAAGTTCCTCGCGGCGTGGGCGAAGTCCGACCCGGACTCCGCGTCGGCGTACACGAACAACGCGGAGTCGGCGCTCTCGGCGCTGACCGGCTGGCACGACGACGCGCACATCACGCACACCACGCTGACGGCGGGGGCACCCTCGGGGGCCGAGGTGCCGTTCAAGGTGAAGGCCACGGTGTCGTACGAGGGGAAGAAGAAGACCCTCGCCTACGACTCCTCGCTCACCGTGGTGCGCGGACTCAACACCGGCCGGGCGCTGGTCGACTGGCAGGCGGCCGTCGTGCATCCGGACATGGACAGGGGCGACACCCTCGTCACCGGCGAGGCCTCGGCGCCGCCCATCGAGGCCGTGGACCGCTCGGGCAACGTCCTGACGAAGGAGAAGTACCCCTCGCTCGGGCCGATCCTGGACCAGCTGCGCGAGAAGTACGGCGACACGGCCGGCGGCCGAGCGGGAGTGGAGACGTACATCCAGCGCGAGAGCGAGGACGCCGGCACCAAGACGCTGCTCACGCTGGTGAAGGGCAAGGCCGGTGAGCTGCACACGACGCTCAGCGCCACCGCGCAGGCGGCGGCCGAGCGGGCCGTGAAGAGCTTCGACGAGTCGTCCGTGGTGGCCGTGCAGCCGAGCACGGGCCAGGTCCTCGCGGTCGCCAACCACCGCAAGGACGGCTTCAACGCCGCCTTCCAGGGCCAGCAGGCCCCCGGCTCCACGATGAAGGTCATCACCGCGGCGATGCTCATCGACAACGGTGTCGCCTCGGTCAACAGCCCGGCGCCCTGCACGGACACCGCGACCTGGCAGAGCCAGACCTTCCACAACCTGCCGGGCATGAAGGCCAACGAGGGCGCCAGCCTCGCGGACAGCTTCGCCCGGTCCTGCAACACCGCGTTCGTGAAGCTCATCGACGAGAAGCCGCTGACGGACGAGTCGTTGACGCGCGAGGCGCAGGACCGATTCGGTCTCGGTCAGGACAACTGGAAGACCGGCATCGCGTCCACGGACGGCAAGATCCCGCCGTCCGGCGGCCCCGACCGCGCGGCCAACGCCATCGGGCAGGGCCAGATCCAGATGAACCCGCTGAACATGGCGTCCGTCACGGCGACCGCGAAGACGGGCGTGTTCCGGCAGCCGGTGATCGTGCCGCGCTCCCTCGACGACCGGGAACTCGCCACCGCCCGCGGCCTGCCCCCGAACACCGCCGCCCAGCTGCGCCAGATGATGTACCGCACCGCGACGGTCGGCACCGCCGCGCAGGTCATGGCGGGTCTCGGCCCCGACGTCGGAGCCAAGACCGGCTCGGCGGAGGTCACCGGCCAGACCAAGTCGAACAGCTGGTTCACCGGCTACCGCGGGGACGTCGCGGCGGCCGCGGTCACCGAGGAGGGTGGCCACGGCGGCGACGCCGCGGGCCCGATCGTGGCCGCGGTGCTACGGGCGGGTAGCTGACCGCCGTCGAGAGCACCTGTCAAGACGCCTTAGTCTGAGCCGTCCGCGAGGAACCCAGTGGACCGGGCAGACAGGCAACGACGGAGGACCGGTGGGCAGCAGAGGCAGGCAACCCGAGCGCAAGAAGGCGAACGCGGCCGTGATCGGCGGCGTGGTCGCCGTCGTGGTGCTCGGCGCCGGGGTCAGCGCCTACGCCCTCTTCAGCGGCGACTCGGACTCATCCACCGCCGCCGACGACAAGCCCCACATCAAGACGGGCCCCGTCACCCCGGCCGAGGTCCGCACCGCGGCCGACCGGTTCCTGACCGCGTGGGCCGCGGGCGACACCGCGAAGGCGGCGGCCGCCACGGACGACGCCACCACGGCGACGGCCGCCCTCACCTCGTACCGCAAGGACGCCCATCTGTCGGGGATGAAGCTGACGCCCGGGAAGCGTGCCGGGGCCAAGATGCCGTTCGCGGTGTCGGCCACGGTCACGTACGAGGGCAAGTCGAAGCCGTTCGCCTACGGCTCCGAACTGACCGTCGTACGGCGGGTGAAGGACGGCAAGCCGCTCGTCGGGTGGCAGGCGTCCGTCGTGCACCCGGACCTCAAGGACGGTGACCGGCTCGTCACGGGCGCGGCCGGCGACCCGCCGATCAAGGCGACGGACCGCGACGGGAACGAGCTGACCGCGGCCAAGTACCCCTCGCTCGGCACCGTCATCGACGGGCTGCGCGAGAAGTACGGCAAGAAGGCCGGCGGCACGGCGGGCATCGAACTGCGCGTCGTCCACAAGGACAGCGGCAAGAAGAGCGAGCACACGCCCGACAAGACGCTCGTCACCCTCGCCGAGGGCACGCCCGGCACCCTGCGCACGACGATCAGCCCGACGTCGCAGGCCGCGGCCGAACGCGAGGTCGCCAAGCGGGAGAAGGCCGCGGTCGTCACCATCAAGCCGTCGACCGGGGAGATCCTCGCGGTCGCCAACTCCCGCCCCGAAGGCTTCAACACGGCCTTGCAGGGCTCCCTCGCGCCCGGTTCCACGATGAAGATCGTGACGTCGTCCATGCTCCTGGAGAAGAAGCTCGCGGGCGTCGACAAGAAGCACCCGTGCCCCAAGTACGTGACGTACGGCGGCTGGAAGTTCCAGAACGACGACAAGTTCGAGATCAAGGACGGCACCTTCCGCGCCAGCTTCGCGCGCTCCTGCAACACGGCCTTCATCAGCCAGGCCAAGAAGCTGGACGACGGCGATCTGACGAAGCAGGCGCAGGAGGTCTTCGGGCTCGGCCGCGACAACTGGTCGATCGGCGTGCCCAGCTTCGACGGCGCGGTCCCGGTGCAGTCGCAGGCGCAGATGGCGGCCTCGCTGATCGGGCAGGGCGGGGTGCGGATGAATCCGCTCAACATGGCCTCGGTCGTCGCCACCGCGGAGACGGGCGAGTTCAAGCAGCCCTACCTCGTCTCGCCCGACGTCGACCACCGCACGCTCGCCACGGCCTCCCGCAAGCTGTCCCCGTCGACCGTGAGCGCCCTGCGCGACCTGCTGCACTACACGGCGGTCGCCGGTACGGCGGTCGAGCCGATGTCGGGGCTCGGCACCGACATGGGCGCGAAGACCGGCTCGGCGGAGGTCGACGGACAGAAGAAGCCGAACGGCTGGTTCACGGCCTGGCGCGGCGACCTGGCCTCGGCGGCGGTCGTCCAGCAGGGCGGCCACGGCGGTGACTCGGCGGGTCCCGTGGTGCGGCAGATGCTGCTCGCGGGGGACTGACGGCGAGGACGGACGGCGCGGGCGATACCTGGTCGCGTGGCGGGTACACCGAGCGCTACGGTGCGGCCATGAGCACCTCGGAATCCGCTGCATCTGCCGCATCCACCGCAACCGCCGCGCACCCGCGTTTCGCCGAAGCCCTCGCCGAGCTGGGCCTGGCCGGCGTACTCCCGCTCGTCCGCCGCTTCCCGGAGGCGACCAGGACCGCGCAGGAGGCGGCGGCCGCGATCGGCTGCGAACTCAGCCAGATCTGCAAGTCGCTGATCTTCGCCGCGGACAACATGCCGGTACTCGTCCTGATGGACGGCGCGTCGCGGGTGGACGTGGAGCTGGTCCGGCGCGAGCTGGGCGCCGAGAAGGTCACCCGCGCCAAGGCGGACGTCGTGCGCGCGGCGACGGGTTACGCGATCGGCGGCATCCCGCCCTTCGGGCACGTCACCAGGACGCGGGTCCTCGCCGACCGTTCGCTCCTCGACCACGACACCGTGTGGGCCGCCGCCGGCACCCCGTACGCCGTGTTCCCCATGGACCCCAAGTCGCTGATCGCACACGCCGGAGCGGCCCTCGTGGACGTGCGCGAGAGCGCTCAGTGACCCCGGTGGTCGCGGCGGCCGTGCTCCTCGCGGCCGTCACGCACGCCAGCTGGAACGCGATCGCCCACCACATCACCGACAAGCTGGTCGGCTTCACGCTGATCTCGGGCGGCGGCGCGCTGATCGGGCTCGTGTGCGCGCCGTTCGTGCCGTTCCCGCACGCAGCGGCCTGGCCGTACCTGATCCTCTCCGCGCTCCTCCACGTCGCCTACTACGCCCTGCTCATGCGGTCGTTCAAGCTCGGCGACTTCGGCCAGGCGTACCCGATCGCGCGCGGCACGGCGCCGCTCGTGGTGACGGTGCTCGCGGCGGTGTTCGCGGGCGAGGTCCCCGACGGCTGGCAGGCGGCGGGCATCGCGGTCTCGTGCGCGGGCCTGACCGGGCTCGCGCTGTGGGGCATACGGGGTTCGGGGCGCAGGCCCGACTGGGCGGCGGTGGGCGCGGCTGTCGCGACGGGCGTGTCCATCGCCGCGTACACCGTGGTGGACGGCCTCGGCGTGCGCGCCTCCGGGAACTCGCTCGGCTACATCGCGTGGCTGATGATGCTCGGCTGCCTCGGTGTCCCGGTGTACGCGGCCTGGACGTGGCGCGGCGAACTGACCGCCCGCCTGCGGCCGTTCGCGGCGGTCGGGCTGCTCGGCGCGGCGCTGTCCGTGTCCGCGTACGGGCTCGTCCTGTGGGCACAGACGCGGGCGGACCTCGCCCCGATCTCGGCGCTGCGCGAGTCGTCGATCATCGTGGGCGCGGCGATCGGGACGGTGTTCTTCAAGGAGCGGTTCGGTACGCCGCGGTTGGTGGCGGCGGGGCTGATGGTGGCGGGGATCGGGCTGATGCTGCACACCGCCGGCTGAGCGGGGGCGCTACTGGAGCTGCGCGCGGAATCCCCGGTTCGCCGAGGTCAGGCCGCCGTCGACCGGGAGTGTGACCCCGGTGATCCACGCCGCGTCCGACGAGGCGAGGAACGTCACGGCCGCCGCGATGTCCTCCGGCTCGCCGACCCGCCCGAGCGGGTAGAGGCCGCTGACGGCGTCCAGGGCGGCGTCCCGGCCCGACCAGGCGGGGGTGCGCACCGTGCCCGGCGCGACGAGGTTGACGCGGACGCCGCGCGGGCCCGCGTGTCCGGCGAGGGTGCGGGTCAGCGAGCCGAGCCCCGCCTTCGCGGCGCTGTACGCGTGATTGCCGTAGTCCTGAAGGCCGTTGACGGATCCGACGCTCACGATCGCGCCGCGGCCCGACGCCACCAGGTGCGGCAGCGCCGCGCGGCAGCAGCGGTACGCGCCGGTGAGCGTGATGTCGAGGTCGCGGGCCCACACCTCGTCGGGCTCGTCCTCGAAGAGGGCGGCGTCCGGGGCGCACGCGTAGGCGTTGTTGACGAGCACGTCGAGGCGGCCGAACTCCTCCACGGTGGCCGCGACCGCCGCCTCCACCGACTCACGCGACCCGACGTCGCAGGTGAACGCCCTTGCCGAGCCGCCCTGTTCGCGGATCCCGGCGACCGCCTTCTCTGCTTCCCGCGGATCCACGTCGGTGACGGCGACCCGCGCCCCCTCGGCGGCGAACCTGCGCGCGGTGGCGGCGCCTATGCCGCGTGCCGCGCCCGTGACCATGACCCCGTACCCCTCGAAGCGCCTCATGCGCCGACGCTACCCGGCGCGGGCCCGGGCGACACGGGGGCTATCCGGCGAGAGAGGAGCGCACGGCCCGCACCAGCGCCTGAGCGCGCGGGTCGGCGGTGACGCCCTTCTGCCGGCCGTTCGTGACGTACCCGAAGGCGATCCCGGACTCGGGGTCCGCGAAGCCGAGCGCGCCGCCCCGCCCGGGGTGGCCGAAGGACCCGGGGCCGAGGAGTGGTGAGGCCACTCCGTGGAGCATGTAGCCGAGCCCGAAGCGGGTCGGGACGACGAGGACCCGGTCGGCGCCCGAGGACGCCTCGGTGCGGGCCTCCTCCATCGTGTCGGGCGTGAACAGGCGGACGCCGCCGTCGACCTCGCCGATCAGGGACGCGTAGAAGCGGGAGAGTCCCTCCGCCGTGGCGACGCCGTTCGAGGCGGGCAGCTCTGCCGCGCGGTAGGCCGGGTCGTTCTCGTCGGGCGCGGGGTGGATGGCGCCGAAGGCGCGGCGGGTCAGGGAGTCGGGGTCGGTGTACGCGTCGGCGACGTTCCTCTTGGGGCGGGTGCGCAGGCCGCCGGGCGCGGCCGGGGGTTCGACGGGTCCGACGAGACCGGCCCGGTGCGCCTCGGCATCGGGCAGCCCGACCCAGAGGTCGGCGCCGACGGGGGCGGCTATGTGCTCGGCGATCCAGGCGCCGACGGTGCGGCCGGTGACGCGGCGCACGAGCTCGCCGGTGAGCCAGCTGTAGGTCTGCGCGTGGTAGCCGTGGTCGGTGCCGGGTTCCCAGGCGGGGGCCTGGGCGGCGACGGCCGCGGCTCCGGTGTCGGGGTCGGCGGCCTCGGCCGGGGTGAGCGGGCGGTCGAGCGCGGGGACGCCGGCGCGGTGCGCGAGGACGTCACGGACGCGGACGTCCTCCTTGCCGTGCTGCTTGAACTCGGGCCAGTAGGCGCCGACCGGCGCGTCCAGGTCGAGCTCTCCTCGCTGGTGCAGGAGGAGCAGCGCGGCGGCGGCCACGCCCTTCGTGGCGGAGCGCATGATCTGGGCGGTGCCGCGCTCCCAGGGGGCGCCGCCGCTCACGTCGCGGGTGCCGGCCCACAGGTCGACGACCTTGTGCCCGTCGCGGTGGACGACCACGCCCGCGCCGCGCTCGCCGAGCGCCTCGAAGTTGTGGGCGAAAGCTTCCCTGACCGCTTCGAACCCGGTGGCCACTGTGCCGTTCATGTCACTCACCTCGGGTGCAACAGCCACGGATCGCTGCCGATTCCTCGGCCGCTCAGACCTTCACGGACTTCGGGTCGAAGCCGAAGGGGAGCTCCAGGCGGTGTGCGCGCATGAGGTCCTCGTCGGCGAGGAGGTCACCGGTCGTCCCGTCGGCCGCGATCACGCCCTCGCTGAGGATCACCGAGCGCGGGCAGAGTTCGAGCGCGTACGGCAGGTCGTGCGTGACCATCAGGACGGTGACGTCCAACGACCGAAGGATGTCGGCGAGTTCGCGGCGCGAGGCCGGGTCGAGGTTCGACGACGGCTCGTCCAGGACGAGGATCTCGGGCTCCATGACGAGGACGGTGGCGACCGCGACACGGCGGCGCTGCCCGAAGGAGAGGTGGTGCGGCGGCCGGTCGGCGAAGTCGGCCATGCCGACCTGGGCCAGGGCCTTGTGCACGCGGGCCTCGAGCTCGGGCCCCTTCACCCCGGCCGCGGCGGGCCCGAAGGCCACGTCCTCGCGGACGGTCGGCATGAAGAGCTGGTCGTCGGGGTCCTGGAAGACGATGCCGACCTTGCGCCGGATCTCGGCCATGTGCCGCTTGCCGACGGGCAGACCGGCGACGGTCACGGTGCCGGCGCCGCCGGTGAGGATGCCGTTGAGATGCAGCACGAGGGTCGTCTTGCCCGCGCCGTTGGGCCCGAGCAGGGCGACGCGCTCACCGCGGCCGATGGTCAGGTCGACGCCGAAGAGGGCCTGGTGCCCGTCGGGGTAGGCGTAGGCGAGGCCACCGACCTCGAGCGAGGCGGGGGAGAGCGGAGCGGGGGAAACAGTCACAGCATCCATCCCAGCAGACAGACGACAAGGGCGGCACAGGGGAGGGTGAGGGCGTAGGACCACTGCGCGCGGGACGCGCTCACGTCGTCGATGACGGGCATCGAGCCGGCGTACCCGCGGCTGACCATGGCCAGATGCACGCGCTCACCGCGCTCGTAGGAACGGATGAAGAGGGCGCCCGCGGACTTGGCGAGGACGCCCCAGTGCCTCACGCCGCTCGCCTCGAAGCCGCGCGACTCCCGGGCGATCCTCATACGGCGCATCTCGTCGGTGATCACATCGCCGTAGCGGATCATGAACGACGCGATCTGCACGAGGAGTGGCGGCAGCTTGAGCCGTTGCAGGCCGAGGAGCAGCTCGCGCAGCTCGGTCGTGGAGGCGAGCAGGACGGACGCGGCGACGCCGAGGGTGCCCTTGGCGAGGACGTTCCAGGCGCCCCACAGACCGTTGACGCTGAGGGAGATCCCGAGGACGTCGACGCGCTCGCCCTGCGCCACGAACGGCATGAGGACGGCGAAGGCGACGAAGGGGATCTCGATGAGGAGCCGCTTGAGGAGGAAGCCGGCCGGTACTCCGGCCGCGTACGCGACGGCCGCGAGCAGGACCGCGTACAGGGCGAACGCCCACATCGCCTCGCGGGGCGTGGAGACGACCACGATCACGAAGGAGAAGACGGCGGCGAGCTTGGTGTGCGGCGGCAGGCCGTGCACGGGCGAGTGCCCGTGCCGGTAGAGCTTGTGCGCGTGCCCCGCACCCATGTCAGACGGTCTCCGTGATCTGGCTCGGGGAGGTGTCCGCGGTGCGGCGCCTGCGCAGCACCCAGAAGATGCCGCTGCCCGCGACGACGGTGACGCCGACGCCGATCACACCGGCCAGGCCTCCGGAGAGCCGCGCGTCGCCGACGTCCTTGACGCCGTACCCGGCGAGCGGGGAGCCGTCGGAGGCGTGCTTCTCGGTCTTCTTGTCGATGCCCTTGTCGTGGGCGACCTTCTCCAGGCCGTCCGGATCGGCGGAGGCGTAGAAGGAGACGAAGCCGGCGAGGACGAGGGAGGTGACCAGGCCGGTGATCCAGACCTTGCGGTGGGAGCCGCGGGCTGCGACGGGCGCGGGCGCGGCGTCCGGGGCGTCGACGAGTTCGCCGGCCACGCGGAGCTTGAGCGGCCGGTACAGGCCGCGGGCGCCGTACACGAGGTCGGGGCGGACGGCGACGACGGCGCCGACGGTCAGCGCGGTGATGACGGCCTCACCGATGCCGATGAGGACGTGCACGCCGACCATGGCGGTGGCGACCTTGCCGATCGAGACGTCGGTGGTGCCGCCGATCGCGTAGATCAGGGTGAAGACGACGGCCGCGGCCGGTACGGACAGGAGCGCCGCGACGAAGGAGGCGACGGTGATGGAGCGGCGCTTGCGGGGCAGCACCTTCACCAGGCCGCGGAAGACGAGGTAGGCGACGACGGTCGTGGTGATCGCCATGTCGGTGATGTTCACGCCGAGCGCGGTCAGGCCGCCGTCGGCGAAGAGCACGCCCTGCATCAGGAGCACCACGGACACACACAGGACGCCGGTACAGGGGCCGACGAGTATCGCGGCCAGCGCGCCGCCCAGGAGGTGGCCGCTGGTGCCTGCCGCGACGGGGAAGTTCAGCATCTGCACGGCGAAGATGAACGCGGCGACGAGGCCCGCGAGCGGGGCCGTGCGCTCGTCGAGTTCGCGCCGTGCGCCCCGGAGGCTGACGGCCACGGCGCCCGCGGCGACGACACCGGCGGCCGCCGAGACGGGGGCGTTGATGAATCCGTCGGGGACATGCATGAGTGAGGGCTCCGCTTCGGGGCACGCGACAGGCTTGGTGACCGTCCGATGATAGTGCCTTGTTGCGAACCGCTTGCAAGAGCGCCGCAGGCACAACTAATCCCGTAGACACCTCTGAGCACATAGCCGCGCATATGACTTATATGGGACATTAGGTGACAGCACACACAAATAGACGAAGAGGAGTTCCCGATGTCTGACGTCGAGCAGTACGCACGCGCGCGCATCGTCACGGACTCCCCCGACGAGGCACCGGCCGTCCCCGCAGTCCTGAGCTACGACGGACGCGTCCACATCACCGTCCCCGAAGAGGGCGACTGGTACTTCACGCGCGAACTCCTGGAACAGGGGCTGCGCGCCCCGACCACCGTGGGCGACATCCACATCTGGCCCTGCGGCCGCGTCCAGGCCGTCATGGAGTTCCACTCGCCGAAAGGGGTGGCGGTCGTGCAGTTCGAGAAGAAGGCGCTGGTGCGCTTCCTTCGCCGGACGTACACGACCGCCACCCCGGTGGCTCACTGAGAGCCCTACGCATTCCCGGTCAGGGACGGGCCCCGGTCACACGCGGGCCAGTTCCCTGTCCTCCTGCGCGGGGTCGTCGCCGCCGGAGGCCGTCTTCAGGCCCTCGCCCTCGACGTCCACGTTCGGCAGGATCCGGTCGAGCCACTTCGGCAGCCACCACGCCCGCTTGCCGAGCAGCGCGAGCACGGCCGGCACGATCGTCATGCGCACCAGGAACGCGTCGAAGAAGACCGCGATCGCGAGGCCGAAGCCGATCATCTTGACCATCTGCTCACTGGAGCCGATGAAGCCCGCGAACACGGCGATCATGATGACGGCCGCCGCCGTGACCACCCGGGCCCCGTGCCGGAACCCGGTGACGATGGCCTGCGCGGGCCGCTCCCCATGGACGTACGCCTCCCGCATGCGGGTCACGAGGAAGACCTCGTAGTCCATCGCGAGACCGAAGACCACGCCCACCATGAAGATCGGCATCATCGACATGATCGGCCCGGTCTGCTCCACGCCGAACAGCGAGCCGAGCCAGCCCCACTGGTAGACCGCGACGACGGCGCCGAGCGCGGCGACCACCGAGAGCAGGAACCCGAGCGCCGCCTTCAGCGGGACCAGGACCGACCGGAAGACCACCATCAGGAGCAGGAACGCCAGGCCGACGACGAGCGCCAGGTACGGCACGAGCGCGTCGTTCAGCTTCTGCGACACGTCGATGTTCATGGCGGTGGTGCCGGTGACGAGGACCTCGGCGCGGGTGTCCGCCTTGATGTCCGCACCCTTGTCGCGGATCGTGTGGACGACGTCCTCGGTCTGCGTGGAGCTGGGCTTGGACGACGGCACGACGGTGATCGTCGCCGTGTCACCGGCCTGGTTGAACGCGGGCGGGGTGACCGTCTTGACTCCGTCGGTCGCCGCGATGTCCTTGGAGACGCGGGCGACCGCGTCCTTCGGGTCCTGCGAGTGCTTCACGTCGACGACCGCCACCAGCGGACCGTTGAAGCCGGGCCCGAAGCCCTCGGAGAGCAGGTCGTACGCCTTGCGCTGCGTGGTGTCCGTGGGCTGGACCCCGTCGTCGGGCAGGCCCAGCTCCAGCGAGGACACCGGCACGGCCATCACGCCGAGCCCGACCACCGCGGTGAGCAGCACGGCCACCGGCCGGCGCAGCACGAAGCGCGCCCAGCGCGTGCCCATGTTCGTCTTCGGCTCGGGCTTGTTCTCGGCGGCCAGGACCTTACGGGCCTTGCGGCCGTGGACCCGCTTGCCGGCGTAGCCGAGCAGCGCCGGGATGAGGGTGAGCGCGATGAGGACGGCGATGGCGACCGTGCCCGCGGCCGCGATGCCCATCTTCGTCAGCATCGGGATGTTGACGACGGCGAGCCCGACGAGTGCGATGACGACGGTCAGACCGGCGAAGACCACGGCGGACCCCGCGGTGCCGACGGCCCGTCCGGCCGCCTCCTCGCGGTCGCGGCCCTCGGCCAGCTCGGCGCGGAAGCGGGAGACGATGAACAGCGCGTAGTCGATGCCGACCGCGAGGCCGATCATCATGGCCAGCGTCGAGGTGGTGGTGCCCAGGTCGAGCGCGTTGGCCAGCGCGGTGATCGACGAGACGCCGATGCCGACGCCGATCAGGGCGGTGAGCAGCGGAAGCCCGGCCGCGACGAGCGAGCCGAAGGTGATCACGAGGACGACGGCGGCGATCGCCACACCGATGATCTCGGTGGCCCCGGTCTCCGGCATGGCCTGGAGCGCGTCACCGCCGACCTCGACGGTCAGCCCGGAGTCGCGCGCCTCGTCCACGGTTTTCTGGAGCGCGTCCCGGTCGGCGTCCGTCAGCTCCATCGAGGAGACCTTGTAGGAGACCGAGGAGTACGCGATCGTGCCGTCCTTGCTGACGGTCTTCGCGACGAACGGGTCGGCCGCCGCTGCGACCTCCTTCGAACCGTCCTTGAGCTCCGCGACGGTCCTGGTGACCTCGGCCTTGTTGGCCGCGGACGTGATCTTCTCGCCGTCGGGCGCCTGGAAGACGACGCGTGCGGTGGCACCGTCGGCGCTGGAGCCCGGGAAGCGCTGGTCGAGCAGGTCGAAGGCCTTCTGGGCCTCCGTGCCCGGGATGGAGAAGGAACTGGAGGCCGCCGTCGGCGCGGAGGCGGCGCCCACCCCCGCGAGGGTGAGCAGCGCCACCCAGATCAGGGCGACGAAGTGTCGTCTGCGGAAGGCGAGCTTGCCGAGTTTGTAGAGGAACGTGGCCACGAGGGCGTACTCCCGGTCAGTCGTATGGGGGCAGGGGTGATCGGCCCGACGACGTGAGCGGTCGCGTCAGGTGCTCGGGTGGGACGGGTCTTGAGTGGAGAGGGGTCAGGCGCCGAGAGCGGGGAGGACCACGGCGTCGATGTAAGAGGTGACGAAGGCCTGGGTGGGCGGCTGTTCGTCGATGAGGGTCCGCGCCGTGAAGGCGCCGACGATCATATGGAGGACGTAGTCGAGTGCCGGGTTGTCCGCACGGATCTCGCCCCGGTCGACGGCGCGCCCCAGCACATGCCGGAGCTCCTCCATCTCGGGCTCGATCAGCAGCTCGCGGAAGGCTCGCAGGAGATCCGGGTTCTCGTGGACCGCCATGGCCAGGCCCCGCATCAGCGCGGATCCCCGGGCCATCTCGCAGTCGTCCTCACGGAGGACCAGTTCGTGGAAGTCGCCCCGCAGCGACCCGGTGTCGATCTCGCTCAGCCGCGACGGCTTCTGGTGCCGCAGCGCTTTCACGACCAGCTCGGCCTTGCTGCCCCACTGGCGGTAGAGCGTGGCCTTGCTCGACCGGGTGCGGGCGGCCACGGCGTCCATGGTCAGGGCGTCGTAACCGACCTCGCGGAGCAGTTCGAGCACGGCGCCGTACAGCTCGGCCTCGCGCTCGGGCGTGATCCGGCTGCGGCGCGTCGTCGCGGCTTCAGCCATGGGGCACCCCTGTTCCGGTCCGGACGGTGTGTACGAAACCGTTTCGTACATAAGTACTGTACGACCGCACTTAACGAAACGAAACCGTTTCGTACGTGTCCTGCGCCACAAGCCGAGGGCGGGAACGGAGCGACCCACAAGTTGCCGGGGCCCGTGGAGCGGAAAAGCATGTGTAGGTGAGCGACAACGCGTACCTGCGGTTTCCCCATCTGCACGAGGACCGGCTCTGCTTCGAGACCGAGGACGACCTCTGGGTCGCCCCGCTCGACCGGCCGGGCCGGGCCTGGCGGGTCACGGTCGACCGGACCAAGGTGAGCAGCCCACGGTTCTCGCCCGACGGCCGCCACATCGCGTACACGACCTGGCGCAGCCTGGACCCCGAGATCCATCTCGCGCCCGTGGACGGCGGCCCCGCCCGGCGGCTCACCTACTGGGGCAGTACGGACACCCAGGTCCGCGGCTGGACACCGCCCGACAAGGACGGGCGGGCCGACATCCTCGCCGTGGCCTCGCACGGCCAGCCCTTCTCGTACTTCACCTGGGCCTACGACGTCCCCGTCGACGGCTCCCCCGGCGGCAGGCTGCCCTGGGGCCCGGTCTCCGACATCGCGGTCGCCGACTTCGACGGCGAGCGCAAGACCCTGCTCCTGACCGGCACCGCCCCGCACGAGCCGGCCTCCTGGAAGCGGTACCGGGGCGGCGCCCAGGGCCGCCTGTGGCTGCACGGCGAGCAGCTCGTCGCCGACCTGGACGGGCATCTGGAGGCACCGATGTTCGTGGCGGGACGCATCGCGTTCCTCTCCGACCACCAGGGCATCGGCAATGTGTACTCCTGTCTGCCCGACGGCTCCGACCTGCGCCGCCACTCCGACCATGACGCGTTCTACGCCCGCAACGCCTCCAGCGACGGGACCCGGATCGTCTACCAGTGCGCCGGCGACCTCTGGATCATCGACGACCTCTCCGCCGGCTCCGTGCCGCGCAAGCTGGACGTGTGCCTCGGTGGCCCGCGCGTCGGGCGCCGCCCCTACCAGGTGCCGGCCGCCCACCACGTCGACGGGCTCTCCGTCGACGAGACGGGCCGGGCCAGCGCCGTCGTCGTACGCGGCAGCCTGTACTGGCTCACCCACCGCGACGGCCCCGCCCGGACCATCGCCGACACCCCGGGTGTACGGGTCAGGCAGCCCGAGATGCTCGGCTCCGGCGGGCAGGTCGCGTACGTCACCGACGCGGAGGGCGAGGACGCGGTCGAGATCTCGTACCTGCCGCGCGCGAGCGGTGAGCGCGAGCCGCGCCGCCTCGCGTCCGGGGAGCTCGGGCGGGTCCTCGAAATGGTCAGCGACCCGGACGGCGAACGCCTCGCCATCGCGTCGGACGACGGCCGTCTCCTCCTCATCGACACGATCGAGGAGGACGAGGAGGAGGAAGGGGCGGAAGGGGAAGCAGAACGGACCGGCAGCGAGGTCACCGAACTGATCCGGTCGATCAACGGACCCGTGCGCGACCTGGCGTTCTCGCCGGACGGCGCCTGGCTCACCTGGTCCCACCCGGGTATCGGGCGCTCCCTGCGGCAGATCAAGATGGCCCGGATCAAGGACCGGACGATCATCGACGTCACCAATGGCCGCTTCGAGGACGAGAATCCGGTCTTCACGCGCGACGGCCGCTATCTCGCCTTCCTCTCCTGGCGCGGCTTCGACCCGGTGTACGACGTGCACACCGGCGACCTGTCCTTCCCACTCGGCTGCCGCCCGTATCTGGTGCCGCTGTCGTCGGCGACGCCCTCCCCGTTCGCCCTGTCACCCCACGGGCGCACGGCCGCCGGCGGGCTCGACCCGACCGACGACTCGGGGGCCGACGGGGCGCCGAGCGTGGAGATCGAGGGCCTGGCGAACCGTGTCGTGCCGTTCCCCGTCTCCGCCTCCAAATACTCGGCGCTGTACCCGGTCGCGGGCGGCGGCCTCGTGTGGCTGCGCTGGCCGATCTCCGGCGCGCTCGGCGAGACGTTCGTCAACCCGGCCGACACCTCGGGCCGCCCCACCCTGGAGTACTTCAACCTCAGCAAGGGCAAGAAGACCGAACTCGTCACCCACCTCGACTGGTTCGCGGTCAGCGGCGACGGCACCCGCCTCGTCGTCGTCGACGAGGGCGAGCTGCGTGCCGTCCCCTCCACCGAGACCGGCGACAGCGACACCACGGTCTGGATCGACCTGCGCCGCATCCTGCACGAGGTCGACCCGGCCGCCGAGTGGCGCCAGGCGTACGAGGAGGCCGGCCGGATCATCCGCGCCTACTACTGGGACCCGAAGATGTGCCACATCGACTGGGACGCGGTCCTCGCCCAGTACCGGCCGCTCGTCGAACGGGTCGCGTCCCCGGACGAGTTCGCCGACCTGCTGCGCGAGGTGCTGGGCGAACTGTGCACCTCGCACGCCTACGTCTCCGCCGCCCGCCGCAACGAGGGCCCGCCCCACTACCAGCGCGCCCAGGGCCTCCTCGGCGCCAACTTCGTGCACCGCGACGAGGGCTGGCAGCTCGTCCGCATCCTGCCCGGCGACTCGTCCGACTCCAAGGCGCGCTCCCCGCTGGCCGGCAGCGGCATCCGCGAGGGCGCCGTCCTCACGCATGTCGACGGCCGCCCGGTCGACCCGGTCGCCGGCCCCTATCCGCTGCTCGCGGGCTCGGGCGGCACGACGGTCGAGCTGACGTTCCGGCCGACGGAGGGCGAGGGCGGCCCCCGCCGCGTCGCGGTCGTTCCCCTCGTCGACGAGCGCCCGCTGCGCTACCAGGACTGGGTCGCCAAGCGCCGCGCGGTCGTACGGGAGCTGAGCGGCGGCAAGTGCGGCTATCTGCACATCCCCGACATGGGCGGCTCCGGCTGGGCGCAGTTCAACCGCGACGTACGCATGGAGGTCTCCCGGCCCGCCCTGATCGTCGACGTACGCGGCAACGCGGGCGGCCACATCAGCGAGCTGGTCGTCGAGAAGCTCACCCGCAAGATCCTCGGCTGGGACCTGACGCGCAACGCCCAGCCCGTCTCGTACGCGTCGAACGCCCCGCGCGGTCCGGTCGTCGCCCTGGCCGACGAGGCGACCTCGTCCGACGGCGACATGATCACCGCGGCGTTCAAGCTCCTCGGGCTCGGCCCGGTCGTGGGCCAGCGCACCTGGGGCGGCGTC
Organism: Streptomyces sp. NBC_00569; assembly: GCF_036345255.1. Taxonomy (NCBI): domain Bacteria; kingdom Bacillati; phylum Actinomycetota; class Actinomycetes; order Kitasatosporales; family Streptomycetaceae; genus Streptomyces; species Streptomyces sp. NBC_00569. The sequence goes on along the minus strand of NZ_CP107783.1, from coordinate 5,821,585 downwards.
GTCGGCATGACGGGCCGCCACACACTCGGCGACGGGACGGTCATCACGGTCCCGATGAACGCGGCCTGGTTCCCCGAGTACGGCTGGTCGGTCGAGAACAAGGGCGTCGAACCGGACATCGAGGCCCTGCGCACCCCCCTGGACTGGGCGGAGGGCCGCCACGCCCAGCTCGACGACGCGGTCTATCTGGCCCTGGACCTCCTGGTGGCCTCCCCGGCCAAGACTCCCCCGGACTATACGAACACCCCGAACCACGCCCGCCCCGAGCTCCCGCCGCGCTGACCCGGACAGGCCCGCTCACAACACTCCACCCGCACAAGCCCCCACGCCGACCCGGCACAAACCCGCACCACCGACCCGCACAAGCCCCCACGCCGACCCGGCACAAACCCGCACCACCGACCCGCACAAGCCCACCACGCAGGCAGGCAAACTCGCCGCCACGCTGATCCGCACATGAAAGAACGAGGGCCACCCGGCGTCCCGGGTGGCCCTCGTACGACTGGCTCAGCGAAGCGTCACGCGTCAGGCGTCGTAGTCCTGGTCGAGCCTGTCCTGCGCTTCCTGCCGCCGACGCTCGGAGTCCTCGGACTGCGAGCCACGCTCACGCATGGTGTCCTGAGTCTGCGTAGAGCGCTCACTCGCCTCGTCCCGGCGGTCCCGGCCTTGACCGGACCGCTTCTTGGCCTGGTCGGCGAGCTGCTCAGCCTTGTCCTGGAACTGGTCCTTCATGCCCATGCGATTTCACTCCCGTTTTTGGGTGAGGGGGTCGGGCCTCGACCAGAGTTACACGCTGGGAGATAGCGCGCATTTCGATCAGTGACGGACCGTGCTCGACCACCAAAACCGCAGGTCAGAGAGTTGAGGGACCGTCAGCCGCCCCTCACCGACTCGTCGGCGGCACCGCCCGCCCCGACCAGCCCCGTCGAGACACTGCCCAGGCGCGGCTCGAACCGCCGCATCTCGCGCTGCCCGACCGCCCCGATGACCCCGGGCAGGTAACCGCGGATGCCCTGCATGCCCCGCAGCCACCACTGCGCGTACACATGGCTGGAGCGCCGCTCGATGCCCGCGACGATCCGGTCCACGGCCGGTCCCAGCGGATACGTCTTGTTCGACGGCCACGGCAGCCGCTGCCTCAGCTCGCGCATCACGTCGTCCTGGTCGGCGCCCCGCACCATGTCGGTGTCGGTCCACGACAGGTACCCGACGCCGACCCGTACGCCCTTGTAGCCGACCTCGGCGCGCAGGCTGTGCGCGTACGCCTCGACGCCCGACTTCGACGCGCAGTACGCGGTCATCATGGGCGCCGGCGTGATCGCGGCGAGCGACGCGATCTGGAGCAGATACCCGCGGCTCTCCATGAGCACCGGCAGGAACGCCCGCGCCGTGACCGCCGATCCGATCAGGTTGACCTCGATGACGCGGCGCCAGGCGACCGGGTCGGAGTCGAGGAACGGGCCGCCATTGGCGACACCCGCGTTCGCGACGACGATGTCGACCTTGCCGAAGCGCTGCTTGACCTCCGCGGCGACCTGCGCCATCGCCACATGGTCGGTGACGTCGGCGTGCCAGAAGTCGCTGTCCGTGTCGAGGCGTTCCGACACCGCCTTCAGCTCGTCCGGCTCCAGACCGACCAGCGCGATCTTTGCGCCCCGTGCCGCCAGCTTGCGCGCGAGCAGCTCCCCCACGCCGCGCGCGGCACCCGTGACGACCGCTACCTGTCCTTCGAGACTGACCCTGCTCATGCGGACGCCGCTCCCTTCAGCTCGTCGTTCGTCTCGTCGTTCGTGACGTACCCGGCCAGTTCGCGGATGCGCTCGGTGACCAGGTCGGGCGCTTCGACGGGCGTCATGTGCCCGAGCCCGGTGAGTTCGGTGAGCCCCACGCACTCCGGCAGCGTCGCAGCCAGGCGCCGCGCGTGCACGACGGGCGTGAGCCGGTCGGCCGTACCGGCGATGACCGCCGTGGGCACCCGCAACTCGGCCACGCCCTCGTCGAGTTCGAGTTCGGCGAGGACGTGCGACCAGTGGTGGCGCACCTTGGTCGGGCAGGCGTGCACGATCCGCGCGCAGGCCTCGACCTTGTCCGGCGACGACCCCGCGCCCATGGTCGCGTAGCGCAGGACCTTCTTGCCGAGCGGTGTGACCGGTCCGAGCGGGGCCCGCGCGCCGAGCACGGCCGTCGTGATCCGGGTCCGCAGCCGCCCGGGCCGCAGCGGCAGCACGGTCGACTCGGCCACCAGGTGCGAACTGCCCGTGCTGCACAGCAGGACCGCGGCCGCGTGCTCACGGAACTTAGGCCGCCGCGACGCGGCCATCATCGTCATGCCGCCCATGGAGTGCCCGACGAGCACGGCCTTCTCACCCGGCGCGAGCGTCGCGCCGAGCACGGCCTCCAGATCGTCGGCGAGCATCTCCGTCGAGTACGGGGCCTGCGCCGCGGGGCTGCGACCGTGGCCGCGTTGGTCGTACGCGACGACCCGGTGGTCAGCGGCAAGGGACCGTATCTGCGCGGCCCAGAACGCCGTCGAGCACGTCCACCCGTGGGCGAGCACCACGGTGGGCGCCGCGGCATTGTCGACGGTTCCGTGCACCTCGACGTGCAGCCGGGCGCCGTCGGCGGACACCGCCGTCAGCTCACGCGCGGCCGCGGGCGGCGCGTAGGGACCGCTCACCACATGCATCAACCGGCTCATGCCGCTCCCGCCTCCACCTTGCCGCCCCGACCCTTCTTCGTACGTGCCGCGGGTGCCGCGGCCGGTTTCGCCGCCGGCGCCCTGACCACCTCGTACTCGCCGAGGTCGACCCGGCGCGTGGCGGACCGGAACTCCGTCGTCGTGCCCGGCCACAGCGTGGTGTTCACGCCGCTCTCGTCGAGGTACCAGCTGCTGCAGCCGCCGGAGCTCCACACCGTGCGCTCCATCCGGTCCTGCACACGGCGGTTCCACGCGTTCACCGCGGAGGCGCGCGGGTCGAGGGCGACGCGACCGCCGAGGACGTCCAACTGGCGTACGTAGTCGGCCAGATAGTTCAGCTGGGACTCGATCATCAGGATCATCGAGGAGTTGCCGAGGCCGGTGTTGGGCCCGATGACGGTCATGAAGTTCGGGAACCCGGCCGCCGTCGCGCCGCGCAGCGCCTTCATGCCGTCCTTCCAGGACTCCATGAGCGTGTGCCCCTCGGCGCCCACGACCCGGTCGGCGATCGGCATGTCCGTGACGTGGAAGCCGGTGCTGAAGACGATCGCGTCGACCTCGACCTCGCTCCCGTCGGTGGCGACCAGCGTGGAGCCGCGGATCTCGCTGAGCCCGGAGGCCACGACGTCGACATTCGGCTGCGCGAGCGCCGGGTAGTAGGCGTTGGACAGCAGGATCCGCTTGCAGCCGATGCGGTAGTCCGGGGTGAGCTTGGCGCGCAGGGCCGGGTCCTTGATCGACCGGTGGATGTTGCGCTTGGCGAGCTGCTCGACCAGGTCCAGCTCGTTGGGCCGCTTCGTGAACGCCTGCACCTGGAGCTCGCGGATGCCCCACAGCAGACCGCGGCGGGCCTGCGTGGTGAACGGCAGCTGACGGTGCAGCCAGCGCTCGGCGCCGGTGATGGCACGGTCGGCGCGCGGCATGACCCACGGCGGGGTGCGCTGGAAGAGGGTCAGCTGCGCCACGTCGCGCTGGATGGCCGGCACGATCTGGATGGCGGAGGCGCCGGTGCCGATCACGGCGACGCGCTTGCCGCGCAGGTCGTAGTCGTGGTCCCAGCGCGCGGAGTGGAAGACCTTGCCGGGGAAGGCGTCGAGGCCCTTGATGTCCGGCATCTTCGGGTCGGACAGCGGGCCGGTCGCCGAGATGACGACGTCGGCGGTGAGCGTGCCCTGCGACGTCTCGACCTCCCACCACAGCTTCTCGGTGTCCCAGCGCGCCTGCTTCACCTCGTGGTCGAAGCGGATGTGCGGGCGCAGCCGGAAGGTGTCGGCGACGCGCTCCAGGTATTCCCGGATGTGCTCCTGGCCGGAGAAGGTGCGTGGCCAGTCCGCGTTGGGAGCGAAGGAGAAGGAGTACAGGTGGGAGGGCACGTCGCACGCGCATCCCGGGTAGCTGTTGTCGCGCCAGGTGCCGCCCACGGCGCCGGCCCGCTCCAGGACCACGAAGTCGGTCACGCCTTCGCGCCGCAGCCGGACCGCGGCCCCGAGGCCGCCGAACCCGGACCCGATCACCGCCACCCGTACGTGCTCATGCTCGTGCTCAGTCATCCCGGCGCCTCCCTAGCCGCACGACCCTGCCAGTGAACACTGGCACAATGGGGAGAGTAGAGCAGCTGCGTACTGATGGGTAGGGGTCGGGCCCACGAAAGTTACCGGCGGTACAACATAGGGTTCTCACGTGGCGAAGGAAGCGGCGAAAGCATCCGTGGAAGAAGCGGCGAAAGAGGCGGCGAAAGGCACCGGCACCCGGGAGTTCCGCATGGAGGAGCTCGCGCGGGAGGCCGGCATCACCGTGCGCACCCTGCGCTTCTACCGCGAACGCAAGCTCATCCCGCCCCCGCGCCGCGAGGGCCGCATCGCCTGGTACGACGAGAGCCACCTGGCCCGCCTGCGCACCATCGCCGCACTCCTGGAACGCGGCCACACCCTCAGCGGCATCGCCGAACTCTCCGAGGCCTTCGACCGCGGCCGCGACGTCGGCGAACTCCTCGGCCTCGTCGAACCGTCCGAGGAGACCCCCGTCCGCCTCACCCCCGAGGAACTGGCCGACTACTTCGCGGGCCAGGTCACCCCGGAGAACCTCGAAGCCGCGATGGACCTCGGCTACGTCGGCATCGACGGCGAGGAGATCGTCCACGTCAGCCGGCGCCTGCTCGACGTCTCGGCCGCCCTGGTCCGCGAGGGCGTCCCGCTCGCCGACGTCCTGTCGGCCGCCAAACGCGTCCGCGCCCACGCGGAGGACCTGGCCGAACTCTTCACCGACCTGGTCCTCTCGCACGCCACGGAACACGACCTCCAGCGCCTGCGCCCGCTCGCCAAGAGCGTGGTCGAGGCGGAACTGTCCCTGGCCCTCGACCGCGCCCTAGCCAGGAAACCCGGAGAGTGAGCGGCCCCTCCGCCTACCTCGGCGACCACCAACGCGCTTTGTAGATCCCGCCGTTGACGAGGGTGTACGAGCCCGGCGGCCGGTGCACCGCCACCCTCGTCGTCCACCACGTCTCACCCAGGCCGCTCTCCGGCACCGTACTGAGCGCCTGCCCGGTCCGCGGATCGTCCCCGATCGCCTTCACGCCGGGCCGCGCGATCTCGGCCGCACCGGCGAAGTCCTGCACGAAGACCCCGCCCGCGATGTCGTACTGGAACACAGAAGCGCTCGTGGTCACCCACAGCCGCCCCGGGCGCCCCGCCACCGGGAACAGGTCGTGCCCGCCGGGCGACTTCCCCGGCTTGGCGACCGGCAGCCCCAGCGACGACAGCCGCGTCAGCGCGGGCCGCACCCGGCTGCCACCCACCCGGTACGCGACCAACTCGTCATCGCCCAGCGCCCACAGCACCTCACGCCGGGCGTCCCAGTGCAGCCCGTGCGCACCCTTCAGCGTCACCTCGGCGAACCGCTGCGCGTGCGGGCCGAGCGAGGCGGCGTAGAGCCGGACGAGCGCCCCCGTACTGCACGCGACGGCCACGTTCCCGTCCGGCAGGATCTCGATGCTGTGCGGGTTGAAGAGATCGTCGCCGGGCCCGAGCGTCGCACCCCAGTACCGCCGCCCCGACGGATACGAGACGACGGCCGCGAACCCGAAGGACGCGGTGGTCAGCAGATACGTCCGCCCACGATGCACCCGGACCTTCGCCTCGGCGGGGTACACCCAGCTCTCGTCCGGCACGAGATCCCGGTAGCGCGGGTCCCCGACGGGCGAGAACTGCCACCGCAGACAGGACGGATCGGCCGCCGGATCCCAGACGGTGCGCCCCGGATCGAGCACGAGGATCCGCTTGCTCGCCTGCTCGGTGACCATGACCGCGGGCGCCCCCGGGGCCACCGCGCGAGCCGCCCCCGGCGCCACCGCAGCCGCAATCCCGGCCCCGGCAGCCCCGAGCAGTACACGACGTCTGGAAGGAAGCACGGACATGAAGTCCCCCCGCACGATTGCCAGTTGACCACTCGGACGACTTGCCATGCACGCGCCGAATCTGCCATGCCACTCGGACGCGGGGACAGGCTCCTACCGGACTTTGTGACGCGGGACCACTCGCACCCCGAGGGCCTACTCGTACCCCAGGGGACTGCTCGCGCCTCGAGGGCCTACTCGTAGACGACGGTCACCGGCGCGTGGTCCGACCACCGCTCGTCATGCGTGGCGGCCCGCTCGACGAACCCCTTGACCGCACGACCGGCGAGCCCGGGCGTCGACACGTGGTAGTCGATCCTCCACCCAGCATCGTTGTCGAAGGCCCGCCCCCGATACGACCACCACGAGTACGGCCCCTCCTCGTCGGGGTGCAGGGAGCGCACCACGTCGACGTAGCCGCCGTCGGTCGCGTCGAGGACCTGTCCGAGCCAGTCGCGCTCCTCGGGGAGGAACCCGGAGTTCTTCTTGTTGGACTTCCAGTTCTTGAGGTCGGCCTCGTGGTGGGCGATGTTCCAGTCGCCGCACACGAGCACCTCACGGCCCTCGGCGGCGGCCCGCTCCCGCAGGCCCTTCAGATAGGCCAGGAACTCGCCCATGAAGCGGATCTTCTCGTCCTGACGCTCGGTCCCGACCTCGCCGGAGGGCAGATAGAGGCTGGCGACGACGACACCGGGGAGGTCCACCTCCACGTACCGCCCGCTCCCGTCGAACTCCTCGGACCCGAAGCCGATCTGTACGCGGTCCGGCTCACGGCGCGTGTAGAGCGACACACCGGCCCGCCCCTTCGCGCCGGCGGGGGCGTGCACGACGTGCCACCCCTCGGGCTCGCGCACCTCGTCGGGCAGCTGCTGCGGCTCCGCCCGCACCTCCTGGAGGCACAGGACATCCGCGGAGGTCCCGGCCAGCCACTCCACGAAGCCCTTCTTGGCGGCGGCTCGAAGCCCGTTCACGTTGGCACTCGTCACAGTCAGCACCGGGGCACCATACCGGCACACTTGAACGGACAGCCGCATTCGCCAGCATAGAGATACGATACTAAGCATGACTATTCAGCCCATGGCGCCCACCCTCCAGCGCGTCTCCTTCGGACACCCCGACGCGATCAAGCTGAACGACCGCGTCCAGCTCGAATACGCCGAGCGCTACGGCGACGACGGCGACGTCACCCCGCTCGACCCGACGATGTTCGACGCCCCACGCGGCCTCTACCTCATCGCGTACGACGACGGGGGCACCCCGCTCGCCACCGGCGGCTGGCGGACCCAGGAGCAGAACGACGAGGGATATTCGGACGGCGACGCCGAGCTGAAGAGGATGTACGTCACACCTGAGGCCCGGGGGCTGGGTCTGGCCCGGCGCATACTGGCGGCCCTGGAGGACGACGCCCGCGCCGCCGGCCGTTCCCGCATGGTCCTGGAGACCGGCCTCAAGCAGCCGGAGGCCATCGCTCTCTACGCGTCGAGCGGCTACACGCCCTGCAGCAAGTTCGGCCACTACCGCTTCGAGGAACTGAGCCGCTGCTTCGCCAAGGCGCTGTGACGCGCGCAACATCGCGGAAAGGGCGCCACGGGGGAGGAAGCGAGCAGGCAAGGCAAGAGCCCCACCGGACGAATCCGGTGGGGCTCTTAATTGCGGTGGACCTGTGGGGATTTGAACCCCAGACCCCCTCGATGCGAACGAGGTGCGCTACCAGACTGCGCCACAGGCCCTTGCAACGAGTGAAACTCTAGCATCCCGATCGGGGTGCTCGGAAATCCGTTCCTGGCTGGTCAGCCACGGTGGCCCCGGACGGGTCTCACTCGTTGGCCGCGCGGGGGCGGCCGCCGTCGTCGTACTGATCGAAGAGCGGGGTGCGGCCCCGCTCGCGCGAGCGGCGCGCGGAGGCGGCCCGGCGCGCGTCACAGCGCTCGTCCCCGATCTCGTCCGCGCCGTCGCACTCCTCGGACACCGCCGCCGGCTCCTCGCCGGTACGCCCGTCCGGCTCCTGCTGCGCCGCGCCCGCCGTGCTGGAGCGGGCCGAGCTCCACGCGTCGGGGTCGCCGAGGTCGACGCTGCCCGTGGCACGCGGGGCGACCGGGGCGGTCACATAGGTCGGCAGGGGCACCGGGACCGGGTCCCAGCTGTCGCCGCGGCCGGGGCCGCGCTGCCGCTCGCGCTGCTGGTCGACCCACTCGGCGTGGTCGGTCTGCTCGACGAGCGCGCGCCGGTCGGCCGCGAGCGCCTCGAGACCGGGGTCGGTCTCCACCTCTGGCGCAGGCCCCTCTTCGGCCTCCTCCGCGGCGGCCCGGCCCGCGGCGGGCTGGCGCCTGCGAGGCTGCCGTTCGCGCAGCCGCTGCGCCGCGACCTCGGCCTGGCGCCGGTCCATCGTGTACGCGAAGCGCCGCCGCTCCTGGGCCCGCAGATAGAAGATGTACGAGCTGAGCAGCACCGCGGGCACGGCGGGTGCCCACAGGAACGCGAGCCCGCCGACGGCGGCGACGACCGCGCCGGCCGTGAAGGCGAGGAAGAGCATGACGGTCGTACGGCGCCTGCGCGCGAGCACCTTGGAGCGGCGGGCACGGGCGGCGGCGTCCGCCGAGGCGGCCTGCCGCTCGGCCGTGGACCGGTCGGACGCGGACCGGTCGGACGGCTGGCGGTCGGACGGCTGGCGGTCCGACGACTGGCGGTCCGACGACTGCCGGTCGGGGCCCGGGCGTCCGGTTGCCGACCTGCCGTTCGTGTGCGGGTCGTTGGCGGGCCGGTCGTGGTTCGGCCGGTCGTGCGCCTGCTGGTCGTGGGGAGCCCGGGCGGAGACCTGGCGGTCGGGTGCCTGCCGGGCGGGCGAGGTCCTGGGCTGGGGCCGGGACTCGGGGCGGGGTTCGGATCCGGGGTGCCGCTCGTGTCGGGCGTCCCGGTTCTCGTTCCTGCGCTCCCCGCGGACCGGAGGCGCGGCGAAGGCCCGGACGTCCACCGAGTCGGTGACGTCGTCCGGGTCGCTGCGCTGCTCCTCCCCTTCGGGCGAGCGCGTCTGCAGGTCCTTGGCGTATCGGCGCTCCATGCCCGCCCGTCCGGACAGCAGCCGGATGGCGGTGCTGAAGCGTTCCGTCGGACGGGCCTCGTTCAGCTCGTCCTGCCTACGGAGCCACATCGGCACCAAGTAGGCGGCCCAGGCCCCGACGATGACTGCGTAGATGAGGCCGCTGCTGCTCACGCCTCACACGGTAGAGGGGTTTGCATGGGGGCATCCGCCAATTGCGCCGGTGTGTCGCACGATCTGGCTGATATTTCGAGCTTTTTTTCCGACTGAGGCATCAACGCGCCGCCCGTCGAGCGAATTTAATGCCTGCGGCGGACGATCCCCGATCAATTTCGAACACTTATTTCATTTTGGCGATGTGCCGGGCTGCCCCGCGGTGTTCGGACCACCCGGACCAGCGGCGTTGCCACCACGCTTGCGACGCCAGCGGCTCAGGAGGCCTTCCGGGACCTCCTCCGCGGTGAGCGCGAAGACGAGATGGTCGCGCCACCCGCCGTCGATGTGGAGATAGCGGGGTCGCAGCCCTTCCTCGCGGAATCCGAGTTTTTCGACGACCCGGCGGCTCGGCACGTTCTCCGGGCGAATACAGACCTCGATGCGGTGCAGGCCCACCGTGCGGAAGCAGTGGTCGACCGCGAGCGCCACCGCCGTCGGCATCACGCCGCGCCCGGCCACCGACTCGTCGACCCAGTAGCCGACATGCCCCGAACACATCGAGCCCCAGGTGATCCCCGCCACCGTCAACTGCCCGACCAGGCGCCCCTGGTACTCGATGACGAAGGGCAGCATGCGCCCCGCGCTCGCCTCGGCGCGCAGATGGCGGACCATCTGACGGTAGGTCGGACGGTGGGCGACGGGGCCGCTGGGCGTGGGCGGCGGGATGGTCGCTTCCCAGGGGCGCAGCCAGTCGCGGTTGCGGCGGTTGACCTCGCGCCAGGCCCGTTGGTCGCGCAGTTTTATCGGGCGCAGGCAGACGTCACCGTCCGTCAGCTCGACCGGCCAGGATGGGCTGTTCAGCTCGCACCGCCGTCAGGTCTGGGGTGGTCGCCGCCGCGCAGCTGGTCGACGGCGTGAGTCAGCAGGGGGCCGAGCACGGCGAGGCCGTCCTTGACGCCGCCGGACGACCCGGGCAGGTTCACGATCAGGGTGCGTCCCGCGACGCCGGCGAGGCCCCGGGAGAGCGCGGCCGTGGGCACCTTCTCGCGTCCGAACGCGCGGATGGCCTCGGGGATGCCGGGCACCTCGTGGTCGAGCACGCTGCGGGTGGCCTCGGGGGTCCGGTCGGTGGGCGAGATGCCGGTGCCGCCGGTGGTGAGGATGACGTCGTACCCGGCGTCGACACCGGCCCGCAGCGCCTCGGCCACCGGGTCCCCGTCCGGCACGACCCGCGGCCCGTCGACCTGGAAGCCCATGGCTTCGAGGCCCTTCGCGATCCGGGGGCCGCCCGTGTCGGCGTAGACCCCGGCGGCGGCGCGGTTGGAGGCGGTGACGACCAGGGCTCGGTAGGGGCTCATTCCCCGGCCTCCGGGCGGGTCCAGTGGCCCGACTTGCCGCCCGTCTTCTCCTCGACGCGCACGTCCGTGATGACGGCGCCCTTGTCCACGGCCTTCACCATGTCGATCACCGTGAGCGCGGCCACCGAGACGGCCGTCAGGGCCTCCATCTCGACGCCGGTGCGGTCGGTGGTCTTCACCGTGGCGAGGATCTCGACCGCGTCGTCGGCGACGGACAGGTCCAGTTTCACTCCGGACACCGACAGCGGGTGGCAGAGCGGGATGAGGTCGGGGGTGCGCTTGGCACCCATGATTCCGGCGATGCGCGCCGTGGCGAGGGCGTCGCCCTTGGGCACTCCCTCACCGCGCAGCAGCTCCACCACGCGGGGCGATACGAGGACACGGCCGCTGGCACGGGCGGTGCGCGCGGTCACGTCCTTCGCGGACACGTCGACCATGCGGGCCGCGCCCGCCTCGTCGATGTGCGTCAGTCGGTCCTGCGAACTGCTCATGCTGCTCTGGCGCTCCCGGTCCGTGGGCCGCGCGGTGCGGCGCGCGGCCTGTTGTGCGCGACACGGTATCGCGCGGACGGGGCGCTCAGCCGAGGAGGACCACGTCCACTTCCGCTCCGGGCTCGGCCGACGTGGTCTTCTCGGGCAGGACGATCAGCGCGTCCGCGTGGGCGAGCGCGGCGACGAGGTGGGATCCGGCGCCCCCTACCGGGGTGACGGTCCCGGCCTCGGCGTCGTACGTCCCCCGCAGGAACTGGCGTCGTCCCGCGGGCGAACTGAGCGCCTTGGCCGACTTCAGGACCGCCCGGGCCGACGGCCGGTGGACGTCCGCGGCGGGCAGGCCCATGAGGGTGCGCACCGCGGGGCGTACGAACAGCTCGAAGGAGACGTATGAGGAGACGGGGTTGCCCGGCAGGGCGAGCAGCGGGGTGTGCTCGGGGCCGATGGTGCCGAAGCCCTGGGGCTTGCCCGGCTGCATGGCGAGCTTGCGGAACTCGACGCCGCTGCCGGCTCCGATGCCGGTCTCGTCCTCGGAGTCGCCGACGGAGGTCAGCGCCTCCTTCACGACGTCGTACGCTCCGACGCTGACTCCGCCCGTGGTGACGATGAGGTCGGCGCGGATCAGCTGGTCCTCGATGGTGGAGCGCAGCGTCTCCGCGTCGTCGGCGACCGCTCCGACGCGGTAGGCGATCGCTCCGGCGTCGCGGGCGGCGGCGGTGAGGGCGAAGCTGTTGGAGTCGAAGATCTGGCCCTCGGCCAACTCCTCGCCCGGCTGGACGAGTTCGCTGCCGGTGGACATGACGACGACGCGCGGGCGCGGGCGCACGCGTACGGTGCCGCGGCCGATCGCGGCGAGGAGGGCGATCTGCGGCGGGCCGAGGACCGTGCCGGCCTCCAGGGCGCGGTCGCCCGTCTTCACGTCGCTGCCCTTGGCGCGCACGTGCGCGCGTGCTTCGGCGGGGCGGTGCACACGGACCTCGCCGGATGCGCCCTCGGGGGCGGCGCTGTGGGCGCGCATCCCGGAGACCGGGCCCTCGCCCAGGCCGCCGTCGGTCCACTCGACGGGGACGACGGCCTCGGCGCCGGGCGGGAGCGGGGCGCCGGTCATGATGCGGGCGGCCTGGCCGGGCCCGACGCGGAGCAGCCCGGCCTGGCCGGCGGCGACGTCCCCCACGACCGTGAGCACCGCGGGGAAGTCCTCGCTCGCGCCCGCCACATCGGCGGCCCTGACCGCGTACCCGTCCATCGAGCTGTTGTCGAAGGGGGGCAGCGAGAGTGGCACCGAGACGTCCTCGACGAGGACGCAGCCCTGTGCGTCGAGGAGCTGGAGCTCGATGGGCTCCAGCGGGCGGACCGTGGCGAGGATGTCCTCCAGGTGCTCCGCCACCGACCAGACGTGCTGCTGACCGGTGACGTGCGTGGTCGTGCTGCTCAAGGTGCTACATCTCCTCGGTGACGTAACTGCGAAGCCAGGCGCGGAAGTCCGGGCCCAGGTCCTCACGTTCGCACGCGAGTCTGACAATGGCACGCAGATAGTCGCCACGGTCTCCGGTGTCATACCGGCGGCCCTTGAAGACGACGCCGTGGACGGGGCCGCCGGCCTTCTCGTCGTCGGCGAGCTGCTGGAGGGCGTCGGTGAGCTGGATCTCGCCGCCGCGGCCCGGCTCGGTCCGGCGGAGTATCTCGAAGATCGCGGGGTCGAGGACGTAGCGGCCGATGATCGCGTAGTTCGACGGGGCGTCCGCGGGGTCGGGCTTCTCGACGAGGCCGGTGATCTTGACGACGTCGCCGTCCTCGGTCGCCTCGACGGCGGCGCAGCCGTAGAGGTGGATCTGCGCGGGCTCGACCTCCATGAGGGCGATGACGCTGCCGCCGCGCTGTTCCTGGACGTCGACCATGCGGGCGAGCAGGGGGTCGCGCGGGTCGATCAGGTCGTCGCCGAGGAGGACCGCGAAGGGCTCCTGGCCGACGTGGGGGGCCGCGCACAGGACGGCGTGACCGAGGCCCTTGGGGTCGCCCTGGCGGACGTAGTGCATGGTCGCGAGGTCGCTGGACTCCTGGACCTTGGCTAGGCGGCCGGCGTCGCCCTTCTTCTGGAGAGCCGACTCGAGCTCGTAGTTGCGGTCGAAGTGGTCCTCCAGGGGCCGCTTGTTGCGGCCTGTGATCATGAGTACGTCGTCGAGGCCGGCGGACACGGCTTCTTCGACGACGTACTGGATCGCCGGCTTGTCGACGACCGGCAGCATCTCCTTGGGCGTTGCCTTGGTGGCCGGCAGGAACCGGGTGCCGAGGCCTGCGGCGGGGATGACAGCCTTGCTGATCCTGGGGTGCGACTCAGTCATGCGGTGAACCATATCCGTAGCGTCTGGGCGGAAGATTTGCTTCCAGTTAAGTTGATGCCTATATGAGGGGTTTGTGAGCTGGCTATGTGTTTGTCAAAGGCTGACAAGAACGCGTTGCGGGCAGAACTCCTCCAGGTGAGATCAGGGTTGCCCGCCGATGACGTCGAGACGGCGGCCGGGGCGCTCGCCCGTCGGGCGCTCGAACTTCCCGAGCTGGCCGGGGCGCGGACGGTCGCCGCGTACGTCTCCGTCGGCCGGGAACCGGGCACCCGCGCGCTGCTCGACGCGCTCCACGCGCGCGGGGTACGCGTCCTCCTTCCCGTACTCCGCGAGGACAACGACCTGGACTGGGGCGCCTACGACGGACAGGGGTCCCTCACGCGCGTGCAACATGCCGGAAAGATGGCCCTGTTGGAGCCCTCCGGGGAGCCGCTCGGTACCGAGGCCGTCGTGGAGGCCGACGCGGTGCTGCTGCCGGGCCTCGCGGTCGACGGGCGCGGCATGCGGCTCGGCCGCGGCGGCGGCTCGTACGACAGGGTCCTCGCGCGCCTCGAGCGGGCGGACGCGGATCCGGCGCTCGTGGTGCTCCTGTACGACGGCGAGGTCGTCGAGCGCGTCCCCGAGGAGCCGCACGACCGTCCCGTGCACGCCGTGGTGACGCCTGCGGGAGTGCGCCGCTTCCGGTGAACCGCCTGCCCCGGTGACGCGAAAGGGCCCTCCACGCGTGCGTGGAGGGCCCTTTCATACGGTGTCGCCCGTCGTCAGGGCCGCAGCACCAGGGTGTCCTTCGTGTTCGCGCCGACCGCCTTCTCCGAGGAGACCCAGGGGAGGAGTTCGCCCTTGGACCACTTCTCGGTCTGGTCGGTGTAGTGCGCGCTGAACGCGTGCCCCGAGGCTCCGGTGAGGTTGATCCACTTGGACTTGTCGAGGTCCGCGAGGTTGACCACCATGCGCATCGACGGGACCCAGATGACGCCGTAGCCGCCGGCCGCGTTCCAGCCGGTCGCGTCCACGGCCGCCTCGCCGCCGCCGAGCTTCCACGGGCCGCGGTTGAGCGCGTACTGGAGCCAGCCGGGCCCGTCCGTGCCGAGGGTCTGGTTCTTCAGGCTCAGCTGGTGCAGCCGGCCCCAGCTCCAGGTGTCGACGTCCTTGCCGAGCTTGGCCGTGACGTCCCAGCGCGCGTCCTCCATGGCCCGCGCGAACAGCTGGTCGCGGGTCTTGGTCTCGGCGTCGGTGCGGGTCGCCGGGGCCTTCCACCAGTCGTTGTTCTCATCATTGATGATCTTGCGGACGACCTCGAACCAGCGGTCGCCGCCGTCCGGCTGCGCCGAGTCCGCGTCGCGCTCACCGCACTCGCGCACCCGGCGGTCCTCGTCCGCCGGGCCGGTGTCACCGGCCGGCTCGACGCTCAGGCACTGGCCCTTGACCCGCAGCTCCTTGGGGAGCTTGTTGCCGAAGGACAGCTTGAGGATGTTGCGCCAGACCGAGTTGAAGTACGCGGCGGCCGCCGAGTCCGGGTTCTGGGTGTAGTCCCAGTTCTCCAGGAGCTTCTGCGCCTCACGGACGTACTTGTCCGAGACATCGATCTTGAGCAGCTTGGGCACGAGCAGCTTGGCGATCTCGCTGCTGTTGTCCATCTGCATGGTGCGCATGTCGTCGGTGGAGATCTTGCCGCCGCCGGCGATCTTCGACTCGATCAGATCGGTGATGCGCTGGCTGCGCGTGCCGTAACCCCAGTCGGAGGTGAGGTGGTACGGGTACTTGTCCTTGTCGATGACGGCCTGGTTGGCGGTCACGATGTAGCCGCGCTTGGGGTTGTACTCGTACGGCAGCGCGGACTGCGGGATGTAGCTCTTCCAGCGGTACGCGGCGTCCCAGCCGGGGGCGGGCAGCGAGCCGTCGCCCTTGCCGCGGACCGGGATCTTGCCGGGCGCCTGGTAGCCGATGTTGCCCTTGGTGTCGGCGTAGATCAGGTTCTGCGAGGGCACCTCGAAGTCGGCGGCGGCCTTGCGGAACTGTGTCCAGTCCTTCGCCCTGTTCAGCTCGAACACGGCGTCCATGGACTTGCCGGGGGTCAGCGCGGTCCAGCGCAGCGAGACCCCGTAGCCGTCGCCCCGGTCGGGGGCGGCCGCGTCGACCTTCGCCTTCTTGCCGACGTTGACCAGCTCGTCGTCCCGGTCGGAGATCAGCGGGCCGTTGTTGGTCTCGCGGACGGTGATGGTCTTGTCGTCGCCGCCGGCGACCTTGATGGTCTCCTTGCGGGTCTTGAACGGGACCGTCTTGCCGTCGTACTGGTACCCGCCGCCGCTGTTCAGCTTCTCCAGGTACAGGTCGGTGACGTCGGCGCCGAGGTTCGTCATGCCCCAGGAGATGTCCTGGTTGTGGCCGATGATCACGCCGGGCATCCCGGAGAACGTGTAGCCGGTGACGTCGTACTGGCACGAGGCCGACAGGCTCCGGCAGTGCAGGCCCATCTGGTACCAGACGGACGGGAGCTGCGGCGACAGGTGCGGGTCGTTGGCGAGCAGCGGCTTCCCGGTGATGGTGTGCGCTCCGGAGACCACCCACGAGTTGGAGCCGATGCCGTTGCCGTTCGGGCCGACGGCCGCGGGGACCTGGTCCAGGGCGTCGGAGAGCCCGGTCAGCTGGCTCTGGAGGCCGTTGGGGGCCTCGGTGTCGCCGGCGAGACCGGTGCCTGCGGCGCCTTCCGTGCTGGTACCGGTGCCGGTGGAGGTACCCGTTCCGGTGCCCGTGCCCGTACCCGTGCCGGTTTGATTTCCGGACCCGCCGGAGCCCGCCCCGTAGGAGCCGGTCGCGCTGTCGTAGGAGCCCGACTGGACGATCGCCTTGTGCCGGTCGTACGGGTAGTCCGGATACAGGTCCGCGATCTGCTGCGGGCCGAGGCGGCTCGTCATCAGGGAGCGGTCGATCTCTTCCTGCATGTTGCCGCGCAGGTCCCACGCCATCGCCTTGAGCCAGGCCACGGAGTCGGCCGGCGTCCACTTCTGCGGCGCGTAGTCGTTGGTGAACCCGAGCGCCGCGTACTCGACGGAGATGTCCCCGCCGTCCTTGCCGGCGAGGTAGGCGTTGACTCCCTTGGCGTACGCCTGGAGGTATTTCTTCGTCTCGGGCGAGAGCTTGGAGTCGTACTCCTTCTGCGCCACCCGGTGCCAGCCGAGCGTCCGCAGGAACTCATCGGTCTTGACCTGGCTCTTGCCGAACATCTCGGAGAGCCGGCCGGAGGTCATATGGCGGCGGACGTCCATCTCCCAGAAGCGGTCCTGCGCCTGCACATAGCCCTGGGCCATGAACAGGTCCTCGTCGGACGAGGCATAGACCTGAGGGATCCCGTAGGAGTCCCGCTTCACATCCACTGGACCGGAGAGCCCGTCGAGCTTGATCGAGCCCTTCGTCTGCGGGAAGGAGGCACGCACGGTACTGACGCTCCAGTACGTGCCGTAGCCGATGCCCGCGACAATGGCCAGGACCAGCACGATCACGATCAGTCGGGCTCTGCGCCCCTTCTTCTTGCCGGACGAATGGCCGGAAGAGGCGTTGGTGTTCGAGGGCATCGCTGTCCTTGCTGTCCTTCGCGAGCGGCAGAGCGGGCTGCAGGCGGGCTGTGGGGTCACGGAGCGCTGGAGCAACCATAGGCGCAGGGCACGGCGGCCTCGGACGCGGTGTCAAGAACCCGGGGCCCCAACCCGCCCGAGGTCACCCTGGACGGCGTCAAGAAAGCGTTAACGATTAGGTAAGGTAACGAAGTACCTGGTCGTTCCGCGGCGTCCCGTGCACCCGTACGGGCCCTCCCGTACGACCTTCGGAGGAAGGAAACAGCCCCTGACTGTCCACCACCTCAACCAGCTCCTGCTCGTCTGTTCGCTGGTCCTGCTGATCGCCGTGGCCGCCGTGCGCATCTCCTCGCGCAGCGGTCTGCCGAGCCTGCTCCTCTACCTCGGCATCGGCGTGGCCATGGGGCAGGACGGCATCGGCAGCGTGTCGTTCAGCAACGCCGAGTTGACGCAGGTCATCGGCTACGCGGCCCTCGTCGTGATCCTGGCCGAGGGCGGCCTCGGCACGAAGTGGAAAGAGATCGAACCGGCGCTGCCGGCCGCCGTCATGCTGTCGCTGGTCGGCGTCGCCATCAGCGTGGGTGTGACGGCCGCCGGGGCGCACTACGTCGTGGGCCTGGAGTGGCGCCAGGCGCTCATCATCGGCGCGGTGGTGTCCTCGACGGACGCCGCGGCCGTCTTCTCCGTGCTGCGCAAGGTGCCCCTGCCGTCCCGCGTGACGGGCGTCCTGGAGGCCGAGTCCGGCTTCAACGACGCCCCCGTGGTGATTCTGGTGGTCGCCTTCTCCACGGCCGGACCCGTCGAGCACTGGTACGCCCTCGTCGGCGAGATCGCCCTCGAACTCGCGATCGGCGCCGCGATCGGGATCGCGGTGGGCTGGCTCGGCTCCTTCGGCCTGCGGCACGTCGCCCTGCCCGCCTCCGGCCTCTACCCGATCGCCGTCATGGCCATCGCGGTCACCGCGTACGCGGCCGGAGCCATGGCTCACGGCAGCGGGTTCCTGGCCGTCTACCTCGCCTCGATGGTCCTCGGCAACGCGAAACTGCCGCACTGGCCCGCCACGCGCGGCTTCGCCGAAGGGCTCGGCTGGCTCGCGCAGATCGGCATGTTCGTCCTGCTCGGCCTGCTCGTCACCCCGCACGACCTCGTGGACGACGCCTGGCCCGCGATCGTCATCGGCCTCGTCCTGACGATGGTGGCGCGCCCCCTGGAGGTCGTCTTCAGCCTCCTGCCGTTCCGCATGCCCTGGCAGGAGAAGGCCCTCATGTCCTGGGCCGGACTGCGCGGCGCGGTGCCCATCATCCTGGCGACCATTCCCATGGTGAACGGCGTCGACGACAGCACCCGGATCTTCAACATCGTCTTCGTCCTCGTCGTCGTCTACACGCTCGTCCAGGGGCCGACGCTGCCCTGGCTCGCCCGGAAGCTGCAGCTCGGCAGCGACTCCGCGTCCGCCGCCGACCTCGGCATCGAGTCGGCGCCCCTGGAGCGACTGCGCGGACATCTGCTGTCCGTGACGATCCCCGAGGAGTCCCGGATGCACGGCGTCGAGGTCAGCGAGCTGCGGATGCCCTCGGGTGCCGCCGTCACGCTCGTCGTGCGCGAGAAGCGGTCCTTCGTGCCGCTGCCGACGACCGTCCTGCGGCACGGCGACGAACTGCTCGTGGTGGCGACGGACCAGGTGCGGGACGAGGCCGAGGCCCGGCTGCGGGCCGTGGCACAGGGCGGCAAGCTCGCCGGATGGCTCTCGGGGAACGGGTCCCCGGGGCACGGACGGCGGGCTCAGTAGGCGGGGAGCGGGGGCTCCGGGCGGGACCTTCGGGCGTCGAGGCGGGAGCGGGGGCGCCAGGGCGGGAACTGGAGTGCCGGGCCGGAACCTGGGCGCCTGGGCCGGAGCGAAGGCACCGGGCCGTGGGTGCCGGGCCGGAACTGAGGGGCCGGGAGGGAGCCGGGGTTCCTTGCGGGAGCCGGCGAGTGGGTGGGGTGACGGGTGGGTGGCGGGTCGATCACCGGTGGATGAAGTTCCGCTACGCGGAAGAAATCGGCCCGTCCGGCCGTTAGCATGTCGGTACACACTTGAAGTTCCACCGACTCTGCCTGATGTAGAGCCGGCGCGACCGCAAAGCGGCCGCGGTTCCCTTGCATACCCTGCATGGCCCAGGCCCTCCTGGCGCGGACCCCGGTATCACTCGGTTCCCGGCGCATGAGGACGGCTCTCGGCGCGCCCCACCGGGTCAGCGCTACCAGGCGGCAGAAAGGCAAGGGCCGTGCCAGAGAATTACACGGCCACGGTCACCGACAAGCGCCCCGGATACGGACAGCTGCTGCGCACCCGCGGCGCCTGGACGTTCCTGCTCCCCGGCTTCGCCGCCCGGCAGCCGTTCGCGATGCTCACCATCTCGACGGTCCTGCTCGTGCAGCACACCACCGGCTCGTACGGCACCGCCGGCGCCGTCTCCGCCACCACCGGCGTCTCCATGGCGCTGTTCGCCCCCTTCACGGGCAAGCTCGCCGACCGCTTCGGGCAGCGCGCCGTCCTCGTGCCCGGCGTCCTGCTGCACACGGCGTCCGTGCTCCTGCTGACGCTGCTCGCGCTCAGCGGCGCCCCCTTGTGGGCCCTGTTCGTCGCGGCGGTCCCGACCGGCGCCTCCACCCCGCAGATCGGGCCCATGGTGCGGGCCCGCTGGGGCGTCAAGCTCCAGGGCTCGCCCCTGATGACCACGGCCGCCGCCTTCGAGTCGGTCACGGACGAGTTCACGTTCGTGCTCGGCCCGCTGTTCGCGACCGCCCTGTGCACCGGCGTGCACCCCGCCGCCGGTCTCGTCACGGAAGCGTCCCTGACGCTTGTGGGCGGCCTCCTGTTCGCCGCGCAGCGCGGCACGCAGCCCCGGCCCTCGCGGTCCACCGGCGACGTCCACGCACGCGTGGAGCACGTTTCCGCGCTGCGCGTCCCCGGAGTGCGTGTCCTGATCGTGGCGTTCCTCGGCATCGGCTCCGTCTTCGGCGGCATGCAGGTCGCCCTGGCCGCCTTCACCGAGTCGATCGGCGAGCCCGGCCTGAACGGTGTCCTGTACGGGACGTTCGCCGCGGGCAACATGCTCTCCGGCATCGTCTGCGGAGCCGTCGCCTGGAAGATCGCGCCCCAGCGCCGCCTCCTGCTCGCCTACACCGCCCTCGCCGTGACCGCCTCCGGCCTCTGGGCCGCGCAGTCCGTGCTCCTGCTCGCCGGGATCGGCCTGCTGGTGGGCACGTGCATCGCCCCGGCCCTGATCACCGGCTACACGCTCGTCGAGAAGCTGGTCCCCCCGACCGCCCGCACCGAGGCCTTCACCTGGCTCACGGGCGCGGTCGCGCTCGGCCAGGCAGCGGCCGTCACGGTCGCCGGCCAGCTGGAGGACCGCCTCTGGGACGGCGCCGGATTCCTCGTCCCGATGGGCGGCACGGTGCTCGCCCTGCTGATCCTGGCGACCCTGCGATCCCGTCTCGTCCCGCCGTCGACAGGCCTGACCGTGGCGCGTGGCGTCGGTCACCGAGTGCCCGTGTCAGTGGACTGATCTCGCGGAATACGTCACTATGGATTGTCGTTAGCACTCATCGAGTGAGAGTGCCAGGAGGAAGCAAGTGCCGACGTACCAGTACCAGTGCACCGAATGCGGCGAGGGCCTCGAGGCGGTGCAGAAGTTCACCGATGACGCCCTGACCGTGTGCCCCAGCTGCGACGGACGCCTCAAGAAGGTGTTCTCGGCGGTCGGCATCGTCTTCAAGGGATCGGGCTTCTACCGCAACGACAGCCGCGGCTCCTCGTCGAGCAGCTCGCCGGCGTCGTCGGCCGCGAAGTCGACCTCGGACACGAAGTCTTCGTCCTCGGACGCCAAGTCGTCCGGGTCGTCGTCCTCCACGTCGACGTCCTCGGCCTCCACTTCGTCTTCTTCGAGCTCGTCCTCGAGCTCTTCCGCCGCGTAAGGCCGCTCGGCCCCTTCGGTCACGTTCTTACGGAACCCTGTCGTCCTTCGACGACGGGGTTTTCGGCGTTCCCGGGCGGATACTGTGCCGGACATGGCGAATACAGTTCCGGGCACGGCTAACACGGCGAACACACGGGTCACGGCCGAGATCGGCGTCATCGGCGGCTCAGGCTTCTACTCGTTCCTGGACGACGTGACCGAGGTCCAGGTCGACACCCCTTACGGAGCGCCGAGCGACTCGCTCTTCCTCGGCGAGATCGCGGGCCGCAAGGTCGCCTTTCTGCCCCGCCACGGCCGCGGCCACCATCTGCCGCCGCACCGCATCAACTACCGCGCCAACCTCTGGGCCCTGCGCTCCGTGGGCGTCCGGCAGGTCCTCGGCCCGTGCGCCGTGGGCGGCCTTCGGCCCGAGTTCGGACCGGGGACGCTCCTGGTGCCGGACCAGTTCGTGGACCGGACGAAGGCCCGTGCGCAGACGTACTTCGACGGGGAGCCGCTGGCGGACGGGACCGTGCCGAACGTGGTGCACGTGTCGCCCGCCGACCCGTACTGCCCTGCCGGACGCCGGGTCGCCGTGAAGGCTGCGCGCGGCCTCGACTGGGAGCCGGTGGACGGCGGGACGCTGGTGGTCGTCGAGGGGCCGCGGTTCTCGACCCGCGCCGAGTCCCGCTGGCATGCCGCCCAGGGCTGGTCGGTGGTTGGCATGACCGGCCACCCCGAGGCGATGCTCGCCCGTGAACTCGAGCTCTGCTACACGTCGTTGACCCTGGTCACCGACCTCGACGCGGGCGCCGACGCCGGCGAGGGCGTGTCGCACGACGACGTCCTCCAGGTCTTCGCCGCGAATGTGGACCGGCTGCGGACGGTGCTCTTCGACGCCGTGGCGGGGCTGCCTGCGGAGGGCGAGCGGGACTGCCTGTGCGTGAGGGCGCTCGGGGGGATGGATCCGGGGATCGTGCTGCCGTAGCCGCGTGCTGAGAGGTGCTCACCGGTGTCGGCTGGTGCTGACCAGTATTCACCAGAGCTGCCCGGTGCTGAACTTCGCCTTCGGGTGAGGGAGTTGTCCACAACCGGCGAGTAGTGCACGGGGCTCAGCGGGAATCGGCGCGGGCCTGGATCGTGGAACGCGAGGCGAGCTTTCGAGCTTGCGCGTTCCGAGGCTCTTCGATGCTGTCCGATGCCTCTCGATCCAGGTGGTGGTCGCCCATGTCCCCGTTCAGCACTCCCCCGACGTGCGAGGTCCCGCATTTCGCGCCGCTGCGGGTGCGCGCTGGGCGGTGGCGGCCACGGCGTGCGGGCCGGCACCGGCGGCGGGCGGTCGCTGCGGGTCTCGCCGTGACGGCGGCGGTGCTGGTGGCCGCGGGCCCGTCGGGGGCGGGGTCCACCGGTTCCGAGTCCTCCGGTTCCGCCTCTGCCGGTGCGGGCCCCTCGGGCTCCGAGTCCTCGGGCTCCGGACGGGAGCGGGTGCGGCGATCGGTCGTGACGGTGTCCGCGCCGGTGCGCATCGCGGACGCGGCGGCGGTGCGGCTGCTGCGGCCCGGTGACCGGGTCGACGTCGTCGCGGCGGGCTCGGGAGCCGGCGCCGACGATGGGCAGGGACCCGGGGGTCAGGGCGGCAGGGTCGTGGCGGCGGGGGCGCGGGTCAGTTCCGTGCCGGATTCCGCGGAGTCCGCGGAGTCAGCCGGCGAAGTCGCCGCGGCGGGCGGTGCTCTCGTCGTCCTGTCCGTGCCTCGAGAGACGGCGGCGCGGCTGGCCGGGGCCGGTGCCACCTCGCGGCTGGCGGTGACCCTGTGGTGACCATTTCCGGGTGCCCGGGCGGGCCGGTCCGCAGGGTTTCGAAGTCAAGTCCCTCGTTCGAGTCAGCGAATTGGACAGGCCCGCCAAGCGCTGCCGTAGGTTGCGGAACTGTTTGCTCCACATCCTGCACAAGTGAAAAGAGGCCTTCTGGTGAGCGAGAAGAAGCAGCCGAGTCTGTGGGAGGGCTTCAAGGCCTTCTTGATGCGCGGCAATGTGATCGACCTTGCGGTCGCCGTCGTCATCGGAGCCGCATTCACCAACATCGTGAACTCCGTCGTGAAGGGCGTCATCAACCCCCTGGTCGGCGCGTTCGGCACGAAGGACCTGAACGGCTACACGTCGTGCCTGAAGGGCACCTGCCCGGGCGACGACGGCATCGATCCTGTGGGGCTCGGTGCTCAGCGCCACTCTCACGTTCCTGATCACGGCCGCGGTCGTGTACTTCCTGATGGTGCTGCCGATGGCCAAGTACCTCGCCAAGAAGGCGGCCCGGGATGCCGCGAAAGAAGGCGCCGCGGAGGTCGTGGAGCTGTCCGAGCTGGAGGTCCTGAAGGAGATCCGCGACGCCCTGGTGGCGCAGCGCGGCTCCGGACACAGCGAGCCCTAGGGCGGCTCAGAGGTGGTGGGGTGGCTTCTCGTCGAGGAAGCGTGCCAGGTCGGCGGCGCTGTCACCGCCGGCGGGGGGTCGCTCGCCCCACCCTCGGTCCGTGTCGTCCGAGGACTGCGTGCTCAGCGGATCGTCGAAGACCAGCGCGCTCTTCGGATCGCGCGGTTCGGGGGCAGGGGCGGTGCTCATACCCCCAGCGTACGTCCGTCGGGCGGCTGGGCGCGGGGAGCAGGGGCATGGCTCAGGGGCGGGGTGCAGGGGTGCAGCGCGGCGGGTGCAGGGGTGCGGGCCGTTCGGGTCGTGGGGTCAGCTGGGTGATTCGGCGCTCTTGCGGGCGTAGGACCACCGGCAGAGGCCGATGCACGTGACGTAGAAGCCCACGAAGCACCACAGGTGGCTGGTCACGGCGAAGTTCGCGGACGTCGCGGGTGGGCGTCGTGCCGCGCTCACCGTCGCCGTGGGCGTGAACCTGACGCCCGCAGGGCGTGCGCGGAGGCGGACCCGGGGCCCAACTCACGTGATACGGATGCCGTATGACGACGCCCACGCGCAATGCCCTGACCGATGTCGCCGGCCTGCGGGTCGGTCACGCCACCCGCGCCGGCGAGGGCGGCTGGCTGACCGGGACGACGGTGGTGCTCGCGCCCGAGGGCGGGATGACCGCCGCCGTGGACGTGCGAGGCGGCGGCCCGGGCACGAAGGAGACGGACGCGCTCGACCCGCGCAATGTGGTCCGGCGCATCGACGCCGTGACCCTGACGGGCGGCAGCGCCTACGGCCTGGACGCCGCGTCGGGTGTCATGGCATGGCTGGAGGAACAGGGCCGGGGCGTACGGGTGGGGGCCGGGCCGCGCGAGGTGGTGCCGGTCGTCCCCGCCGCGTGCGTCTTCGATCTGGGGCGCGGCGGGGCGTTCCGGGCCAGGCCCGACGCGGCGACGGGCCGCGCGGCGGTCGAGGCGGCGGCCGCTTCCGCGCCGGGCTCACCTGTCGCGGAAGGATCGGTGGGCGCGGGCACGGGCGCGGTGATCGGCGGGCTGAAGGGCGGAGTGGGCACGGCGAGCACGGTGCTCGACTCGGGGGTGACCGTCGCGGCGCTGGTCGTGGCCAACGCGGTGGGCTCCGCGGTCGATCCGGCGACGGGCGCGCTCTACGGACGGCTCTTCGGCCCGGACCCCGCCGACGAGCGGGACGGCGGACCCCACCCGCGCTCGGACCCGTATCCGTACCCCTCGCCACAGGCGCACGCGGCGGCGCGGGAACGGATCGCGCGGATCAAGGAGGAGGCCGCCGGACAGGCGCCGCCGATGAACACCACGCTCGCCGTCGTCGCCACGGACGCGGTGCTCACCCGTTCCCAGGCGCACAAGCTCGCGGGCACCTCGCACGACGGCATAGCGCGCGCCGTCCGTCCGGTGCACCTCCTCAACGACGGGGACACCGTCTTCGCCGTCGCGACCGGCACGCGCCCCCTCGACGAGGCCAACCCTCTCGCGCTGAACGACATCCTCGCGGCGGGCGCGGACATGGTGACGCGGGCGATCGTGCGGGCGGTGCTCGCGGCGGAGTCGGTGCGGGGGCCGGGCGGGACGTACCTCTCGTACGGGGATCTGTACGGGAGTTGAGGCACGGGGCGCCCACCACACGGGCGCGCGCCGAGGCGCACGGACACACGCCCCACGGAGCACGTGGCTCACGGAACTCATGGCTCACGAAGCCCAGGATTCACGTAGCGCCCGGCCCGCCCGGTTCCTGGCGTGACCTGTGTCTCCGTTCACACCGTCCCGCAGGAACCTTTCCGGTCAGTTCGCCCTCTCTACACACACTGGAGTAACTGACAGATCATGGAGCATCTCGTGACAACCCAGGACACAGCCGCGCACCAGCAGCACCCCCGGCAGCCCGAGCGGGGCCGCAGGCGTACCGCGCGGCAGGTCTTGGTGGCGACAGCCGCGGTCGCCGTCGGCGCGCTCGCCCTCACCGCCTGCGGCGGCAGCGCCGACGCGGAGAACTCCGACGGCAAGAACGGCGCCTCCAAGGGCAAGGGCTCGTCCGCCGCGCAGATCACGATCTCGGCCAAGGACGGTTCGACGGGGGCGTCCATCAACGCGACGGGCGTGAAGGTCAAGTCCGGCAAGCTCACCGACGTGAAGATGACGCAGCCCGACAGCGGGAAGACCGTGCCGGGTTCCCTCACCGCCAACGGCTCGGCATGGAAGCCCGAGGAACAGCTCGAGCGCGGGACGAAGTACCGCATCTCGGCCACCGCCCAGGATTCCGACGGCCGCACCGCCGCCGCCAACTCGATCTTCACGACGGTCACCACGTCGGGCAGCTTCATCGGCACGTACACGCCGGACGGCGGCACCACCGTCGGCGTCGGCATGCCGGTGTCGTTCACCTTCGACAAGGCGATCACGAACAAGAAGACCGTGCAGTCGCACATCACGGTCTCCTCCAGCAGCGGCCAGCGGATCGTGGGCCACTGGTTCGGCGCGCAGCGGCTCGACTTCCGCCCCGAGGAGTACTGGAAGGCCGGTTCCAAGGTCACGATGAAGATCGACCTGGACGGCGTGCAGGGCGCGAACGGCGTGACGGGCGTCCAGAACAAGACCGTCAGCTTCACCGTGGGCCGCTCCCAGGTCTCCACGGTCGACGTCAACACCCAGACGATGACGGTCGTGCGGGACGGCAAGACGGTCAAGTCGATCCCGATCTCGGCCGGCAGCGCGCAGCACACGACGTACAACGGGCAGATGGTCATCTCCGAGAAGTTCGTGCAGACCCGGATGAACGGGTCGACGGTCGGCTTCGGCGGCGAGTACGACATCCCCGATGTCCCGCACGCGATGCGCCTGTCCTCGTCCGGCACGTTCATCCACGGCAACTACTGGTACCCGAAGGGCAATCCGCCCTTCGGCCGTTCCGGCACCAGCCACGGGTGCATCGGCCTCGCGGACGTCCAGGGCGCGGGCGGCGCGACGATCGCCAAGTGGTTCTACGACAACTCGCTCGTCGGCGACGTGGTGACCGTCAAGCACTCCCCCGACACGACCATCGCGCCCGACAACGGCCTCAACGGCTGGAACATGTCGTGGAGCCAGTGGACGGCGGGCAGCGCCGTCTGACGCGCTCATCAGGACGGGCCGCGCGGGAACTTCTCCGCGCGGCCCGTTCGTTTCTGATTTCGAGGACATGATGTCCGACCTAGGGGCTACGGTATGCACCCACAAGGTGACATGTAGCAACGCCAGGAGATGCCTTGAGCGTTCCGTACGACACCGCAGCGTACGAGCCACCCGAGTCGCACGAGTCGCATCAGCCGGACGGCACGCACCAGCCGGATGAGCACCTCGGGCGCCTGCTGGGCCGGGCCCTGAACTCCTTCGAGCTGCCCGACGAGGCCCTCGCCCGCCTCGACTGCGCGCTCGCGTACGACAGTTCGCTGCACTCCGCACACCACAGCGCGGGCCTGCACCGCGAGACGTACCGGCACACGTGGCTGCTCGCGGACGGCAGTGCCCTCACCCTGTGGGAGCTCGTCCACAACACGATGCCCGAG
The DNA here is from genome assembly GCF_036345255.1 of Streptomyces sp. NBC_00569. Taxonomy (NCBI): domain Bacteria; kingdom Bacillati; phylum Actinomycetota; class Actinomycetes; order Kitasatosporales; family Streptomycetaceae; genus Streptomyces; species Streptomyces sp. NBC_00569. The sequence goes on along the minus strand of NZ_CP107783.1, from coordinate 5,794,612 downwards.
CGGGGGACCCAGCACGAGGTGTACACGTCGGAGGAGGACCTCCACCTGGCGACCGACCGCCTCCCGCTGCCCCGCGAGGCCGCGCCCGACTTCGAGCTGCCGCTCCCGCTCCAGCTCCCGTCGATCCCCGAGCCGCGCCGCAGTTACGCGGCCGACGACTCGGCGGACCACGCCCGCCGCCTGCTGCGCCGCGCGGAGAACGAGGACCGCCCGGGACCCGACACGGCCCGACTCCTGCACACCGCGTACGCGCACCAGATCACGCAGGCTTTCGGCCGCCCGCGCCTCGGCTTCACGCTGTACGAGCACGCGTTCCTGCTGGACGACGGCAGCGAGATCAGTCTCTGGGAGATCGAGCACACGGCGACGCCGGACGGCCGTCACATGTGCGAGGTGTACGCCACGCAGGACGAGGCCCGCGCGGCGATGCAGCGCCGCGCCGCCGACCGCTCCCGCCCCAGCTGCGGCTAGCTCTGCCAGCGCCGGCCGCGGACCGCGGGCCGGCGACTAACGGCGGCTGAACTGTCGCACCAGGCCCGCGAACGCGTCGCGCTCGTCCGGCGTCAGCGGCACGGACTCCTGGGCGGGCGGACCACCCTGGACCGGCAGCGAGGCGAGGGGCTGCTCGGCGCCCCAGCCCACATGGCGCACCAGCCGGACGAGACCGACCACCCACACCACGGTGGCGGCCCCGAGGAACGCCACCCCTATCTGCTGGAAGTACGACAGGTGTTCAGGCATGGGCCCAGTCAACACCACGCTCCGGAACTTTGACCCCGGACCGTGACGTATCTCGCATGAGCGGACAGTTCGGAACTGTCCGCTCATGCGACAACCGGTGTCTCCTTCTCCTCTTCCTTCTCGACGATCGTGGTGGGGCACAGGAATGGGTGCCGATCAGCAGAACCACGAGGATGCCGTCGCGCGCGGCGCGCAGGGTGCAGCCGACGGTGACGGACAGGGCGCCGGTGGCCGCGCCCCCATCGAGGCGGGTATGACGCGCAGGGGCCCGTCGCGGCGAACGGGATCGCGCCCTCGGGATGAACGAGGTCCAGAAAAACTCCAGCAAGGGCCTTTACGCGCTCTGGAGCTCCTGGACCTATAAGGCAATGCTTATTCGGAATAATGCTCTCGAAGGAGTATCCGGCAGCGCGTAAATGCTGGTTCAACAAAATATAGGTTGCCTAGGCACACTTCCATGCAGAGGCCAGCCAGACGTTTCGAGGGGAGCCTCCTTCGAAGTGGTGCGGAGAGCGGACCACTTCGGTCTTGGTGCCTCACGTCTGGTCGGGGAAACCAGGTGCAGGACGCGCTCCCCATGCTTCTCCCGGAAGCCGGACCCGTGTTTTCGGCAGATCACCAGGCTGGTCGTCGCAGCGACCTGTGGGGTCACGACATCCGCATCTGCTGTTTCACAGAGTGAGGCCGGCCGCCGCCCGCAGAATCGCATCGACAGGACGGGGAGCAGCTGGATGCTGCCGTTGCGGTGCCCGTCGGCCGGAACTGCGCTCATACACAGGGCGGACCACGCTGCAAGCTGCGTTGGCGTCGCGCCGGGGCTAATGTGAGTGTATGGCCAGCGCCATGGCCGATATGGGCAGGGCAGGCGTCGGGCAAGCGGTCGCCGAAGGCTCCCCGACCTGGGGATATCCCTGTTCTCGCGCGACCGGATGCCATGGCGGGGAGAGCCGATGAAGCCATCTGCATTCTCCTGCACGACAAATCCAACTGAGTAGGCGGCGGATGTCGTACGGGATGTTCACTCGAGTGGTCGAGCCGCAACGTCTGGACTAGGCTGGAAATGTGAGTGGCAGTCAAGCGAATGTCTGGAGTTAATTGCTCCCGAGGGTGTGATTCCACATCTCGAAGAATCGCTTTCCCCGCGGCACTCCACTTGAGGATCGGGTTCTCAGAAGGATCCTCGAGCCATGGTCAGTGCTCGCCCAGCACGCACTGCGCACAGCCGGGGGTTTTCATCGTGCTGCCCGCCACAACAGTGGCTTCGGCTGGTGCGGACCATCCTCTGGAGCACAGTGCGGTTGTGTATGCCCTGGGCAGGTCGCAGCCACCCACCCCAGATCCCTATTCGGCGTCCTCGCCAACTCCTCCGGGAGGAGGTAACCCGGCTTGAACCTCTCAGCGTCGAATATTCACCGAGCGAATATTCGGGCACTCAATGTTTAGGCGAAATGCCGGCCGCCCAATGGGACGGTTCACCTGGTTGGAAACCGAGGGCGAGGTCTCCCATGTTCATTGCTCGAAACCGGATCACGCGTATCGCAGGGGCCTCCTGCGCCGCGGCGCTGCTCTCTGCAACAGTTGGCGTAGCCAGCGCAGAGGCTGTGTCCACGACCCAGGTCCCTGCAATTGCGCACCAACAGAACACCCCCAACACCCCCAACACACCGGGCGGTGATGGCGGAGGCAACACCCCCAACACTCCCAACACCCCGAACACACCGGGCGGTGGCGTCGGAGCCAACACACCGAACACCCCGAACACACCGGGCGGCGGTGGCGGAACCAACACCCCGAACACCCCCAACACCCCGAACACACCGGGCGGTGGCGTCGGAGCCAACACACCGAACACCCCGAACACACCGGGCGGCGGTGGCGGAACCAACACCCCGAACACCCCCAACACCCCGAACACACCGGGTAGGGGCACAGTCAACACCCCCAACACCCCGAACACTCCAAACACCCCGGGTAGGGGCCGAGTGAACACCCCCAACACCCCCAACACCCCGAACACCCCGGGTGGCAGGAACAGGTTCACACCCAACACCCCCAACACCCCCAACACCCCGGGTGGCAGGAACAGGTTCACACCCAACACCCCCAACACCCCCAACACCCCGGGTGGCAGGAACAGGTTCACACCCAACACCCCCAACACCCCCAACACCCCGGGTGGCAGGAACAGGTTCACACCCAACACCCCCAACACCCCCAACACCCCGGGGCGCGGAGTCAACACTCCGAACACTCCCAACACCCCCAACACACCGGGTGGCAGGGGCGGAGTGAACACTCCCAACACCCCGAACACCCCGGGCGGCGGAGTCAACACTCCGAACACGCCCAACACCCCCAACACACCGGGTGGCAGGGGCGGAGTGAACACTCCCAACACCCCGAACACCCCGGGCGGCGGAGTCAACACCCCGAACACGCCCAACACCCCCAACACACCGGGTGGCAGGGGCGGAGTGAACACTCCCAACACCCCGAACACCCCGGGCGGCGGAGTCAACACCCCGAACACGCCCAACACCCCCAACACACCGGGTGGCAGGGGCGGAGTCAACACTCCCAACACCCCGAACACCCCGGGCGGCGGAGTCAACACCCCGAACACGCCCAACACCCCCAACACACCGGGCGGTGGCGGCGGAGTCAACACTCCCAACACCCCGAACACCCCGGGCGGCGGAGTCAACACCCCGAACACGCCCAACACCCCCAACACACCGGGCGGTGGCGGCGGAGTCAACACTCCCAACACCCCGAACACCCCGGGCGGCGGAGTCAACACCCCGAACACGCCCAACACCCCCAACACACCGGGCGGTGGCGGCGGAGTCAACACCCCCAACACCCCGAACACCCCGGGCGGCGGAGTCAACACCCCGAACACGCCCAACACCCCCAACACACCGGGCGGCGGTGGCGGAGCCAACACCCCGAACACGCCCAACACTCCGGGTGGCGGAATGAACACGCCCAACACCCCCAACACCCCGAACACCCCGGTTTGACGCCACTGCAAGAAATAGAGATGGGGCAGCGCAGCAATCGCTTGCGCTGCCCCATCTTTACGACGTCAGGTCTCAGAGCAGCTGCCCCCCCGGCTGCAGCAGCGCGGTGAGCGCCCTCACGAGGCCCGGCGTGTTCGGCGTGTTCGGCGTGTTCGGCGTGTTCGGCGTGTTCGGCGTGTTCGGGGTGTTTGGCGTGTTCGGGGTGTTTGGCGTGTTCGGCGTGTTCGGCGTGTTCGGCGTGTTCGGCGTGTTCGGCGTGTTCGGCGTGTTCGGCGTGTTCGGCGTGTTGTGCTTCGCCTCATTCCCGGCACCATCATTCCCGGCGTCCCCAGACGGAGCAGCATCCACCCGTGCGCTTCCAGTCGACTGCTGCGCGAGCTGCGGAGTCTGGGGGGTCTGCGGGGTCTGGGGGGTCTGGGGGGTCTGCGGGGTCTGCGGGGTCTGCGGGGTCTGGGGGGTCTGGCCCCCCAGCAAACTGATCAAGTTCAGGTTGTAGGTCGGGCCGTTGTAGCTGTTCGTGGTGTCTGCATGAGCGACACCCATGCCTGCAACGGCGAAGCTCCCGACTGCGGCGACGGTGATTAGAACGTGCTGGATTCTACGCAAGGTTCTTCCCCTTGGATTCCGAGCTGTGCAAGCTCAAATATCGATGCAGGGCTGCATGACCGATAAAGACTCACATGCCGGAGGCTGGACCCCACCCAAGCGCTCAGTGTCGTCGCGAACATCACCCATTCATCGCTTTGAAATCTAACCCGGCATCCTGACGCCCGGGAAGTTGTCGGCGCCGGCCAGAGTGCCAGATGATCGCCCGATATGAATTGATTACTGGAATCATGAGTCGTGCGCCCGGCACCGCCGGCGAGTGTGGGATCAGGTCGCCCGCGGAGTCGGTGACGATGGCGATGGCGATGGCGATGACGATGACGATCTGGATATTCACTCCGTGCCGCCGTCTTGCCTTGCCGGAATTTTCCTGTTCGCAGCCGCCGGCACACCGCACTCCCGCCATGCGGAGCAAGAGTGGCCAACGAGACATCCGGCCAGATCAGTTGAGGCCTGAGGGCACCTTGAACCACTGTTTGAAGGCTCACCTGCACCCCCCGCCCACGACCGTCACCCGATCGGTGCGCACGTTGAGGTTCCTCACTGAAGATCGCGACGGATTCCAGGCGCCTCGCGCGTCTCCTGCCGGGGTGCGACGATGGAACAACTCCATTCACTCACACGCTTTTGGGGTGATGAGATGAAGAAGGCAGCGTTGCGGAGTGTCAGCATGGCCGCTGCGGTCTCCTGCTGTTTCGCGCTCGGTGAATGGAGCGCATCAGCGAGTGAGTCAGGTGCCCTGCCACAGAAGTCGCAGGCTGCACCGACGAAATCGAAGCTCAGGTGCTATGCGACGCGCAGCAGTCCGAACGCGATCGCCTGCTACCGGTTTTCAGCGAAGGCCGAGTTCAGGCACGGCGAAATGGTCTACGTACCCATTCTCATCCAGGTGCCCGCGCCGGCACAGCCGCCGTCCGTAACCATCGTCGACAGTCTGAACGACGTTCGGCCCGAGTGACACGGTTCGGGCCATGGGCCCAGCAGCGAAGGCCGTACAGGCAGAAGGGCCCGGCCTCCTCGCGGAGAACCGGGCCCCTCGGGGACATCTACCGTGCCTGCGGCACCTGGGGTCCCTACTGGCCCATCACATACTTGACCGTCGGGCCCGTGGTCCAGCCGCCGTCCACGGCGAGCTCGGCGCCGGTGACGTACGAGGAGTCGTCCGAGAGCAGGAACACGGCCGCCTTGGCGATCTCGTCCGCCTCGCCGACGCGGCCCATCGGGGTGTTCGGGTAGCCGCCGTCGCCCTGCGGGATGCCGAGCTGGGCCGTCATCGGGGTGTAGATCATGCCGGGGTGCACGGAGTTCACGCGGATCTTCGCCGCGCCCTGTTCGACTGCGGCGAGCTTGGTCAGGCCGCGCACGCCCCACTTGGAGGCGCCGTAGGAGCCGGTGAGGGCGAGGCCCATGAGGCCGGCGGCGGAGGAGATGTTGACGATGGAGCCGCCGCCGTTGTCCTTCATCGCGTTGATGGCCGTCTTCATGCCGATGAAGACGCCGGTGAGGTTGATGTCGAGGACCTTGCGGAAGTGCTCGACGGTCTCCGTCTCCAGGGGCTGGCCCGTGGAGATGCCCGCGTTGTTGACCAGGCCGTCCATCCCGCCGAACTCGGCGGTGGCGAACGCGGCGACGGCCGTCCAGTCCTCCTCCGACGTCACGTCGTGCCGCATGAATCGGGCGCGCTCGCCGAGCCCGGCGGCGAGGGCCTTGCCCTCGTCCTCCAGGACGTCGGTGACGACGACGTTGGCACCGGCCTCGACGGCGCGGCGCGCTGTCTCGGCGCCGATGCCGCGGGCTCCGCCGGTGATCAGGACGGTCTTGCCGGTGAGGTCGTTCATGGGTGCTCCAGTGGAAGTCGAGGGCGGAACAGGTGAGTTCAGGGGGTGCGGGCGCGGACGGGGCTAGGCCGGGGTCCACGGGAAGTCGCCGAGCGACGCGAGGCACCGTGCGGCGAGCGCCGCGGGCCCGAGCTCGCCGCCGGCCGGGGCGTCGCTCGCGGCCCAGGTCTCCACACCCACGCGAATGGCCGTGCAGGCGACCCCGGCGGCCATGCGCAGGGCGAGCGACGGGGGTACCCCCGTGTCACCCCCGCCCCCCACCCGCTCCTCGAGGACCGCCAGCAGCGTGGCTTCCGACGCGTGGCAGGCGGTGCCCCACACCGCTTGCAGCGCCGGGCTCTCCGCCGCCATGCGCAGCAGGGACCTGACCCACTCCAGGGATTCCACGTTCGCCGCGTCGTCCGCGGTGAGTGACCGGGCGACCGCGTGCCGCAGCGCCTCGGGCACGGAGAGTGCGGCCGGGGCGTCCCGCACGGCCTCCGCCCACTGCTGGGCTCCCGCGGCGAAGAGCGGGGCGACCGCTTCTTCCTTGGTCGCGAAGTAGCGGTAGAAGGTGCGCGGGGCGACCCCCGCGGCGCGGGCGATGTCCTCTGCGCGGGTGGCGCGCAGGCCGTCCTCCACGAAGAGCGCCGCCGCCGTGCGGGCGATGTCCAGGCGGGTGGCTGCCTTGCGTCGTTCCGTCAGCGTCTCAGTCGTCGAGCTACCGGGCATGAAGTCATAGTATGCCTATGTGGCAGAATCTGCCACCGATCTGGCGTGCGACCAAGGGGTGGGCGAGAGCAGTGCGGCGGCGACGTTTCCTTCTTCAGACGGCCGGGCTCGCCGGCGCCGCGGCCTACGGGCTCAGCGGCTGCGGTTCCGGCTCGTCGAAGTCCTCCCTCGACCTGATGGTGGCGAGCTACGACCAGAGCGTGGGTTCCTCGATCGGCGACCAGTGGGACCAGGTCGTCAAGGCGTACAAGAAGGTGAACCCGGACATCACGGTGCGCGTCGAACGGATTCCGTTCGCCAAGCTGGACCGGACCCTCGCCCAGCGGGTGAAGGACGGCAAGGCGCCCGACATCGCGCAGTCCAACGTCTTCGCGACGTTCGCCGACCAGCGCAAGCTGTACCCGGTGTCGGAGCTCTTCGACATCCCCACCCAGGCCGACTTCACGCAGTCGTTCGCCCAGGCGGGCACGGCGCACTACGTCCAGTACGGCATCCCGTTCATGGCGAGCACCCCGCGCCTCTTCTACAACACGACGCTCTTCGGGCGCGCGGGCATCTCCGCGCCCGGCTCGTGGGACGAACTGCGCTCCGCGGCAAAGGCGTTGAAGGCCATCGGCGTGAAGACGCCGTACGGGCTCCAGCTCGGCCCCGAGGCCGCCGAGGACGAGGCCCTCGCCTGGCTGCTGGCCGGCGGCGGCACCTACGCGGGCGTCACCGGCTACGACTTCGCGACCAACAGCAACATCGCGACGCTGACCTGGCTGCGCGACCGCCTCGTCGGCGAGGGCCTGGCCGGCGCCGCGCCCCAGCTCCTCGACCGGACGGCCGCGTACGAGCAGTTCCTGCGCGGGCAGATCGGCATGATGATCGCCCACCCGGTCCTGATGAACGCGGCCGACCAGGCGAAGGTCCCATACGCGCACGCAGCGTTCCCGCAGCGGGACGGGGGCGCGGCGGCACCGGTCGGGCTGAGCGACTGGCTGCTCGCGTTCAAGCAGAACGGCCGCAAGGCCGAGTGCGGCGAGTTCCTGACGTACCTCTACAGCCGTAAGTCGGCCCGTACGTACGGGGGCGGCCAGGCGGCGCTGCCCGTGACGGCGTCCGCGTCGGACTCCCTGCGCTCCGACCCGGCGCAGCGCCCGCTGTGGAAGTTCATCGACCAGATGCCGCGGGCGGAGTTCCAGCCGGTGAACCAGGCGTCCTGGCCCGACGTGCGGGCCGCGATCCGCGAGGACATCGGCTCGGCGGTCGTCCGGGGCGGCAACCCGCGCGCGGTGCTCCAGGCCCTGGACACGAAGGCGAGCCGCGCCGAGATGCGCACGTCCGGCTGAACGACGAGCCGAAACGAAACGAGGAGTGGGCGGTCCCCCGCGCCATTGCGCGGGGGACCGCCCACTCGAAGTCCCGTGGGAACTAGACCAGTTCCGGCGCCTTCTCCACCGTTCCGGCCTCCGGGTCCGCGTCCTGCGCGCCCCCTTCGACGTGCTGCGCGGGCCGCCCCGGCAGCGCGAACATCAGCAGGAAGATCACGGCGAGCACGCCGACGACGTACCACAGCGAGTTGCTGAACGCGTCGGTGAACGCCTGCCCGACCTCGGCCGGCGCGAGGTGGTCGCCGATCGTCCCGAAGAACACCACGGCGACCAGGCCGAGCCCGAGCGCCGTACCCATCTGCTGCGTGGTGTTGATCAGCCCGGACGCCGAACCGGCGTGCTCACGCGGCACGTCGGAGAGCACCGCGTCGGTCAGCGGGGCGACGATGAGGCCCATGCCGACCCCCATCACGACGAGCGGCAGCGCCATCTGCCAGGACGTGATCCCGGCGCCGTAACGCCCGGCCTCCCAGATGTAGATCAGCAGTCCGGCGATCATCGCCAGCGCGCCGGTCTGGAGCACCTTGCGACCGAACCTCGGCACGAGCTTCTGCACGGAGATCCCGGCCGCCGCCGACACGGCGATGGAGAACGGCACCCCGGTCAGGCCCGCGTGCAGCGCCGTCCACCCGAGGCCGACCTGCATGTACATCGTCCACACCAGGAAGAACACGCCGAGCGCGACACCGAAGACGACCTGCACGGCGACACCGGCCGCGAAGCTCTTCACCTTGAACAGCGACAGCTCGATCAGCGGCGAACCGTCGCGCCGCGTCTTGTACTTCTCGTACGCGACGAGCGCGCCGAACACGAGGACGCTGCAGCCCATCACGACGTGACCCCACACGGGCCAGCCCAGCTCGCGGCCGCGCGTCAGCGGGTAGATCAGCATGAGCAGACCGAGCGTGACCAGGACGACGCCGACGAGGTCGAGCTTGAGGGCGCGGGGCGCCTTGGACTCGCTGATGAACCTGCGGCCGAGGAGCAGTCCGGCGATGCCGACGGGCAGGTTGATCAGGAAGATCGGGCGCCATTCGAGACCGAACAGGTTCCACTCGGTGAGCAGCGCGCCGAGCAGCGGGCCCGAGACGGCGCCCAGGCCGACGATCATGCCGAAGAGGCCGAAGACCTTGCCGCGCTCCTCCGCGGGGAACGTGGCGTGCACGATCGACAGGACCTGCGGCACCATCATCGCGGCCATGCCGCCCTGGAGGATGCGCGAGGCGACCAGCATCTCGGGGTTCGCGGCGAAGCCGCAGAGCGCCGAGGCGAGCGTGAAGCCGGCGATCCCTATCAGGAAGAGCCGCTTGCGGCCGTAGATGTCGCCGAGCCGCCCGCCGGTGATCAGGCCCGCCGCGAACGCCAGCGCGTATCCGGCGGTGATCCACTGGATCTGGCTCACGGTGGCGCCCGCGTCGCGCTGGATGGACGGGATCGCGATATTGACGATCGTGACGTCGACCAGGTCCATGAAGGCGGCGGTCATCACGATGGCCAGGGCGAACCAGCGTCGCCTGTCGGGGGTGGTCACGGGTGAAGTCATAAGGGGAGACTAGGAGGCATGTAGGTCACACCGTGTCCTAGATGGCGCGCACCCTGGAATCTCCCGATAACGAATGCGCCGCGAAAGTCACGAGCGAGGGCGCCGCGAGCGGGACGGACACGATGACGGGACGCGAACGAGAGGGGACGCACCATGACCACCGACACCCCGGCACGGCTGCTTCAACTGCTCTCCCTGCTCCAGACCCCGCGCGAGTGGCCCGGCGGCGAGCTCGCCGCGCGCCTGAGCGTCTCCCGGCGCACGGTGCGCCGGGACGTGGACCGGCTGCGTGATCTCGGATATCCGGTGCAGGCGTCGATGGGCGCGGAGGGCGGCTACCGGCTGGTCGCGGGTAAGGCCCTGCCCCCGCTGGTCCTGGACGACGAGGAGGCGGTGGCGATCGCGGTCGGCCTGCGGGCCGGGGCGGGGCACGCCGTCGAGGGCGTGGAGGAGGCGTCCGTACGGGCCCTCGCCAAGCTGGAGCAGGTGCTGCCCTCGCGCCTGCGGCACCGGGTCTCCACGCTCCAGGCCGCCACGATGCCGCTGACCGGCGGGGACGGCGCGTCCATCGCGACGGAGACGCTCACGGTCCTCGCGTCGGCGACAGCGGGACAGGAGCGGCTGCGGTTCCGCTACCGCTCGGGCGACGGCACGGAGTCACGCCGTCTGACGGAGCCGTACCGGATGGTGTCGACGGGGCGGCGCTGGTATCTGGTGGCGTACGACATAGACCGGGACGACTGGCGCACCTTCCGCGTGGACCGGGTCGAGGAGCCGTTCGCCACAGGTGCGCGGTTCGCTCCGCGGGAGCTGCCCACAGGCGACGCGGCGGAGTATCTGCGGCGGTCCATGGCGGGGCGCGGCCGGCCCTCGTACGACATCGATGTGACGTTCGAAGCGCCGGCGGACTTCGTGGTGGCGCGGCTGCCCTCGGCGCTGGGCGCGCCCGAGGCGCAGCCCGACGGGACCTGCCGGCTGCGCGCGACGGCGACCGACTCGGTGGAATGGCTGGCGCTGCGGCTCGCGCTGGTGGACTGCGAGTTCACCGTGCACGGGCCGGACGAACTGGCGGTCTATCTCAGGGAGTTGAGCAGCCGTCTGGCCCGCGCCACGGACGGGCCGGTGGCATCCGGCCCGTCCGGCGCTTGAGGACTCGTGGCGCGGGGGTCCGGGGGCAGCGCCCCCGGGACCTCACGCGGCGGCATCGAACCCGGTGTCCCGCGCCAGCTTCTTCAGCTCGAGAAGGGCGTGCTTCTCGATCTGCCGGATCCGCTCGCGGGTCAGCCCGTGCTCCTTGCCGACCTCCGTGAGCGTGCGCTCACGGCCGTCGTCGATCCCGTACCGCATCTTGATGATGGACGCCGTGCGCTGGTCGAGGCGTCCGATGAGGTCGTCCAGCTCCTCGCTGCGCAGCAGCGTGAGGACGGACTGCTCGGGCGACACGGCGGACGTGTCCTCCAGGAGGTCGCCGAACTGGGTCTCGCCCTCGTCGTCCACCGGCATGTTCAGCGAGACCGGGTCGCGGGCCCAGTCCAGGACGTCGACGACGCGCTCGGGCTTGGATTCGAGCTCGGCGGCGATCTCCTCGGGCTCGGGATCCCGCCCGTTCTTCCGGTTGAACTCGCGCTGTACGCGCCGGATGCGGCCCAGTTCCTCCACCAGGTGGACGGGGAGCCGGATCGTGCGCGACTGGTCGGCTATCGAGCGCGTGATGGCCTGCCGGATCCACCACGTCGCGTATGTGGAGAACTTGAAGCCCTTGCGGTAGTCGAACTTCTCGACCGCGCGCACCAGGCCCGCGTTCCCCTCCTGGATGAGGTCGAGGAGCGGGAGACCGCTCCTCGGGTAACGGCGCGCGACGGCCACGACCAGGCGCAGATTGGACTTGATGAAGACGTCCTTGGCCCGCTCACTCGCGGCGACGAGCGCTTCGAGCTCCTCGCGGGACGCCTTGCCCGCGGCTTCGCTCTCCGCCTCGCCGTCGAGGATCTGCCGGGCGTACACGCCCGCCTCGATGGTCTGGGAAAGTTCGACTTCCTTGGCGGCGTCCAGCAGCGGTGTACGCGCGATCTCGTCGAGGTACATGCCGACCAGGTCGCGGTCGGCGATCTCGCCGCCTACGGCGCGAACACTGCGTGCGCCGTCGGTCTCGCCGGCGGCGGACTTACGACGGGCGACGGCACGGGTTGCCATGCGTGCTCCCTTGCGATGGTGGGCGGGGGCCTGCGGTGGACAGGTCCTGTGGTCCTGTGGTGCCCGGCACACCCTCCCGGGTGCCCTGCATCCGATGGAAACAACGACTGGAATCCGGACAGAATTCCCAACCGGACCATCGATTTTCGTGATCATGCAGTACCCTGTGCCACCACCGACCGGACACGGGGAGGTCCACAGCGTGACGGAGTCCACAGAAGTGCTGGTCAGGCCGGGCGGCGAAGCGGATCTCGACGCTCTCACCGACCTCTACAACCACTATGTGCGTGAGACGCCGATCACCTTTGACACGACCGTCTTCACCCCGCAGGAGCGCCGTCCGTGGCTGCTCTCCCACCTTGAAGACGGCCGGCACCTGCTGCTGGTTGCCCAGGAGCGCGATTCCGGCCGCATCCTCGGCTACGCGACCTCGGGCCCCTTCCGCGCGAAGGCGGCGTACGACACCTCGGTGGAGGTCAGCGTCTACTGCGCGCCCGACGC